>NZ_JBQSVC010000001.1:0-368405 GCF_052376035.1 Halomonas sp. AOP7-E1-9
TTAGGCTTTGTACGAAAACTGCTTACGCTCGCCCATACGGCGTTAAAAACCAGCTCAAAATACTCATTTACACATGTAAACTCCGTTTTTTTACTGATTTTTGCCTTGTCTGGCCTTCGCTCAGCGACTTTTCGTACAAACCCTGGCAGGGTAAATAGCGCTATCGGTAGCGATTCAAACATCTACCGATGATTTCTAATAGTTAGAAAGGTAGTTTGAAATCTTAATGATTGCTGCAAACAAGAGCAAGGGCTAGGCTCATCTCAACGACCACTAAAAGCCCAATGATAAAAAGGCACGCCATGACAACACCGCAGCGTTCTAAACGGGAACAGGCGATTCAGCTAGCGAGTGATGAGCTTTCAAACGGTAACTTTTATAAGGCGCTGGCAAGACGTATTGCCATGCGCACGGTCAGCCAGGACCCCGCCTGTGCCGATACACTCAACGCGTACCTTGAACAAGAAATTGGCCCGCTGCTTTCAAGGCTGGGCTTCACCTGCCAGATTATCGAGAACCCGAAACCCGGCTTTCCTCCTCTGCTGATTGGGGAGCGCATTGAAGACTCCGCCTACTCTACGCTGCTGCTTTATGGCCATGGTGACGTTACCGATGGCCAGGAAGAACAATGGGCGAACGGTATTGACCCGTGGGCGCTAACCTTTAAAGAAGGCCGTGTTTATGGCCGCGGCACCGCCGACAACAAGGGCCAGCACAGCGTCAATTTAACCGCGCTAGAAGCTGTGATTAACGCTCGTAAGGGCCGGTTAGGCTACAACGTTAAAATGCTGTTTGAAATGAGCGAGGAGATAGGCTCACCGGGATTGGAAGAGACCTGCACTGCCTATCAGCAAGCGCTTAAATCCGACCTTTTTCTAGCCTCTGATGGCCCCAGAATCCGCCACGACATGCCCACCCTTTTCCTGGGTTCCCGCGGCGTTGTTCAACTCAAGTTGTCGCTTAACACTGGCAACGGTGGCCGTCATTCCGGCAACTGGGGAGGTGTTATTACCAACCCGGCGGTGGTGCTGTGTAATGCGCTCGCCACGCTACTTTCCCCGAGCGGCAAAATTCTGGCCGACTTTCTCAAGGCACCGACGATGACAGAAGACGTCTCCCGGTTAGTGCGCGACTTGCCGGTAGGCGGCGGTGCCTCCGACCCCACGATTAACCCAGCGTGGGGCGAAGAAACCCTGGCGGATGGCGAGCGTTTATACGGGGCCAACACGTTTGAAATTCTTGGGTTGAGTGCGGGTAGAACCGACAAACCCGTAGGCGCGATTCCAGAGCACGCGGAAGCGGTATTACAGCTGCGTTTTGTAAAAGGCACCGACTGGCAAGCGGTGGAGAGTAACCTGCGCCAGCACCTGGACACCCACGGCTTTAACGATATCCAACTGACGTTTCTAGGCGGCTACGCGGCTACTCGGCTGGACCCCAATCACCCTTGGGTGAATTTTGTTGCTCAGTCGACCGAGAACAGCCTGGACGAAGCGACCTATATTTTACCCAACCTGGGCGGCACGATTCCCAATCACTGCTTTTCAGACGTGCTTAATCTACCCACCGTTTGGCTGCCCCACTCCTATCCATCATGCAATCAGCATGCCCCCGATGAGCACTTGCTGGAAACCATTGTCGAGCAAGGGCTAAAACTAGCCGCCGGGATCTTCTGGGATTTAGGCGAACCTCAAGCACAAGCGCTAACCACTCATGACGCGGCAGAGGCATATTAAGTGATGGAAACTCCAAAAAAGAACAGCGTTGATAACGAAGCCATCCACTGGGACCAGGATATCAGCTACGGCCAATACCTTGACCTTGAGCCCTTGCTGGCTTGCCAGAACCCGGCCTCTGACGAGCACGATGAACTACTCTTTATCATGATTCATCAGGTGTCGGAGCTATGGATCAAGCTCTGCTTGCACGAAGCCCACGCAGCGGCCAGGCATATTGCCGATGACAACCTGAGCCCTGCGTTCAAAATGCTCTCACGCGTCTCTCGCATCCAGGAACAGCTCATCAACGCCTGGGAAGTGCTGGTAACGATGACACCAGCCGATTACTTGAGCTTTCGTGACAGCCTTGGGCAAAGCTCGGGCTTTCAGTCCTATCAGTACCGGGAAATTGAGTTTTTGCTGGGTAACAAAAACGCCAAACTGATCGAAGCACACCGATCAAAGCCCAAGCATTACCAAAAACTCCAGCATGCGCTTAATTCGCCCAGCCTTTACGATGTCTCGCTGCAGCTACTGGCCCGCCGGGGTTTTGATATTCCAGAAAACATCACCCATCGTGACTGGAGCATTCCCTACACTGCGAGTAGCGACGTCGAAGCGGTGTGGATGGAGATCTATCGCAACAGTGAAAAGTACTGGGATCTATACGAACTGGCCGAAAAGCTGGTGGATGTCGAGTTCAACTTCCAGCGCTGGCGCTTTAACCACATGAAAACAGTGGAGCGCATTATTGGCTACCGACGTGGCACCGGTGGTTCATCGGGCGTGAGCTACCTGGTCAAGGCACTCGACCTGCAGTTCTTCCCGGAACTTTGGAGCGTAAGGACATCTATTTAACGGCAAGCGCCCAATAAGCCTTACCCCACTTTTCACCTGTGTGACGACATTTTTTGCTGGAGTACCGATATGCGCGTGAGCCTGGATACCGTTCGTGAACTGGACCGCCAAGACCCACTGGCAGATTTCAAACGCCACTTTTCCCTGCCAGAAGGTGTTCTCTACCTGGATGGCAACTCGCTTGGTGCGCAACCGGTCGCGGCCAAGCAAGCGGTTGATGACTCTATGGAGCAGTGGCGTACCCAGCTTATTAAAGGCTGGAACCAGGGCTGGTTTGATGCGCCCGAACGGCTGGGAAACCTGCTCGCCCCGGTGATTGGTGCTCAGCACGGTGAAGTGGTGGTCACGGACAACATCACGCTCAATATTTTCAAACTGTTGGGCTATATCCTCGACAAGCGCCAGGATGATTGCCGCACGGTATTAAGTGAAGGCGGCAACTTCCCCACTGACGGCTATATCGCCCAAGGCTACTGTCGGGTTAGCGGCTGTGAGCACCGCTTTATGCCCGAAGGTGACGACCTTGCCGCGCACCTGGAAGGCGTGGCCGTGGTGGTGCTTAGCCAGGTCAACTATCGCACGGGCAAACTGCGCGACATGGCGGCCACTACTCAACTGGTTCATGAACATGGTGCCGAGGTCATTTGGGATTTAGCCCACTCTGCTGGCGCGCTACCTGTTGACCTTAACGGTGTGGGCGCACGCTATGCAGTAGGTTGTACCTATAAATACCTGAACGGCGGCCCTGGTGCGCCCGCTTTTCTTTACGTGCACCGCGACCACCTGGACAGCACGTGGCAACCGCTCTCTGGCTGGCATGGCCATACCTCACCTTTCGCCTTTCAGGCCGACTACGCACCCGCCGATGACATCTCGCGTTTTCGTACCGGCACACACTCAGCGATTATTTACGCAGCCCTTGAAGCGTCTTTAGCCATCTGGGCTGAGGTCGATATGCAGGTCGTGCGCGATAAAAGCCTGGCCATGAGCAATCTGTTCCGCGAGTGCCTGGCAGATATTTTTGAGTCCCACGGCATCGAAGATATTACTCCGGCAGTCGACCAGCGTGGCAGCCAGGTATCGTTGATAGATGCCCAGAACGGCTATGCCATTGTGCAAGCGCTGATTGCGCGTGGTGTAATTGGTGATTATCGGGAGCCGGGCTTAATGCGCTTCGGCTTCACCCCACTCTATTTAAGCTACGAAGATGTGTGGCAGGCCGCGCAGCACTTCCGCGAGGTAATCGAAAGCGGCGAGTATCAAAATCCTGAATTTCACGTGCTTAGCGCCGTTACCTGATAGAGAGCACGCATGACAGAGCTAACGCCGGATCTGGCCTACTCACCGAGCCATTTTGCGTCAGAATTTGAATCCACTCTTACACGTCAGGCGGATGCCGGACGCACGCTAAGGGACCGCCACCCACCGATAACGGTCGCCTATGGCGACCACCCGGCGGCGTGCCTTAACCTGTTTATTCCGCAGGGAGAAGGCCCGTGGCCTTTGATGGTATTCATTCACGGTGGCTACTGGCAGGAGCTTGACCACACTGCCACGGATTTTCTGGCCGAGCGCTATCTGGCACGGGGAATGGCCTTCGCCTCAATTGGCTATGGCTTAGCCCCAACCCACACCATTGAAAACATGATGACTCAGTGCATTCAGGGGCTAGAAGCGGCCTACCACGCGCTGGCAGAAAGCGGAGGTGTGTGGTCCATCACCCTGGGAGGCCATAGCGCGGGCGCCCAACTGGCTTACTGGGTAGCCGTTAGCGGCCGGGTTCCTATTGATAAGCTGGTGCTGGTCAGCGGTGTTTATGACCTTACGCCGCTGGTAGAAACCTACGTTAACGCCCCCCTAAAACTGACCAAAGCACAGGCACGGGCACTTAGCCCTCAGTTTGGCGAGCTGACCGCACTGCCCGCCTGCCAGGTTGTGATTGCCGAAAACGACCCACCCGCGTTTCATCAGCAGGGACACAATTTTATAGCGCTGCTACGCGCAGCCAACGTTCAAGCAGAGCTAATTGAGCTGCCGGGGTGCGATCACTTTGATGTGCTGGAGTATTTGTAAGCGCTAGCCGAGCTCACATTAACCACGCCGTTACTTTCTAGCGACGGCATGGAATTTTAATACCACTGTCTCTCAAAAGCCTGTTTCACGTCCGCCCGGCTAGTTTTCAGATGACTTGTCATAGGTCACCTTGCATCGCCTAACTGGTTAAAATTAAACACGCTCTTCATCACGCAGCGTAAGCACCTCAACACCCTCGGCCGTCACTGCCACTGTATGCTCCCACTGCGCGGATAAGGACTTGTCGCTGGTCACGACGGTCCAGCCATCTTTTTTGATTTTTACCTTGGCTTTGCCTTGGTTAATCATGGGTTCGATGGTGAATACCATGCCCTCTTTCAATACCACGCCGTGCCCTGGCTTTCCGTAGTGCACGACTTCCGGCTCTTCATGCATTTCCTGGCCGATGCCGTGGCCGCAATATTCACGCACCACCGAGTAGCCGTTCTGTTCCGCATGCCGCTGGATCGCATGGCCTACATCACCCAGTGTTGCCCCCGGTTTAACCGCGTGGATGCCCTTCCACAGCGCCTCATAGGTTTTATCGACCAGGCGCTTGGCAATAGGCTTTACCTCACCCAACATGTACATCTTGCTTGAATCGGCAATATAGCCGTTCTTCTCAAGCGTGATATCAATGTTAACGATATCGCCTGATTTTAGCGCGAGTGTCTCGGAGGGAACGCCATGACACACCACCTGGTTCACAGACGCATTCAGCACATATTGATAATCGTATTGCCCTTTGCTGGCCGGGCGAGCTTTTAGCTCATCAACGATATAACGCTCGGCCCAGTCGTTGATCTGCATGGTGGTGACACCCGGCTCGATTAACGTATCAAGATAACCAAACACCTGCGCCAGCAAGCGCCCTGCTTCGCGCATCAGCGTCAACTCTTCTGCACTTTTCAGCGGTACGTTATCCACCGGTCACCTGCCTGACTTCAATGTCTGCCTGTTGCATCTGCTCGCGCATAATGTCGGTGAAGGTCATGCCTGGATTAGCCTCTGCCAGCATGCCCACCTTAATCCAATACTCCGCCTGTGCGTTGATCGAACGCACCATGACCGAGCTGGCTTTACGAATATCTTCGTGTAGCTGGTCGTTGATTTTTACGATACCCATGGAATGCCTTGATATATGAAACGCATATAAAGCATATATTAGAATGAGAATACGCAGCAAGCGACCTGGTTAAGCCGACGTTCTATGGGAGTGATTTTTTTCAACTGTAGGCACATTACTGGCGATGACGAGCAATCAGTGTCGCCAACGGTTGATAGCCTTCTTCAAGCGCAGGGCTCGATAGATTAGTGACGCCCAAGAGCAATCCTTTTCGCGCATTGGCTTGCGTGGCGTACCAAGGAGATAACGGCGCCGGGGCAAGGTTAAAGGCCGCCGCCGCTTCGGCAATGCCAACATCGTCGGTGTCATCAGACAAGGGGAGCAACAGCGACAAGCCCGCCATATGATTGACTGAAACCGTGCTGTCCATGAGTGCAAGCAGCGCATTCCGGCGCTGTATATACAAACGCTTCATACGCCGAATATGGCGCAAGTAATGCCCGTCGCGCAAAAACTCCGCAACGGCTAGCTGGCTAGGCAGTGCAGACGCGGGTGACAATGCAGCTGCCGTATCTCCCGCGCGCTCCGACAACCTCGCAGGCACCACCATGAAACCAAGCCGCAACCGTGGGCTGATGGTTTTACTGAAAGTACCCATGTGAATCACTCTTTCGTCATGGTCCAGCGAGGCCAGTGCGGGCGTTGCCTGGCCGCTTAACTGCAGCTCACTTAAATAATCATCTTCGATGATCCAGCTATCGTTTTCTTTAGCCCATGCTAATAACGCCTGGCGGCGAGCCAGCGACAACTGCATACCCAGCGGTGCTTGTTGGCTTGGCGTCACAATCGCCAACCGGGCCTCCGCCGCAAGCGCTATCCCTTGCTCCACACAAATCCCCTGGTCATCGACCGGAACAGGAACCGAGGTAAAGCCTGCCAAAGACAAAGCGTGCCTATTGAGTGGATAACAAGGGTCTTCAACCCACACCCGCTTTGAATCCGGGCGCAATAAGTGCAATGCCAAGCCCAGCGCCCCCGCATATCCATTGGTGATGATGATCTGGTCTGCAGAGCAAAGCAGCCCGCGAGCCACGGCCAGATAGGCAGCAATTTCCTTGCGTAGTGTCTGCTCTCCGCGTGGGTCAGGGTAACGCAGTGACTCGGCCACCGCCTGGCGTGAACCGCGCAGCATGATGCGCGACCACTGCTTAAAGGGAAAGCCATCTTGCGCAGGCACCCCCACTTGAAAAAGCCTGGGCGCGCTTTCCAGGTCCTGATAGAGATCAGGCAGTGGTAGTCGAGAGGCCTCAACCACCACTTTTGGTGCCGCGGGTAGCACGGTGCTAACGAACGTACCAGCGGCCCCTTTTGAGATGACTAACTGATCATCGCTCAGCCGATCATAAGCCGTTTTAATAGTGCCTCGTGAAACGCCCAGTTCCGTGGCAAGATCACGCCATGAAGGCAGCCGTGCGCCCTCATATAAATGCCCTTGTCGAATGGCATCAGCAATGCTCGAACGCACCTGCTCTGACAAAGACTGCTCGCCTTGGCGATTAAGTGAAAAACGAAGTTTACTCATCCCTCCATGGTACATAGAAACCCATCAGTCTTGGTGCTTTTTTTAGACCATGAAGCCTTTCACAATCACTATCTACTCTACACTTTTACCGTTCTAAATCTTTGTGCCAGTTCTCGAGCTAGTTCTTTATGCCGGTTCTTGAGTTAGCTCTTTACCTTAGCTCTTTACGTTAGCTCAGAACGATTTGCCAAAAGGATGAAATCAATGCGTATAGTAAACACGAAATGTTCAGCGGCGATACTGCTCGCCATGTTGGTCGGCTGCTTCGGTTCGGCACACGCCACCGAGACCACTGAGCAACCAGACGCCGATCAAGCCTATGATCAAGATGCCGACGGTGAACAGCGTGCCATAGCGGCTGGCGAGTCCTTAATTGGTCAGCCAGGCCCCGAGCTGAGCATTACCACGCTGGATGGTGAGACTATTGATCTAGGCGCGCTATATGGCGAAAAACCCGTGTATATAAAGTTCTGGGCAACCTGGTGCGTGCCCTGCCGCCAGCAGATGCCCGGGTTCCAGGCATTTCAAGAAGCGCATGGTGATGATATCCAAGTCATCGCCGTGAACACCGGCTACGCTGACACCGAAGAATCCGCACGTGTCTATCGCGAGGAAATGGGCCTGACCATGCCTATCACGGTAGATGACGGCACGCTAGCCGAAGCGCTGAATCTACGCGTTACCCCGCAGCACGTTCTGATTGATCGCAGTGGTCACATCACTCACATTGGTCATCGTGACGATCAAGCCCTGGAACAGGCGCTACAGGCAGTGCTTGAACCCGCTGATCCCAACTCAGCAGCGACCGAAGGAGCCGCCGTCAAGGATATCGACGCCAACGCTTTAACGGTGGGCGATGCGGTGACTCACCTTGATGTCACCACGCGTGACGGCACTACCATCGACCTGACTCGGGAGACGACAGACAAGCCACTGGGTGTGGTGTTTTTTGCCACCTGGTGTGAGCCTTATCTTGCCGAGAGCCAGCCAGAAACCTCCACCGCCTGCCGCCGCGTACGCGAAACCGTCAACCAGTTAAGCGAAGACCAAAGCGTACAGTGGGTAGGCATTATTTCTGGTCTTTGGACCCAAGAGTCCGATGTCGAAAGTTATCTTGATACCACCGAGACGGCGATACCGGTGTTGCTTGACGCCGAGGGCGATATACACCGTGCATTCGGCGTTCAGCAGATACCCACCGTTGTGTTAATTGATGCTGACGGCAAGATAACCGACAAGCTTGGACCACAAGACACCGCATTAGGCGAAGCTGTCGAGCGCCTCAGCCAATAAGCGTAAGCCACTCCGCGCAAG
Source organism: Halomonas sp. AOP7-E1-9 (assembly GCF_052376035.1). Classification (NCBI taxonomy): domain Bacteria; kingdom Pseudomonadati; phylum Pseudomonadota; class Gammaproteobacteria; order Oceanospirillales; family Halomonadaceae; genus Halomonas; species Halomonas sp. AOP7-E1-9. The sequence continues at coordinate 8,612 of NZ_JBQSVC010000001.1, forward strand.
CCATAGCGCGGCCCCCCCTTTTTTTACTGGAGCAGCCCGCCTCACGCGGGCTGATAGCCAATGCCCACGTTCCTTTATCGCTATTTTGTCCTTTTCTGCCTGGTGTTAATGCTGACTCCCCAGATCGGCGCTGCACAGGAATTTCCCGGTATCTCGGGCGAAGTACTGATCAAGAGCACTCTGATAGCGGAAACAGATCAACCGGCACCTGGTTCCTCCAGCACGTTAGCCGTTTTCATGGAGCCGCAATCAGGTTGGCATGGGTATTGGAAACAGCCAGGTAGTATTGGTCTACCACCGCAGTTCAATTGGCAATTGCCGGAAGGTGTCAGCGTCGGCGATGCCGCTTACCCAGTACCGCAGACGCTAATGACTGGCGATCTGATGAATCATGTCTACGAGCACCCTTATGCACTATTGCTGCCCATTGAAATAGACGCCTCTGTGCCCGCCGGGACCTCTCTGCCTATTAGCGTTGATTTCAACTACTTGGCTTGCCGCGCTGATGCCTGCATTCCAGAGGAGGCATCGCTTGCCACTACGCTGGTCGCAGGCGATGGCCACATTACGCCTGAGCGCAAAACACGCTTCGATGAATGGCGGCGCGAGCTTCCCAGGCCTCTCGGTTCGCAAGCCAGCTTTGTGACGACCGATGATAACCAGCTGCGTTTAAGCATCCCCTTGCCCACCAGCGTGGAACTAAACGATCCACACTTGTTTGTTGCCACCGACAACGTGGCTGATCCCGCGTCTGAGCAGGTTTTTAGTCGTGAAGGCGACACATTGATTATTGAAACCCAGTTGGCAAAATACTGGCAAACAGACAATCCACCTGATGAGTTCGAAGCACTTCTGTCACTGGGCAATGGAACCGGCTTAGCATTAGTTAGCCGTAGTGATGGTGTGCCAACGCCAAACGCAAGCACAGCTGGCGTACAAAGTAGTTCTACATTACTACTGACCGCATTTCTCGGCGCCGTACTGGGCGGTGTTCTGCTCAATATCATGCCCTGCGTTTTCCCTATTCTCAGCCTTAAGGTTCTTAGCCTTGCACGCCTGTCCGGTGGTCAACGCGAAGTCCGGCGTGAGGCGCTAGCCTATACCGCCGGTGTGGTCCTCGTTTGCTTGATACTGGGCGCAACGATTATTGCTCTGCGCGCAGCCGGTACTCACGTTGGCTGGGCATTTCAGTTGCAAGACCCACGGGTCATTGTGGTGCTTACACTGCTGACTGCCGCTATTGGCTTTAACCTGGCAGGCCTTTTTGAACTAGGCTCCATCAATGCTGGCTCCAAACTAGCTAGCCAGGAGGGCATGGCCGGTGCTTTCTGGACAGGCGTACTTGCCGCTTTTGTCGCAACACCTTGCTCCGGCCCATTTATGGCCACAGCGCTTGGCGCCGCCCTGGTACTCCCTACGGTTGCCGCACTGACGGTTTTCGTGGGCTTGGGCTTGGGCATTGCCTTACCGTTCTTGCTGCTTGGTTTCATACCAATGCTTCGCCGTCGCCTTCCTCGGCCGGGCCCTTGGCTTGCCACCTTTCGGCATATCATGGCCATCCCAATGTTCCTAACCGCTCTAGCGTTAGCTTGGGTGCTTGGCCGCCAGCTCAGCAATAACGGCATGATTGCAAGCCTCGCTCTGATCTTACTACTGGCGATAGGACTTTGATTCACCGGCCTGCGCCAACGCAATGGCAAGCGCTCGGTCTGGGTACCGGCAACACTCGCGGCCGTACTCGCGCTGGCGGGAAGCATCCTCGTTCCCGGCTCCTTTGCGGGGCACGAGGCGCCCATTAATGCCGCCGCAAATTCCCCCGCCACACGCACACTCGACTTTGACGCGGACCGCCTGGCCGAACTTCGGCAACAGGAGAAAACCATCTTTGTCTACTTTTCCGCAGACTGGTGCGTCACTTGCCATATGAACGAACAGCGAGCCATTGATATAGCCAGCACGCAACAAGCATTTGAGCAGGCAGATGTGATCACAATGAAAGGCGACTGGACCAATGGTGACCCAGCCATCACCGCTTTTTTGGAGCAACACGGCCGCTCAGGGGTACCTCTCTACTTATGGTACACACCAGACCAAAACGAGCCTGAAGTCCTTTCACAGATTCTTGCGCCAAATGTTTTATCGACGTTAGCGGGCAAGTCTGGTTAACCCACACGGTTAATAGGTGCTGAACAGTTAGCAGGGGAACCGTGCGTAAGGCCGCCGTGGCGTCTTCCAAACCTTGTTGTAATGCCTTGGATACAAGAGGCTTCGAAGGCGGCGATGAGGCGGCCACGTAGAGCGATGGCGTTAGCCAATATACTGTTTTGTTGTAGTGACCGTGCCGTAAGCAAATGCCAAGGCTGCCATTATCGTTGCGTGAACCTGAGACGCTGGCACCGTCACGCCATCGAATTCAAGATCCAGCGTGGCACAGGCATCGTGGATAATCGTCGTCTTGTAACCCAAATCCGACGCTGCACGGCTGGTGGCATCAATACACATGTGGCTCATTGCGCCAATAATGACGACCTCCTCAATATTTTGCTGGTCCAACAGCTCTTGCAAACCGGTCTCACGAAACGAGTTAGGAAAATGCTTCACTAATACCGTTTCCTCGCCCAATGGCAAGACCATGGGGTGGATGGCTACCCCTTGCGTGCCGGGGGTGAAGAAAGGGATGTCTGGATCGGCAGATTCATGCTGAAAATAGACGACAAGATCGTTTTCCGACCGGGCATGTTCAATGACGTTAGCTGCATTCGTGGCAGCCTCTTCAATACCGTTCAGCAACAGCTTACCGCCGGGGAAATATTCATTCTGGATATCGACGACGATGATTGCGCGATTATTCATACTATCAATCCTTTTAGTAGCGTTTGCCAATAAGCTGGCAAGAAGAAGCAGGCCGCTATATAAAGAAGCGGCCCTTGGGATTAGAAGGAAATGACTTCGCCATCAGTGGGAATAAGTACGTGTTCCTGAATTCCCTCTTGCTGCACGTAATCGGCCAGTTCGTCACGGCTTAGCGTCATATGATTTACGGCATCCATATGCACCGCGATGATGGTGGCATTCGGGGCTTTCTGGTGGGTACGCAGCGTATCTTCCTTACCCATAATGATGGGATCACCTTCGAAACCGTCTACCTCGGCAGCACCGGTATTCAGCACGATCATCTCTGGGTTGTAGCGCTCCATTGCCTGCTCGACCTCATCGCGCCATACGCTATCGCCGACTAAATACGTCGTTTTCTGCCCCGGAGCTTCGAAGACGACACCCATGATGTCACCTAACGATTGCGCCAGTTCAGGCACAGCATAGAGAGCATCGGAGCCATGCTGGCCGCCCGTCTTGTGAAGCTGTACGCCGCCGAACTCGGTGCCGCTATCAAGGATGCGCACATCGCTGAATCCCTGAGAGCGAATCAGCTCGGCATCAGCGGTATTCTGAGCGAACAAGGGAATGTCCTTCGGCAATTGCGCTTGCGCGGCGGCATCCCAGTGGTCGAGGTGCGTGTGAGTGACGATGACAGCGTCTATATCGCCGATCACATCTTCCGCCGGCATTGGCAGCCCAACCAGCGGATTACGCAACTCGCTACGGTAGGTATCTTCAAATCCCGGATAGGCGCCCTGCTCGGCCAGCATAGGATCAATCAGGAAAGTGGTGTCCCCATAGGTGATTTTTACCGTCGCATTGCGGATCTGCTGCACCTGCTGCGTTGCCTCCTGAGAGAGCGAGTCCGCGGATGCGCTATGAGCGATAAGCACCGTGGCGATGGCAAGAGAACTAGCGAGGGTCTTGATGAGCATCTGTGTACTTCCTTAAATTCGTTACGGGTAATGGCAAGTAGTTTAGAGAGGCTCAATCAACAAAAGAATTGGCCTAAAAGACATTTATCGAAACTTTTGGGCCATGATGCTACTGTTTATAAAACGCATAGCAGGAGTCGCACTTTGTCTCTACCCAATGTCGGCCTAATCCTTCACCCACACTTCAGCCCCTTCCACTTCTCCGTGCCCTATATGGTGTTTGGTATAGCGTTGTCTGATCGCACGCTGTTCAATCTTTCCATTGTGGCGCCTGGGGGAAATTCCATCGAAGGCGAACGGTCGATGACAGTGAAGCCCGATGGTGGTTTAGAACTGTTGGATAAAATGGATATTGCGATAGTGCCTGGATGGCACGACCTGAATGAAGCACCGCCGCCAGAGTTGTCAGAGGCGCTCGTCCGCTGTCATGAGCGTGGCGCTCACGTCGTAGGCCTGTGTTACGGCACCTATGCACTGGCTTACGCCGGGCTGTTAGATGGCAGGCGGGCGTCGACCCACTGGATGGCCGAGCAGGATTTTAGTGGCCGCTTTCCCAACGTTAAGCTGGACACCAATGCGCTCTATGTGGAGGAAGACCGTCTAGTGACGTCGGCCGGTACCGCTGCTGGGCTGGATTGCTGCTTATTCCTGGTACGCGAATACTATGGCGCGCAGGTTGCCAACAAGGTGGCCCGTGCCATGATAGTTCCACCACATAAAGAAGGTGGGCAAGCGCAGTTCATAGAGCAGCCGGTTGCCGCCTCAACCCAAGATGCGCATATCAATCGCCTGCTCGACTACCTACGAGAAAACCTATCGGCATCGCACACGATTGACGAGCTTGCTGAGCGCACCGCCATGAGCCGCCGTACCTTTACGCGAAACTTCCAAAAAGCCACCGGCATGACCGTCGTGGCGTGGCTGGTGAGCGAACGGTTACGGCGTGGGCGTGAGCTTTTGGAAACCACCTCGTTGTCGGTAGAAGCGATTGCAGAAAAGGCGGGCTTTCACACGGCGACGTCTTTCCGCCAACATTTCCGGCAGCGCCATCAAGTTAGCCCACGCGATTGGCGCAAAACCTTTGGCGGCAACGCCTGACGATCAACGCTTACATCTAACATTCCAAGTAATGCACACAACATAATGTGATTGCTATTTCCTAATATGTCTACAATACTGGACATATGGAAATTAAAAACGTCACGGCCAGTTTTAGTGCCCTTTCTCAGGAAACGCGCCTTGAAGCCTTTCGGCTTTTGGTACGCCATGAGCCTGAAGGCCTTCCTGCAGGGGAAATTGCACGCCAGCTATCGGTGCCCCATAACACGATGTCGGCGCACCTTTCAGTGCTTTCACGGGCAGGATGGGTCAGCTCTCATCGGCAGAGCCGTTCCATTATCTATCGCGCTAATCTCGGCCATATGCAACAAATCCTGGGCTTTATGGTTCGCGATTGTTGTGCGGGACACCCAGAGATTTGCGAGCCGCTTCTGACGGCCTTTACTGACTATTCTCTCACTACCGAGAAGGAATAACTCTTTTGAAAACGACGATTTATCACAACCCCGCCTGCGGCACCTCGCGCAATACGTTAGCGATTATCGAAGCATCCGGTGAGACACCGCACGTCATCGAATATCTAAAAACACCACCCAGTCGCGAGCGGCTGGTCGAGCTGATCTCGATGATGGCGATTACCCCAAGAGAGCTACTGCGCCGCAAGGGCACGCCCTTTGAAGAGCTCAATCTCGATGATCCAGCATTAAGCGATGATCAACTGATAGACGCCATGATCGCACACCCCATCCTGATCAATCGCCCTATTGTGGTAACGGAAAAAGGCGCACGCCTGTGCCGCCCTTCAGAGCGTGTACTCGACTTATTGGCCAATCCAGTCACCACGTTTACCAAAGAAGATGGTGAGGTAGTGCACCTTAAGGATAGCCACCCGTGAGCGAACCTATCAGTTTCAATGACCTGCCCAACATTGATCTTCAAAAGCTCCAGCCGATAGATGTGGACGTATTGGCGGGCCCCGATGCGCCGCGTCATTCCCCCAGGATTCTGGTGCTTTACGGCTCTCTGCGCGAACGCTCTTTTTCACGCTTGGCGTCCGAAGAAGCGGCGAGGTTGCTGCGCTGGTACGGCTGTGAAGTACGTACCTTTAACCCATCAGGCTTACCGCTGCCAGATGACTCAGAGGCCGATCACCCGAAGGTAAAAGAGCTGCGCGACCTTGCTCAGTGGTCCGAAGGCATGCTGTGGGTCAGCCCCGAACGGCATGGTGCGATGACGGGGATTATGAAAACGCAAATCGACTGGATACCGCTATCGCTCGGCGGTGTTCGCCCTACTCAGGGTAAAACGCTGGCGGTGATGGAAGTGTCTGGCGGCAGCCAAAGCTTTAATGCCGTTAACCAGATGCGAATCCTCGGGCGTTGGATGCGCATGATCACCATCCCTAACCAATCCTCTGTACCTAAAGCGTTCACCGAATTTGACGATGCCGGACGCATGAAGCCCTCACCACTTTATATGCGTCTCGTCGATGTGTGTGAGGAACTGGTGAAATTCACCTGGTTGACGCGAGACAGGTCCGCCTATCTTACCGACCGCTATTCAGAGCGTGTCGAGAGTGCTGAAGAACTCTCTCGCCGCGTTAACCAAAACACTCACTGACGTAAGGTTCTTTCATGTTGGCACTGGCCATTTTTGTCGTCACCCTGGTGCTGGTGATCTGGCAGCCTAAAGGTTTGGGTATCGGGTGGAGCGCGCTGGGCGGCGCGTTAGTAGCACTGCTTATGGGCGTGGTGCATTTAGCGGATATCATTGTGGTGTGGGACATCGTCTGGGATGCCACCTTTACGTTCGTTGCCCTGATTATCATTTCCCTGATTTTAGACGAAGCGGGATTCTTCGCCTGGGCCGCGCTGCACGTGACGCGCTGGGGCAATGGGCGCGGGCATCTGCTTTTCCCGCTGGTCGTGTTACTCGGCGCGGTCATTGCCGCTTTCTTTGCTAACGATGGCGCCGCCCTACTGCTAACGCCCATTGTGATCGCTATTCTGCTGCGCCTAAAGTTTGAGCCGCCTGCGGCGCTGGCCTTTATCATCGCGACGGGCTTCATCGCCGATACCGCAAGCCTACCCCTGGTGATCTCTAACCTCGTTAATATCGTCAGTGCCAACTACTTTGATATTGGCTTTGACCGCTATGCGGCGGTTATGGTGCCGGTGAACCTGGTGTCAGTAGCGGCTACATTGGCCGTGCTCTGGATAGCCTTTGGCCGCCGTATTCCTAAACACTACGCCGTCGAAAACCTCGACCCACCGCGCTCAGCCATAAAGGACCCGCTGATATTTCGAGTGGCGTTTCCGCTGCTGGCAACGCTGCTGATCGCCTACTTCGTGACCGCCCCGCTAGGCATTCCCATCGCCTTTGTAACGGGAACAGCCGCCGTGCTGCTAATGGCAATTGCCGGGCGCTGGTGGCAAGCAGGCCGCGGTGCCATCGTCTCCGTATCAAGTGCGCTACGCGGCGCCCCCTGGCAGATAGTGCTGTTCTCAATCGGCATGTATCTCGTCGTTTACGGGCTGGGCAATGCAGGGCTGACGAATTATGGCGCGATGGCGCTAGAGTGGCTGGCACAACAGGGTAACTTTATCGCCACGCTGGGCACCGGTTTTCTTTCCGCCATCGTCGCCTCGGTCATGAACAATATGCCCTCGACACTGGTCGGCGCGCTGGCAATCGACCAAGCGAACGTGCCTGCCGTCACTCAGGAATTGATGGTCTACGCCAACGTGATTGGTAATGACCTGGGACCCAAGTTCACCCCGATTGGCAGCCTCGCCACCCTGCTCTGGCTACACGTGTTAGCGGGCAAGGGGTACAAAATTGGCTGGGGCCAGTATATGAAAATTGGGTTGCTGATAACGCCGCCGGTGCTATTGGCGACACTGGTTGCCTTGGCGCTTTGGTTGCCGGTGTTGTCTGCGGGGTGGTAATCCCCCCGAAAAATAATCGCGGTGATAAGTGGAATTTTGTACTCTGAACAGACAGGAGATTCCACATGCGAAAATCACGTTTTACCGACAGCCAGATCATGGCGATTCTGAAGCAAGCCGAATCTGGCGTGCCGGTTCCTGAACTTTGCCGCGAGCACGGTATGAGCAGTGCCACGTTTTATAAATGGCGTTCGAAGTATGGCGGTATGGACGCGTCCATGATGAAGCGCCTCAAGGACCTGGAAGACGAAAACCGTCGGCTCAAGAAGATGTACGCCGAAGAGCGCTTGAAATCCGAGCTTCGCCAGGAGGCCCTTGAGGGAAAGTGGTAAAGCCATCTCAACGCCGAGAGATGGCAAAAAATGCAGTTGATGCCGATCGCTGCAGTGTACGGCTGGCCTGTGTGGCCTTTGGTATCAGTGAGACCTGTTATCGCTACCGGGCAAAGCTGAGCCATGAGAACGCGGTGATTGCCGACTGGCTGGTGCGTTTAACCCATAACCAGCGTAACTGGGGGTTTGGGCTGTGTTACCTGTATCTGCGCAACGTGAAGGGCTTCGGCTGGAACCATAAGCGCATCTACCGGATTTACCGGGAGCTGGAGCTTAACCTGCGGATCAAGCCCAAGAAGCGACTGGTGCGGAAAAAGCCGGAACCCTTGTCGGTACCGCAGGTTCTGAACGGCTGTTGGTCTATGGACTTCATGCACGACCAGTTGGCAGACGGCCGAACGTATCGATTGTTCAACGTGCTCGATGACTACAACCGGGAAGGTCTGATCATCGATGCAGACTTCTCGCTGCCGGCAGAGCGCGTAATACGCTCTCTCACGCAGTTGATCGAATGGCGCGGCAAGCCAAAAGCCATTCGCTGTGACAACGGCCCGGAATACATCAGCGGTAAGCTCGTTACCTGGGCAAGGCAGGAAGGCATTGAACTTCGATATATCCAGCTGGGGAATCCGCAGCAGAATGCTTATGTTGAACGCTACAACCGAACAGTCCGTTATGATTGGTTGAGCCATTATCTTTTCGACTCGATCGCTGAAGTACAGGATTTTGCCACACGCTGGCTCTGGACGTACAACCACGAGCGACCGAACATGGCATTGGGTGGGATAACACCGAAACAGAAGGTGGCCATGGCGGCCTAACCAACTCTACTTATCGCTCCGGTTATAAATGGGGGGATTACCGGTGAGCTATATAGGGATTTAGGTTGGATGGAAGTTAGCCAGGGTTTCTGGCTAACTTCTGGTATCGGCCAAGTGTGGTCTTTTAGGTGTCACTGATATAGCGATCAAGCTCACCGACGTTTACAAAGCATCTTTCGCCAAGAGCTGCATGTTGAGTGAACTTGTTTTCAGGCCTGCTCTGTCGAACCGGTAGCGCATATAGGCAGAGATATCATCCTCGTGGGAGGAGACAATCAACTGGCAATGCTTGAGCTCGCAACGGAGTAGGTCGGTCAAGGAAGCAACGTTGATTTCATCCAGGGATTGCGACGGGTCATCAATCAGGATGAGAGGCGCCTTAGCATAGACCTTGTTGAGTGAGAGAAAGAAGGCAAGGCTGAGGGCGGACACCTGACCAGAACTCATGGACATAACTGCATCGTGCTCAGACTTCTCGGCAGTCAGGAACCTCAACTGCGTACCTTCGCGACTCTCGATGAACAGGCCCAGGCCACGCTGGTAATTTTGAATCAGCCGGCCACTGTAGATATGGAATATGAACTCAATAGCCGAAATTGTCTGGTCGGTATAACTTTTCTCTGTCTCCTTCAGTGTGTCACGAAGTTTTTTGACTTTATCTCCTGCTTTTTGGGCTGCCCGGGTTTCTTTTTCGATAAGCTCAAGTTCGGAAATACAGGTTTGTAGTCTGGTATTTTGAGCCTCGTTAGCTTTAATCGATATGTACTGCTCTTTACCCCTCAGATCTTCAGCCGTGATTATGTAGAAGTCCTGTAGGTTTTTAAAGGCGCTATTTGTTGTTTCTCGCCAGTCCTCTGGCAGCGCTAAAGCATCAGATTCAACCTGTTTTTTATTTCTGAGAATCTCCTTGAGCTTCCCAAGTCGCTCATCTACTACGTCATCTATTTCCGTAAACGAGTCAGTAAATTGAACGTTTTCTCTTTGCAGCTTCTCTTGTAGCTGGGTTATAGCCGGTAGCCGAAGCGTAATTTGGACAAGTGCCGAGTGAAGATTGGGTTCAAATGTAGGCTTGAGAAGGTTCAGGTTTTCTTGTATATGCGTGTTTATGAGCTTCAGCTCTGCGTCCATAGCAGCGATAAGGTTAACTAAATCTTTGCCGTCTTGGGATAACGAATTAGAGATTTGCTTAGTTCTTGCTTCAATGGCACCTACCATTGATTTGTGATCTTCCCAATCAGCACCACAGAGAGGGCACAACTGGTCGTCGGGATAGGGCTTATTATGTTCCTCAAGCAACTGCTTTTTCAGGTGTTCCAATTCGACTATGACGTTCCCATTGGTGTTGCTTTTTTCTCGTAGGCTGTTTCTGGATTCAATTTGTGACTCAAACCACTCAAGGCGCCCATCCGCCCAGTTTGGTAGTGATCGGGCTTCTTCGAGCTTGATCGCCGTGGCGCCGCGTCTAATGATGCTTGCTGAACGCTCTAGTTCATCAATCTCTTTCTTAATAGCTTCAAGTCCCTCAAGCCTGCCTAAGTCTTTACCAAACTGAGCCAGACTTCTCAGAGATTCCTCGTTACGATCAATGTCGGCATCGATGGTCTCGTTGTGAACTCTGGTTTTTATCGTGGCTTTGAGTGGCAGAACGGCGATAATCTTGCGAACGAATTCCTGGTAGGCAGCATGGTCTACCGCTGAATACGTTGAGAACAGGATCTCCTTGTCCCACCCTGGTTGGACATCGGTTGTCGAGAGCTTTTTGTATTCAACGACCCCAGCCTCTGCCTGCAATGTGCCTCTTAGGGTGGCTATCTCTTCAGTGAGTGATTCAACCTTTGCCTTACGCTGAGGATTGTTGATGTGCTTTGTGAGTTTACTGTATATGGTGTTGCAGCTTTCGATCTCGGCTTCGATATCGCTGATATTAAAGAGGTTTCCTAGTTTATCCTTGCGTTCATCTACCCGCGTGTGTAGCAGCCGGTTTTGTCCTTGCTCCAGATAGTTTAGGAAGGAGAAGTTTTCCCTAAAGTTTTTTCCGAAAACTTCGTCAAGAAAATTATTGTCACGCTGATTGATCTTCGTGTAGTCAGATGATTCGAATTCCGGTAGTTCGTAAAGCTTGAAGTTTTCGTACTTATCTGCACGATTGTTTGCTGGTTTTTTGAATATCGTAGCTGGGCAATGCCTGGCTAAAATAAGTTTTCGATCATCATTAATAAATTCAATTTTAATGCAGAGATCGTTCTCACCTGAGCGGTTATTCCAGAAGAGATTGTCCGCATAGTCCCTTTTGTTCTTGGTTAATAAAGTGAAAAACAGGTTTTGTATTCGATTGATCTGGCCGGTGAGCAGCAGTTCGATGGCGTCGAATATGCTTGTCTTGCCATAACCGTTAGGACCGTCCAGAGTTAGCAAGGACGACTCGCCGAGATCCAAGTAAATATGCTTGAATGCTTTGAAACTAGAGACTTCAATCTTGGATATTTGCCAGTTCATTGCGAATCATTTCCTTGATAAAATCGTCGGCGTTTTTGTCTGTGACTTGCTGGATAGTCGAATACATATCGTTCAGGCCAGCTTCTGCAACGGCCTCAGCTGCTTGCAATCTCAAGGACACGAGGTTTCCTTGATGGCTAGGTAGCTCTAAGAAAGGAAGCTTGATAAAGGTCTTCGCCGCGAAGCTGTATTGTGTGGCGACAAGAGGGTTTTCTTTGTAGTCAAGAAACTCCTTTTTGTCAGCAATCACAGACACCAGTTTTTCGTAGGTAAAATTAGTGAGAGCGCTTTCTTCCGCAATGCTGTAGTAGAGGACATATTTTTTATAAAAATGCGGATCTTCCTCGATAGCGAAAATTTCTTCTTCGTGATCCTTGAATTCGGCCAAAACGTCGAGGCGATGAATGCAAATCAAATCGCAATTCTTCTTGAAGCTTGGGTTTCTGATAAATTCCTCAGGAACCAGATGATTGATTCGGTTATTCAGCTCGGCTGGGGCAGGGAGGTCGTCAAGATTATGTACGACTGCGAATCTGATGGCAGACCCATGCTCGCGAACATAGAAGCTTGTTGTACCCAGTTCACGCTTAATCACAAAGCCATGTGCAACAAGTGCTTCATCAATGATTTGTTTTATCATTTAGTCGACCCTCCGCGTCATCTTTTGTCATTACGCTAATGCATAGCGATTTGGTGATGTTGCTTTCAAGCTTTTCGGTGGCCGGTTTGTTGTCGAAATCATCTGAGTTTGTAAATTTTGTATTAAAGGTAAATGAGGCTTCTGCTTTGCTGGCGATTAGATGGTTATACTCAAAAAGTAGCCTCAGCAGATCCCCGTTGTTTTTCATTTCACGGATCATGTCAAACTCACACTCTTCGCTTTCATCTACATCAAGAGCGGTAGGTACGTAGAATCGATTTTCGCTGTCGATGTAGTACGGCAGATAATTAAAGATGGGCTCCACCAAAATAGCTTGAATGAGCTTGGTGTATCTTCTGATGTCGTTCGTCTGAACCCTTTGAAAACGCTCAGAGGGTTTCATCATTTGGCATAGGGACTTCAATTCGTTGATATCGGTTTTTCGAATGTGCTCACACAGACGCCTGGCTCTCTCGTAAGTAGCATCACTCATTGTTGGAAGCGCATGATCCAACTTTTCTTCCAAGTGTGCTTGGAGTTCGGCCTTTAATTCAACAGCATAGTAGTCCCTATTCTGATAAGGATTTTCGTTCAGAAGGTCATCTAAAATACCATTGGCCTTGATGCGCCCCTCGTATGCAGCTTTATCTTCTGATAGCCCGCCAATTTGATTTAATTTATGGTTATGTATTGCCTTAGTGCTGATTTTTTCTGACAGTAAGCAATAGTTAAAGTTTATAAGATTATCACTGACTATTATGGACCGCTTCTCACATAATTTTTTTATAAGTTCTTTGGTCAGCCCTTCAATTTCATCCAATCCACAATGATAACTGTCTCCGTAGCGGTAGAATTTTACCGTTTCGCCGCTAACACCTTTATGACTCGCTGTATCTTTTAGCGGGACGGATACATGAAAGTAACGAGCCGTCCCCTTGATTTTGTCGTGTTCTATTAAAGTAGACTGTTCCAATGCCTTAGTGTAGCCACTCCGATATTTACTTATCTTAGCTTTAACTTGATGGGCGGTGTGTAGTTTTCCATTTTTATAAATAGCGAAGTCGTCGCTACTGTCTAGCTGGAGCTCGAAATCTAGGTCGCCATCGTAGATAAGCTTGAGGGAGTGATATAGTGCAATTTTCCCTTGATAAACGAACCCGCTCCACGAAGATATGGCACTGGCTGGGTATTTCTCATCATCTTCTTGACTCACATGAACTCCTTTCGCCGATATCGAGCTGCTGACCTGCCCCCTCTACGTGCTGTTGTAGCTAACAGTGTTAACCTAGAGTACACAGCGCCAAATTTTGCGTAGGTGAATTGCTCCTGCATGCCGACTCCTTATCTGCTGTCATCCTAAACACGCAGCATTAGCTGCAACATGACTAGCTAATACTGTTCTGCACCGTCATTTTCAACTGCCACTGATAGGCATTCCAATAACTAAATGTCCGCTCAGGGTCGAAAGCAGGCAGCCAGCAGCTATTCACTGCAGCATCAAAAAATCCACAATTCCCCACTCAACACGCTACAAAAACCAAATCCACTTAGCCCTAACGCTAGCAGATTGCACGCCCTCACGTCACTAGAAATTAGCCTTACATACCATCACTTTTACTCGCCTTCATTTCCTTACAACAAAAAGGGTAAGCTGAACAGCAACACCGCCCCTGAGTACGCACTTGATGACCTCACACTGGATTCTCGGCCCAGGCGCCATCGGTCGCCTATTAGCCCATTCGCTCTCTCCTCTTACTGACATCACCTTAGTCGGCCGCCGTGAACTGCCTACGCTGCAAACAATAACAACCCCCGAAGTCGATTCACGTAGCCAGCACTTAAACGTGATAACTACATCTCAGCTGTTGGCCAATGCGCCAGCGCCGCCCGCTTTTGTGCATATCGCCACCAAGGCGATGGCTGCTGAAGCGGCGTTGGAAAGCGTGGCGGGCGTTATTCCCGCAACTACCCCGCTGGTGTTGTGGCAGAACGGTTTTTTGGCTCAGCCGAAGCTGACTGAACGTTGGCGGGGGCCGGTGTTGTGTGCGACCACGACGGAAGGTGCTTATCTAACCGGTGATGATGGCGTGGTGCATGCGGGGCGTGGGCATACGTTTGTGGGGGATCTGGAGAATCGCCACGGTGCGTTGGCACAGCAGTTAGCGCATCAGCTAAGCCAAGCGGGGCTTGCGGCCACGGCGGTGGATGATATTCGCAGCCGCCTATGGCAAAAGCTGGCGGTAAATGCGGCGATTAATCCGTTGGTGGCGTTAAATGGGATTCGTAATGGCGAGTTGCGTGGCGCTGCTTACGCAGGCCGTGTAGAGGCGGTTGTTGAGGAAGTGGCGGCGATTATGTTGGCCGAGGGTATTCAAGCGCCCGATGGTGGTAGCGGTTTGGAGGCGTGGTTAGCGTTGGTGTGGAATGTTATTGAGAAAACGGCGAATAACAAGGCGTCGATGTTGCAGGATGTTGAGGCCAGGCGGCTTACCGAGCGTGGTGCTATTTTGGGGCCGTTGATTGAGAGTGGCGAACGGTATGGGGTGGGTTGTGAAGTGTTGCTCGGGCTGGATGGTGAATTGGCGGTGTTGGAGGCGGGGTTTTAGGCTTGCTCGGGCCTGGGGCGGCTGCGCCGCCCTTTCGCGCCGGGCCGCCGCTGCGGGTGCCGCGTTTCTCGCTGCGCGCGCTACACGTTTGAAATTTCACTTATTTCAGATTTTGTAGCGCGGTGTAAGCGTTAGCGCACCCGCGAGGAATGCGGCTATTCGTATGAGGCGATTTAGGTAACCGGGATCATTACCACATCGCGGAACACGGGGCGCTCGGTTAGCTGCTGATACCAGCGTTCCAAGTGGGGGCGCGGTTGCCAGGTGAGGCCGATGTTCCAAAGGTTATAAACGAAGGGCGCAACGGCAATGTCGCCCAGGCCAAACGCTTCGCCTGAGAACCACGCCTGGTTGGCGAGTGCGTTATCCAGCAGTTCAAACAGCTTTTCACAGGCTTGCATGCCTGCTTCAATGGCGGCGTTATCGCGCTGCGCTTCGGGCGTTCTCACATAGCCCATTAAAATTAGGGTATCCGGAATTTCTGGTTGATAAAATGCCAAAGATGTAAAGAAGAAAATCTTTCTCAGCGGATTATCTGATTGATCCTCTTCAGCCTACTCTACTGCCAATTTTCTGTTTCCACCTTCGCCTGAGTCTTCATAGCGATGCTGACTAGGGAGGACAGCGAGAGCTGGGCAAGCGTCAAAGCGGTTCTGGTTCATGCGCAATCCGGACACCTGCACAACATTCCTCTTGTAAGAAACCGATCAAATTCTCTAGGTGCCCATACTCGGGTATACAGACAATCGTGCGGCTATGTTTCTCCTGCCGGATCAGCCCTACCTTGGCCATGCGCGCAAGGTGATGTGATAGCGTCGAAGCAGGAATACCCAGCCCCTTCTGGATATCTCCGACCGAAGCCCCATCATGGCCAGCTTTGACCAGAAAGCGGAACACGGACAGTCGGTGACTATTCCCTAGCTCAGCTAAGCTGGCTGCAACCTTTTCGTGATCCATAGCACGCCCCAATAATTCGATGTTTCTAGAATTATAGTTGACAGGTCGGATAAACGCAAGTAGGCTGCGTACATCATTTCGATAAAACTAGAAATATAGGAGTAATATTGAATATCACCTCAACTCCAAGACGCTCTAGGCATGTTCGCCTTTCTCGCTATCGAGCTATCGGTTTTATTCATTGGCATTAGCTTGCTGGTCGGAGTTCTTCAACGTCACATCCCACCATCCAAGGTGGAAGCGTTACTGACTTCCAGTGGGAAGCGAGGCTATTTTCTTGCTGCTGGTTTAGGAGCTATAACGCCCTTCTGTAGTTGCTCGACTATCCCCATGTTGAAAGGGTTGATTCGGGCACGGGCCGGTTTTGGGCCGATGATGGTGTTTCTTTTCTCATCTCCGTTGCTGAATCCTATCGTCGTCGGCCTGCTGGTTGCCACGTTTGGATGGACACTTACTGCTATCTATGTGCTCGCCGCTTTGGTGGTCGCGGTAGGTGCCGGATGGCTGCTTCACACGCTTGGCTTCGAGCGTTATGTGCGCCGGACGGCGACACAAGAGAGCAGTGGATGTAGTTCATCAGCAAGCCCGTGCAGTGCTACATCGACCGCATCGAGTTGCGGCACCAACAGCTGCGACACCACTCCGAAGACGGCTTCTTGCGGGGCTGATAGGAAGACAACAGTCTCTACGTCTAGCGAATGCTGTGACAGTCAACCCACTGTCACGGTTAAGAAAGAAGGGAAGTACAGTGGTGTGTGGCGGGAAGCTTGGTCGGACTTTATCGATGTGTTGCCTTACCTGCTCATCGGTATTGCGATTGGCAGCGTGATCTATGGTTTCATGCCCACTGACTTATTGGAGCAGTATGCAGGCCCAGATAATCCCTTTGCCATTCCAGTTGCCGCTGTCATCGGCGTGCCGTTGTATATTCGCGCTGAAGCCGTCATACCTCTGGCAGCGGCTCTGATGGCCAAAGGCGTGGGTGCCGGGACGGTGCTAGCGTTGATCATCGGCAGTGCCGGAGCCAGCCTGACTGAGCTCATTCTGTTGCGCTCTTTGTTCACGCTGAAGCTTTTAGCGGCGTTTTTAGCAGTCATTTTTGCTATGGCGATGATTGCCGGTTACGCCACCTACCTGTTTTTCTGATCAAGGCGGGAGATGATTAATTCGTTAAGCCTTCCTGGGTACCAGTTGGTGGATTCTGATGAGCAGAATGAAGACATACATTTTCGGCTTGAAGCACCTACACCAGTAGCCTGCGAGGGGTGCGGCGTGCAGGGTGAGTTCGTGCGGTTCGGCAAGCGTGATGTTCCCTATCATGACCTGCCCATCCACGGCAAGCGGGTCACCCTCTGGGTAATTCGTCGCCGGTACACCTGCCGGGCCTGCAAGACCACCTTCAGGCCCCAGCTACCGGAGATGGTGGACGGCTTCCGCATGACGCTGCGGTTGCATGAGTACGTGGAGAAGGAAGCCTTCAATCACCCCTACGCCTACGTGGCTGATACCACGGGCCTGGACGAGAAGACGGTACGCGACATTTTCAACGCCCGCGCCGAATTCCTGGGGCGCTGGCACCGCTTCGAGACGCCCCGCATTCTCGGCATTGACGAGTTGTACCTGAACAAGCGCTACCGCTGCATCCTGACCAACATCGAGGAGAGGACCCTGCTCGACCTGCTGGCCACCCGCCGTCAGGACGTGGTGACCAACTACCTGATGAAGATGAAAGACCGGCAGAAGGTCAAGATCGTCAGCATGGACATGTGGAATCCCTACCGAGCAGCGGTCAAGGCGGTGCTGCCACAGGCCCGCATCGTGGTCGATAAGTTCCATGTGGTGCGCATGGCCAACGATGCCCTGGAGAAGGTGCGCAAGGGCCTCAGGAAGGAGCTGATGCCCTCCCAGAGCCGAACCCTCAAGGGTGACCGGAAAATCCTGCTGAAACGCGCTCACGAAGTCTCAAACCGGGAACGCCTCATCATGGAGACCTGGACCGGCGCATTCCCACAACTGCTGGCCGCCTACGAGCACAAGGAACGTTTCTACGGCATCTGGGACGCTACCACACGGCCCCAGGCAGAAGCCGCCCTGGACGAGTGGATAGCCACCATCCCGAAGGGCCAGAAGGAAGTCTGGAGCGATCTGGTCAGGGCTGTAGGCAACTGGCGCGAAGAGATCATGACCTACTTCGAGACGGACATGCCCGTCACCAACGCTTACACGGAGTCCATCAACCGACTGGCCAAGGACAAGAACCGTGAAGGACGTGGTTACTCCTTCGAGGTGATGCGGGCACGAATGCTCTACACCACGAAGCACAAGAAGAAGGCCCCGACCGCGAAGGTCTCTCCGTTCTACAAGAAAACCATCGGTTACGGACTGCCGGACTTCGCAGAGGAACCCAACTACGGGGTCGATCTATCAACCATCTGATAATGGTATCAGGTTGGTGGGGTAAAGGTGCCCCATCAACCATTAAATCCGTATACCCTAAAATTACTCGGTGCGCAGGGGAAAGCGTGCTGTTGGCCCAGTCCATCCATTTTTCTGCCTGGGCGCGCTTGGCAGGCTGCTCAACCCACAAGTTGCCTTGGCCATACTGCGCGGCCAGGTAGCGGATGATGGTGTTGGATTCCCACAACAGGCTGTCGGTGGCGTCGTCCTTGAGTAACGGCACCAACCCATTGGGGTTCATGGCCTGGTATTCGGGTGTGTTGTTGACCCCGAACTGGAGCCCCGCTTGAATTTGTTCAAACGGTACTTCCAGCTCGTTAAGCACCCAGCGCACTTTTTTAACATTGGTAGAGTTATCGCGGCCCCAAAGCGTAATCATAACGTTCCTTATTGGTTGGTTTTTTAAGAGTTTACCTGATCATGCCATGAGATAAAGGTAGCTTGGGTGTGGGGCGGCTTCACCCTTCACCCTCTTTATCCTGATAGAACTGTATCAGGCTTGAGAAGTCGAGCTGGCCGTTGCCGTTTGCCTTGTGCTGAGTAAACAGCGTGCGGGCGGCGGAACCCATGGGCACGGGGGAAGCGCTTTGCTGGCTGATATCCATGGCAAGGCCCAGGTCTTTCATCATCAGGTCCACCAGGAACCCGCCCTGATACGCGTTGGCAGCGGGCACATTCTCCATAACGCCTGGGTAGGGGTTGTAAACATTGAGCACCCAGTTGCCGCCGGAGCTTTTTCGCATAATGTCAGAAAGCACCGCAGGGTCGAGGCCATTTTTGACGCCCATGTTGATCGCTTCGCAGGTACCCGCCATCAACACCGAAAGCAGCATGTTGTTACACGCCTTGGCCACTTGCCCTGCCCCATGGTCGCCCGCGTGGAAAATGTTTCTGCCCATTACGCCTAGCACAGGCGTCACTTTTTCAAACTGGGCCTTTGACCCGCCGACAATAAACGTCAGCGTGCCCGCCAGCGCACCGCTCACCCCACCCGATACCGGAGCATCGACAAAGTCGATCCCCCGCTGTTCGCCAATGGCCGCAACGCTGCGCGCCGTGTCGGCATCAATGGTGGAGCAGTCAATCACCAAAGCGCCTGGTTTGATCACCTCGAACAACGCCTCATCGCCATCAACGTAAAGTGCCTTCACGTGCTTGCCTGCAGGCAACATGGAGATAACAAAGTCAGCCTCGGCGGCGGCTTCACGCGCCGAGCCTGCCACTTCACAGCCGTGATCTTTAGCGGCTTCAAGCGCTTGTTTAGAAAGGTCATACGCACGCACGGTATGCCCCTCTTTCGCCAGGTTAGCCGCCATCGGGCCGCCCATATTGCCTAAACCAATAAATGCCACAGTAGCCATAACGATTGTCCTTGTTGTTAATAACAAACGGTTAATAACAAACAGTTAATAAAAGCAGCTAATAACAAACGGCGAGTAACGAGCTACTGGTAATAACCGTTGATCATGAAATGTTGGCAGTGACCGTTTTAACACCCCGGCGGTACGGCTTATTTACTTCAGGTCCGCAAGCGGGCTATCGGGCCACGGTGATGCTAACAGCGCATCCATAAAGTGATCTTCCACTTCCCCTACCGCTGCATACGTCCAGCCTGGCAAGCCATCTTTATCCACCAGTAATGCGCGCACGCCTTCGGGAAACTCCCGGTGGCGACAGCACTGCACAGAAAGCGCCAGCTCTGCCTGGAACACCTCGGCAAGCGACATGTGCTTGGCACGCGTTAGCTGCTCATGGATAAGCCGAATGGAGACCGGACTACCATGCGCCAGCGTCTTTTGTGCTTTGCTAAACCATTTATCCTCACTTTCTACCGCCAGTACGGCGGCCACCCTTTGCTCGACGGTATCGTGGTCCATCAGCTCGCGAATTAATGGCGCGAAGTGTCGTATGGGTGTTTCCAGCGCGGTAAACTCTGCTTTAGAGGCTTGTTCAAGCTCGCGCAGCGCTTGATTGACCACGCCGTGGGCATCGGTCTTTTCACCGCTTCCCCAAGTGGCACTGGTTAGTTGCTGAAGCAATTCTTCCCGGCGATGGCTGGCAATGCCACGGTCGGCAAGGCCCAGGTAAAGGGCATCTGATGCATTGATCTGCGCACCGGTCATGGCCAGAAAACGCCCCATACCGTTCGGCAGGCGGTTTAAAAACCAGCTGGCACCCACATCCGGATAAAGGCCAATCGTCACTTCCGGCATGGCCAGCCGGGAGGTTTCAGTGACCACGCGATGGCTACTGGCGCTGAGCAGGCCCATACCGCCGCCCATTACAATGCCGCTGCCCCAGCAAATAATTGGTTTGCGATAAGTGTGTAGCCGGTAATCCAGGCGGTACTCTCTTTCAAAAAAGCGCTCGGGAAAGCTCTGGTCAGCTTCCCCGTTAATCGCTTTATACAGCGTGACCACATCACCACCGGCGCAAAAGGCTTTTTCACCAGCGCTATCCAGCAGGATGGCGACAACCCGCTCGTCCGCCTCCCAGGCATCCAGCTGCGGCAGAATGGCGTCGATCATGCCCAGCGTTAACGCGTTGAGCGAACGCTCAGCGTTAAGCTTGATTTCAACCACCGTGTGGCCATCCTGGGTGGCGTGTTCGGTAAACAGTACGCTACTCATTCAGCATCCTTACGTATCGGCTCGAATGGCGACCGCGATCATGTCGGCAACCCTGTTTTTTTACAGCTCAGCGGCACCTTCGGCGAGTACCCGGCGCGAAATGATCAGGCGCATGATTTCATTGGTGCCTTCCAGAATGCGGTGTACGCGGGTATCGCGCACATAGCGTTCCATGGGGTACTCCTTAATGTAGCCATTGCCGCCATAAAGCTGTAGCGCCTCATCACACACTTTAAAGCCTACATCGGTGGCAAAGCGCTTGGCCATGGCGCAGTAGGTGGTAGCGTCAGCATGACCGGCATCCAGTTTGGCAGCGGCCATTCTCACCAGTTGGCGGGCGGCTACCAGCTCGGTGACCATATCCGCCAGGCGAAATTGTAACGCTTGAAAATCCGCTAAACGCTTGCCGAACTGCTGGCGTTCCAGCAGATAGTCACGCGCTTTATTCAGCGCCTGCTGGGCGGTGCCAATAGAACAGGTGGCGATATTAATTCGCCCGCCGTCCAGCCCCTTCATGGCAATTTTAAAGCCGTCGCCTTCGTTACCCAGCAGATGATTCGCAGGCACGCGCACGTCTTCAAAGGTAATCATTCGGGTGGGCTGGCTGTTCCAACCCATCTTGTCTTCCTTGCGCCCATAGCTGATGCCTTCGGCCTTGGCATCTACTGCAAATGCCGAGACTCCACCTGCGCCTTCGCTACCGGTACGCGCCATCACCACCAGAAAATCAGTGCTGCCCGCGCCAGAAATAAATATTTTGCTGCCGTTGAGTACATACACATCGCCCTCACGCCTGGCCGAGGTTTTAAGCGAGGCCGCATTGGAGCCCGCATTGGGTTCTGTTAAACAGTACGAACCCAGAAGCTCACCAGTTGCAAGCTTTGCGCCCCACTGCTTAACCGCCTCTGGCTGGCCGAAGTCCGCGAGCATCCAGGTCACCATGTTATGGATGGTGAGATACGCCGTGGTGGAGGTACAGCCCATTGAAAGCTGCTCGAAGATAATGCTGGCATCCAGCCGTGAGAGACCAAGCCCGCCCACGCTTTCCGGCGCGTAAAGCGAGCAGAAGCCCAGCTCGCCAGCCTTACGAATAACGTCTACGGGAAAAATAGCTTCGGCGTCCCATTGTGCAGCATGGGGCTCAAGCTCATTTTGGGCGAAGGCTCGCGCCAACTCGGCAAAGGCTACTTGGTCTTCACTCAACTCAAAGTTCATGGCCAATCTCCGCTGAAAAGCCTTTGTCACCCCTCGCTGCCACGCATTACCCAATGGCGCCAGCATCGGCTGATCAAATTTATTTGTTAACGTGTACGTCAACTTATCGCCTAAATTATCGCTGTGCAACCACTCTGCTAGCGTTAACCCTACAATAGAGACTTTACGTTAACGTAAACTTGTTTTAGCCTCAGGGTAAGCGCTTCGTAAAAGCAAACCTTTAAAAAAAGAGAACGACGATGAGCAAAACCTACTCGATCAGCGACCTAGCCAACGAGTTTGATATCACCACGCGCAGCATTCGCTTTTATGAAGATCAGGAGCTGCTTTACCCAGCACGGCGGGGCCAAACGCGTATTTACAGCAGCCAGGACCGCGTACGGCTTAAATTGACCTTACGAGGTAAACGGTTAGGGCTTTCACTGGCGGAGATTCGTGAGCTGTTTGAGCTGTGGGATGAAACCCGCACAGGGAGTGAAAAGCAGCTTTTACTGATGCTGAACAAAATCAGCGAACGACGGGCCGCTCTTGAGCAACAAATGAAAGATATCGCCATGATGCAGCTGGAGCTTGAGAACGCCGAAATTCGCTGCCGCCAAGCGTTAGATGAGCTTCATGACAAAGAGGCGTTTGACGAAAAACACACCGAAGCGCCCTCGCCCACCTCCTGACGTTTCATAAACTCTGCCCCGTCGTACCAGACTGGCTCATCATACAAACGCTAGCGGCGCCTCATTACCTACTCAACAACTATTTTCAATAAACGATTTCTAATAAACGATCTCTAATAAACAGGTGATTGACCATGCATTCTCTCTACTCAGAACTGAATTTCGGTCTTGATGACGAAATGAACATGCTGCGCGAGCAGGTCAATGCCTTCGCCGCCAACGAAATTGCCCCGCGCGCTGCGGAAATCGACCGTAATAATGAATTCCCCAACGACTTATGGAAGAAGTTTGGCGACATGGGCCTTTTAGGCATCACTGTGTCTGAAGAGGATGGCGGCAGCGGCATGGGCTACCTTGCCCACTGTATCGCCATGGAAGAGATCTCCCGGGCGAGCGCCTCTGTCGCGCTGTCTTACGGCGCGCACTCTAACCTGTGTGTGAACCAGATCAAGCGCAACGCCTCCGCCGAACAGAAAGCCAAGTATCTGCCCAAATTGATCAGCGGCGAGCACGTTGGCGCGCTTGCCATGTCCGAACCCGGCGCTGGCTCCGATGTGGTTTCCATGCAGCTGCGGGCTAAAAAAGTCGGCGATAACTACATTTTAAACGGCAACAAAATGTGGATCACCAACGGCCCCGATGCCGATGTGCTGGTGGTCTACGCCAAGACGGATCCAGACGCTGGGTCCAAAGGCATTACCACTTTCCTGATCGAAAAAGGCATGCCGGGGTTCTCCACGGCGCAAAAGCTCGACAAGCTGGGCATGCGCGGCTCCAACACCTGCGAGTTGGTGTTTCAGGATTGCGAGGTCCCCGCTGAAAACGTGCTGGGTGAAGAAGGCAAAGGTGTGCGCGTACTGATGAGCGGGCTGGACTACGAGCGCACCGTGCTGGCTGCCGGGCCGGTCGGCATTATGCAGGCTGCCATGGATGTCGTAATGCCGTATATCCATGAGCGCAAACAGTTTAATCAGTCGATCGGTGAGTTCCAGCTGGTGCAGGGCAAAATCGCGGATATGTACACCACGCTGAACGCCTGCCGCGCCTACCTGTATGCCGTCGCGGCCGCGTGTGATCGCGACCAGACCTCGCGCAAGGATGCCGCTGGCGTCATTCTCTACTGTGCCGAGAAAGCCACTCAGGTAGCGCTGGATTCCATTCAGTTGTTGGGCGGTAACGGTTATATCAATGAATACCCCACCGGGCGCCTGCTGCGCGATGCGAAGCTGTATGAAATCGGCGCGGGCACCAGTGAAATTCGGCGGATGTTGATTGGCCGCGAACTCTTCACCGAAAGCCAGTAGAGGCGCGCCATGAGCATTCTCAGCACTCAAATTAATCCGCGTAGCGATCTCTTTCAGACCAATGAGCAGTCGATGCGCGGCGTGGTTACCCAGCTGCATGAACTCACCGCTGCCGTTGCCCAGGGTGGCGGCGTTAAATCTCGTGAGCGCCATGAGAGCCGTGGCAAACTGTTTGTGCGTGATCGCATCGATCACCTGATCGACGAAGGCTCGCCTTTCCTAGAATTTTCAGCGCTTGCCGCCCACAAGGTGTATGAAAGCGACGTACCAGCCGCCGGTGTGGTGACTGGCATTGGGCGCGTTTCGGGCGTTGAATGCGTGATTGTGGCCAACGATGCCACAGTAAAAGGCGGCACCTACTTTCCGCTGACGGTAAAAAAACATATTCGCGCTCAGGAAATCGCCCGCAAGCATCGCCTGCCGTGTCTTTATCTGGTCGATTCTGGCGGTGCCTTTCTACCCCGTCAGGATGAAGTCTTCCCTGACCGCGACCACTTCGGACGCATTTTTTACAACCAGGCCACCCTGTCGGCCGAAGGCATTCCGCAAATTGCCGTGGTGATGGGTTCCTGCACGGCAGGCGGCGCGTATGTGCCCGCCATGGCCGACGAATCGATCATCGTTAAAGAGCAAGGCACCATCTTTCTGGGCGGCCCGCCGCTGGTCAAAGCGGCCACCGGTGAAAGCATCAGCGCCGAGGCGTTGGGTGGTGCGGACGTGCATGCCAAAGTCAGTGGTGTGGCAGACCATTATGCCGAAAACGATATGCATGCCCTGCAGCTTGCCCGGGCCTGTGTTTCGCGCCTGAACTGGCAAAAGCGCGGCAAGCTTGCCATGCAGGCACCCGAGCCACCCAAGCTCGACCCGCTGGAGCTTTACGGCATTGTGGGCACCGACCTTAAAAAGCCCTTTGATGTTCGCGAAGTTATCGGGCGCATTGTCGACGGCTCTGATTTTGATGAGTTCAAACGCTACTACGGCGACACCTTAGTCACCGGGTTTGCGCATATTCATGGCCATCCGGTGGGTATTGTGGCCAATAACGGTGTGCTGTTTTCAGAGAGCGCCGTCAAAGGCGCCCACTTTATTGAGCTGTGCGCCCAGCGCAAGATTCCGCTGGTTTTCCTGCAGAACATCACCGGCTTTATGGTGGGTTCCAGGTACGAGCATGAAGGTATCGCCAAGCACGGCGCCAAGCTGGTCACCGCCGTGGCGTGCGCTAAGGTGCCCAAGTTCACCGTGCTGATTGGCGGAAGCTTCGGGGCGGGCAACTACGGTATGTGCGGCCGCGCTTATGACCCTAACCTGCTATTCATGTGGCCCAACGCGCGTATTTCCGTGATGGGTGGCGAGCAGGCCGCCGGTGTACTGGCCCAGGTTAAGCGCGAGCAGTATGAGCGCGAAGGCAGCGAATGGACTAAAGAGGCCGAAGAAGCGTTCAAGCAGCCCACCCGCGAACAGTATGAGCACCAGGGCCACCCTTACTACGCCAGTGCCCGGCTATGGGATGACGGCGTGATCGACCCGCTACAAACCCGCGATGTACTGGGTTTAGCGCTGGCCGCGGCCATGAATGCTGAGATTGAAGAGACACGCTTCGGCGTGTTCCGGATGTAAGGGGCTCTATCATGACGAATTCAACGTTAACTATTGATGCAAGCGTTGCCCGCTTAACCCTTAATCGCCCCGACGTTCATAACGCCTTTGATGACCAGCTGATTGCCGAGCTGAACGCACACCTTGACCAGCTTCAACCGCTGATTGAAAGCGGAGAGGTTCGCGTGGTGGTGCTGGGTTCTGAAGGCAACAGCTTCTCAGCGGGCGCGGATTTGAACTGGATGAAGTGCATGGTCGATTACGACTTTGAAGACAATCTGGCCGATTCGCGCAAACTCGCCGCCCTAATGCACAGCCTGGATACGCTGCCCTGCCCCACGCTGTGCCGGGTTCAGGGTGCAGCCTTTGGCGGCGCCGTAGGCTTGGCCGCCTGCTGCGATATCGTTATTGCCTCCGATAAAGCCAGGTTCTGCCTTTCAGAAGTCAAGATTGGCCTCTCGCCTGCGGTCATTAGCCCCTATGTACACCGCGCACTCGGCGCGCGTCAGATGCGCCGTTACGGGTTGAGCGCTGAAGTCATTGATGCGCCCACCGCACTCAGTCTGGGCCTGGCCCATCAGGTCGTTGAACACGGCGCACTGGATAGCGCGGTAGATGCCATGCTGGAAACCCTGCTCGCCGGTTCACCGCAGGCGCAGCAGGCTACCAAAGCGCTGCTACAAACGGTCAGCCAGTCGCCTGATTCTGACGCCACGCGCGAACAAACCTGCCAGGTGATTGCCAAGCTGCGGGTTAGCCAGGAAGGCCAGGAAGGTCTGGCTGGATTTTTTGAAAAGCGTCGCCCCGCCTGGGCCGAAACGCCTCTATCCGGCCATGCCAAGGAGCGCCGCTCATGAGCCACCTAACGTCGTCTGAACCTAACGTGCGTACCACGCCCTTTGACACGTTGCTGATCGCCAACCGGGGTGAAATTGCCTGCCGGGTAATGCGCACCGCACGCCGCATGGGGCTTAAAACCGTTGCCGTGTATTCTGATGCCGATGCCAACGCCCGCCATGTGCGTGAAGCCGATGAAGCCATTCGTATTGGCCCCGCCGCTGCGAGGGAAAGCTATTTAAATATCGAAGCGGTGATTGACGCCGCCAAGCGCACCGGCAGTGGCGCCATTCACCCTGGCTACGGCTTTCTTTCGGAAAACGGCGCCTTTGTAAAAGCGCTCGAAGAAGCGGGCATTACCTTTATCGGGCCACCCGCGTCAGCCATTGCCGCCATGGGGGATAAATCGGCCGCCAAAGCGCGCATGGCCAATGCCAATGTACCGCTGGTGCCGGGCTACCACGGCGATAATCAGGATGATAATTTACTCCGGGCCGAGGCTGATAACATCGGTTACCCGGTCATGCTCAAAGCCAGCGCCGGTGGTGGTGGCAAAGGTATGCGCGTGGTCGAAAACAGCGAGGCCTTCCAAGCGGCGCTGGAAGGCTGTCGCCGCGAGTCTAAAGCTGCCTTCGGCGATGATCGTATGCTGATAGAAAAATATCTGGTGCAGCCACGCCACGTGGAAGTACAGGTGTTTTGTGATCGCCAGGGCCACGGCGTGTACCTGTTCGAGCGCGACTGCAGCGTTCAACGCCGCCACCAAAAAGTCCTCGAAGAAGCCCCAGCCCCCGGCATGACGCCGGAACTACGCACAGCGATGGGTAATGCTGCTGTGCGTGCCGCTCAGGAAATTGGCTATGTGGGCGCAGGCACGGTTGAGTTTCTATTGGATGCTTCGCCAGGCCAAGGCGAGGCGTTCTACTTTATGGAGATGAACACTCGTCTGCAGGTCGAGCACCCGGTGACGGAAATGATCACCGGCCAGGATCTGGTCGAGTGGCAGCTGCGCGTGGCGATGGGTGAATCGCTGCCTAGCACACAGGAAGATTTAACGATCACCGGGCATAGCTTTGAAGCACGCCTTTATGCCGAAGATCCTGACCAGGGCTTTTTACCCGCCACGGGCCAGTTGACTCGCTTTGCGCTCGATTTAGCGGGCACCGACTTAAAGGCTGAGCAGGTGCGCCTGGATAGCGGTGTGGAAAGCGGTGATACGGTTTCCATGCACTACGACCCCATGCTTGCCAAGCTGATTGTGCATGGCAGTGACCGGGATGCCGCCCTGGCTACGCTTAACCGTGCGCTAGCGGCGCTTGATATACAGGGGGTGGTCACCAACCGGGCTTTTTTGCAGCGCCTAGCGACTCACCCCGCGTTTAAGAACGTAGAGCTGGATACGCGGTTTATCGAGCGCCACGAGGCTACCCTGTTTGCCGCGCACCACTACCAGCCTGAAGAGTATGCCAGCGCCGCGTTACTGGCGTTACACCAGCTGGCTCAGGAGTGCGAAAGCAACTCGCCCTGGGATCGTCATGATGGATTTCGGCTTAACGCGCCGCGCACGGTGCGTATTGCCTTGCATGATCCCAAGCACTCTCAAGCGCCCGAGGATGCAAGCCCCTTAGTGGTAGTAGAAGGCAAGCGACACCCGGGCGACTCAGAGTGGCACCTAACCATTAATGGCCACGCCGTTAATGGGCAAACCTTTAGCGCCAGCCTTCAACCGCTTACCGGCAATGCCGTGGCAATTACCCTTAACGGGCATCGCCGCCGCCTGCAGGCCCAGCGCGATGGCAATGTGTTAATCATGGTCGACCCGCAGGGCGAAACCCGCCTTTACTGGCAGCGCATCGATGCGATTGATCACGGCCAGCATGAAGTGCAGGCAAGCTTTACCGCCCCCATGCATGGCACGGTGGTAGCGCTATTGGTTGAAGCCGGGACGAGCGTTGAAAAAGGCATTCCCCTGATGGTTATGGAAGCCATGAAGATGGAACACACCATAACCGCGCCGACTAACGGCCGCGTGGAAGGCTTCCGCTTTCAGGCAGGCGATACCGTTAGCCAAGGCGATGTATTACTCGACTTCGCCCTTGGCGAATAAGGAGCTTTACCATGGCACTGCGCCCATCCAGCCTCCCCCAGCGCGTACGCCTGTTCGAAATGGCCCCCCGAGACGGCCTGCAAAACGAGCCGGGGGCCATGGTGCCTACCGCAACTAAAATCGAGCTGATTGAGCGGCTTGCCAATGCCGGTATCCACCATATTGAAGCGGCAAGCTTTGTATCGCCCAAATGGGTGCCGCAAATGGGCGATGCGGCCGACGTAATGCACGGCATTAAGCGCACTCCCGGCGTGGTTTACTCGGCCCTTACCCCTAACCTCAAGGGGCTTGAAAATGCGCTGGCTGCAGGTGTTGATGAAGTCGCGGTATTTGGCGCGGCCTCTGAGGCGTTTTCGCAGAAGAACATCAACTGCTCGATTGCTGAATCCCTTGAGCGCTTCGAGCCTGTGCTCAAGCGTGCCCAGGAAGCCAATGTGCGTGTGCGCGGCTACGTTTCCTGCGTGCTGGGCTGCCCTTATGAAGGCGATATTCCTGCTGAGAAAGTCGCTCAGGTGGCCAAGGCCCTTTATGACATGGGCTGCTATGAAATTTCCCTCGGCGACACCATCGGGGTGGGTACGCCGCTGGCGGCCAAACGAATGATTGAAGCCGTATCCGTGCAGGTGCCGATCGATCAACTGGCGGCACATTTTCACGACACCTACGGTATGGCTATTGCCAACCTTTACGCGGTGATGGAAGAAGGCATTAGCGTGATTGATGCCGCGACCGGCGGTTTGGGCGGATGCCCTTATGCCAAAGGTGCCTCCGGCAACGTCGCCACTGAAGACGTGCTCTACCTGTTGGAAGGTTTAGGCATTGAAACGGGGATTGATTTGCAGGCCGTGCTGGATACCGGCAACTGGATTACCCAGGCCCTGGGCCGCAAGCCGACCTCAAACGTTGCCCTGGCCAGAGGCGGACACTCAACCTAACGCCAATCAGCGCGGCCTGTTCGATCAGACAATAAAAAATACGGAGAGACATCATGGCGCTACATGACCCCAGCCTATCTACCCAAGCCCTGCCCAGCTATGCCAGCAGTACCGCTGACAAACCGCTGATTGGCATGACTATCGGCGATAAATTTGACCAAATCGCCGCGCAATATCCCGATAACGACGCTCTGATTGTGCTGCACCAGAACATTCATTGGCGATATCGCGAGCTTCACGAAGAGGTGAACCGCTGCGCCCGCGCGTTGCTTGCCATTGGCGTGAAGTGTGGTGATCGGGTCGGTATGTGGGCGCCTAACTGCAGCGAGTGGACATTAACCCAGTTCGCCACAGCCAAAATCGGCGCTATTTTAGTCAACATCAACCCGGCCTACCGCACTCATGAACTTGAGTACGCGCTTAACCAATCCGGCGCGCGTTTTTTGGTCAGCGCGGATAGCTTTAAAAACTCTAATTATCGCGACATGCTCTATGAACTGGCGCCGGAGCTTAAAACCAGTACGGAAGGCGCGCTTAAATCGCTAAAACTGCCCCAGCTTGAGTGCGTGATTAACTTAAGCGCCGACAAGCATCCCGGCACGTGGCGCTGGTCAGATTTGATGCTGGAGTCGGCCAAGGTTAGCCAAACCGACGTCAACGACCTGCAAAGCACGCTTCAGTTTGATGACCCGATCAATATTCAATACACCTCGGGCACCACTGGCTTTCCTAAAGGGGCCACGCTTTCCCACCACAATATTCTTAATAACGGCTTTTTTGTGGCCGAAAGCATGGGTTTTACCAGCGAAGATCGCTTGGTCATCCCGGTGCCGCTTTATCACTGCTTCGGCATGGTCATGGGCAACCTGGGCTGTATGACCCATGGCGCGGCGATGATTTACCCCGATGAAGGCTTTGACCCCGGTAAAGTACTCAAAGCCGTACACGAGCAAAAAGCCACTGCGCTTTATGGCGTGCCCACCATGTTTATCGCCGAGCTGGACCACCCCGAGTTTGCCAGCACCGACCTCTCCTCACTGCGTACCGGCATCATGGCAGGCTCGATTTGCCCGGCCGAAATCATGAAACAAGTCATCAACAAGATGAACATGAAGGGCGTACAGATCGCCTACGGAATGACTGAAACCAGCCCGGTCTCTACCCAAACGGGTGCCAATGACACTATTGAAAAGCGGGTTTCCACCGTGGGCCGTACCCAGCCGCACCTGGAAAGCAAAATCGTTGATCCCGGCAATGGTGCCATCTTACCTCGCGGTGAAATCGGCGAGCTGTGTACCCGGGGCTATAGCGTCATGCTTAAATACTGGAACAACGAGCAAGCTACGCGTGAGGCCATCGACGAATCCGGCTGGATGCATACCGGCGACCTGGCCACCATGGATGAAGAGGGTTATATCCAGATCGTAGGGCGCATTAAAGACATGGTGATTCGCGGGGGCGAAAACGTCTACCCCAAAGAAATCGAAGAGTTTCTGTATACCCACCCGGCGATTTCCGATGTGCAGGTCACCGGCGTACCCGACAAAAAGTATGGTGAGGAGTTGGTTGCCTGGGTAAAACCCAACGCCACGGCGGATGAGATTAGCGGTGAAGATCTGCGTGAGTTTTGTAAAGGCAAGATCACCCACTTCAAGATCCCCCGCTACTTTAAATTCGTCGATGAATTCCCCATGACCGTGACCGGCAAAATCCAGAAATTCAAGATGCGCGAAATCTCGATTCAGGAATTGGGGTTGGGCGACGAGTCATCATTGTGACAATGTCTTTAGCGGCGCATTATCAGCAAGGGCTACGCGATGCCGAGGTGCTAGCGCAGATTCAACACCATTACCCTGCGGGGCCTACTCTGCATCAGTTAGCACCGCTGGACCAACTTCATATAGGCGGCGTAACGGCCTCCGCCCGGCTGCTCGCCCTGCTGGACCCGGCCCTTCATCTACGGGTATTGGATATTGGCGCGGGGCTGGGAGGATTAATGCGCCAAGGGTCGGCGTTAGGTTTTCACATGACCGGCTTGGACATCACCCACCGTTTTAACGCACTTAATAAAACGCTTAGCACGCTGACATCTTCTCAGAGCGCCTCGCTAAATTGGGTAACCGGTGATGCTTGCGCCCTTCCCTTTGCCGATAACAGCTTTGATGCGCTTGTGTTTCAGCACAGCCTGCTGAACATGCCCAACGTTAACGAGGCACTTACCGAGAGCTACCGTGTACTGCGCCCCGGTGGGCAGTTGGTAATGCACGAAGTCGTTAGCGGCCAAAATGCAGAGGCCTTGCGCTACCCTGTTCCCTGGGCGGCAACGCCCGTTCACTCCTGCCTGCTTAGCCATGAAACGCTCATTGAGCAATTAAGCTGCTGTGGTTTTATTGTCGAGCATAACGTTGACTGGAGTGATAGAGCGCTTGAGTGGCGTGAACGCCAGAGAAGAAAGGAGCAAACGCCCCAGGCATCTGTCTTGTCCCCCCAATGGGTCTTTGGTGAGCGCTTTATGGAAATGGGCAAAAATCTGGTGTTTAACCTCCAAAACCGCGCAATTAATTTGGTAGAAGTTAAAGCCTCTTGCTATGCTGGTTAGGCTTTGTACGAAAACTGCTTGCGCTCGACCATACGGCGTTAAAAATCAGCTCGTGCGCGAGTCCGATCAAAATACTCATTTACTCATGTAAACTCCGTTTTTTCGCTGATTTTTGCCTTGTCTGGCCTTCGCTCAGCGACTTTTCGTACAAACCCCAAGATAACAATCAAGACCAAGGATGAGGAACATCAATGAAACGCTTGGCTGGGGTACTCCTGTACAGCGTTGTTGGTTCAACCCTACCTTTACTCACCGCTGCCGCCAATGACACGTTGCCGGTGATCGCGTATGCCTCACCCAACAGTGAACTCCTGCAACTGGACAATGGTGTGGTGCTGGAAGGCAGCGACTTAAGCAGCCTGGACACCTACACATCAGGCTTTCGAGTAACCGCTGGTTTTAGCCCTTGGCAACTCCCTCAATTGGACCTTGGCGCTGAAATCGCCTACCGCGAAAGCGAAGAAGTTCCGATTGCCTCCAGCATGTCACCAATGATTATGGATACGCTTAGTTTAGGCGGTGCCATTGTAGCGGGCGTACGTATGGGCGCTTTTAGCATGTACGCTAAATCTGGCCTGACCGAATGGCGCGGCGACACCCATGAGCTTCAGGGTGCAGACGAAGGCGGCACCGCCTGGCTTCAAGGCTTTGGTGCCACCATGACACTTAACCAGATGGTCACGCGCTTGGAATATGAGCGCGTAGATGCGCCGACGCTAAGCCATCTCAATCAACTCAGCGCCTCGCTGCATTTGCCGTTTTAGTCGTTACCTCTCAGCACGTTTGCGTTATTAACCTACCGCCGGTCTTCTACAGGTGCTGTCCAAATCGGCACATCCTCACGTTTGGGTTCCTGCCAGTCCTGCTGCATCGCGCTATTTAGTGACTCCTCCAGCTTCATAAATAGCTCACCGTAACGCGGGCTAAAGCTGATGCCGCCTTCGATCTCTTTCCAAGCCTCAAACAGTTCGTCTTCATGGGCTTCTTCATTTTGTACAAATGACCAGGTCATTTGCTTGGCCCGCATGGGATGTACGCCCATGGCCGATAGTGCATGGCCGCCAAGCTCCAGGGCAGAGTGATACGTTTCACTCACCACATCATCGGCCCCGGCTTCACGCAGTTGATAACCATGCCCACGGTCAAAAGCGCGCGCCAGCACCCACACGTTGGGATAGTAGTGTTTTACGTGTTGAGTCATCTGTACAGCACGCTCACGATCATCAATGGCGACCACCAAAAGGCGGGCGCTTTCAATCCCCGCCCTTTCCAACAGGTCAGAACGGCTGGCATCGCCGAAGTAGCTTTTAATATTGATTCGACGAGAGTTTTCGATCTGCTCCAGCTCAAGATCAAGCACTACCATCGGGATATTATTGGCCCGCAGCAGGCGGCAGATGATTTGCCCAAAGCGCCCTACTCCCGCAATGATAACGGGCGCCTGTTCCTCAATGGCATCGGCGTCTCGGCCCTCTTTGGCAACCAGATAGTGCGGCAGCACCAAGCGGTCATAAGCAATAAACAGGAGCGGCGTTAAAAACATTGAAAGGGCGACGACCAGCGAGAGCACTTGCGCGGTATCTGCTGGTATCACGCTGCTTTGTACGCTGTAGGTCAGCAGTACAAAGCCAAACTCGCCCGCTTGGGCCAGGCTCAGCGCAAAGAGCCAAAAGTTGCTTCCCTTGATCTTGAACAACCAGGCAAGCGCCAATAACACGACCGCTTTAACAATAATGACGGCAATACCCAACGACACGACGGTGGCCCACTCGGCCGCCAACACATCGAAATTAATGCCTGCACCAACAGTGATGAAAAATAGCCCCAGCAGTAAACCTTTAAAGGGCTCGATATTGGCTTCCAGCTCATGCTTAAACTCACTGTTGGCAAGCACTACACCGGCCAAGAATGCCCCCAGTGCTGGCGATAAATTCACCAGGCTCATAAGTGCTGCAATACCGATAACCACCATCAGTGCCGTGGCGGTAAATACTTCGCGAAGCCCTGCGCCCACCACATAACGAAAGAGCAACGGCCCCAGGTAATACCCACCAAGTATCACCGCAGCAATGGAGCCTACCACCACTAGCGCATGGGTCCAGCCAGTCAGGTGCGCGACCAAATTGAAACTACCATGGTCGGGCTCACCACCTGGTGCCTCCATTAATTCGGGCAGTGCTAAAAGCGGAATAAGCGCCAACATGGGAATAACCGCTATATCCTGAAAAAGCAAAACTGAGAACGCGCTACGCCCGCCCTCGGTTTTCGCCAGGCCTTTTTCATTGAGGGTTTGCAACACAATAGCGGTAGAAGAGATCGCAAAAATCAACCCGACGGTTAGCGCGGTTTGCCATACCAGGCCTAACCACCAGGCAATCAGCGTACCTGCCGCTGCGGTAATGATTACTTGCAAGCCACCAAGGCCGACCAGGCGAACCCGCATCGCCCAAAGGCTTTTGGGGTCAAGCTCCATACCGACCAGAAACAGCATCATGACTACACCAATCTCGGCAAAGTGCTGAATGGTGTTGGTTTCCTGCCCAACCAAGCCAAATACCGGGCCAATGGTAACCCCGGCGATAAGATAGCCCAACACTGACCCCAAACCCAGCCGCTTGGCCAGTGGCACCGCAATGACTGCCGCCAAAAGGTAGATAAATGCTTGAATAAAATAGGCCGTCATACCGCACTCCTTAAACAAGATATCGTTATATTAGACGATGAGCGCCCGTTAATGCTTCGCACTTGATATGCCAGTACCCTGCCCTTGCTGCACCAAATTACTCGTAGGGCTATTCCATCGAACGACTTGCTCTTTGAGTGACTTGCCCCTCGAACGACTTGACTTCTTCGCCAACCAATATATCGTACTAGTACGCTAGTACGGCATTCAACTATTGGTGCGCGCATGTCTATATCCCGTTCTACCGATGATGTTTACCAAACTGAATTGATTAATTTCCTTGTGGCCATTGATAGCTCTGAGGCCATGAATGAAGCACTTGAAAGCCTTCTGACGCCTGCAGAGTACCAGGAAATCAGCAAACGCCTGCAGATTTTTAATTTACTGCGTGATGGCGTACCACACCGCAAAATTGCTGAATTGCTGGGAGTCGGCATTGCGACGGTTTCTCGCGGCTCGCGCGCGCTAGGTACTTCTCACTCATTACTGGATCGCTGAATCATGACTATCCACGCTCAATCAGATGCTGGCCCGCGTCCGTTTACTCTGTCGCGTAAGCCCCACTACGTAACGCTTGCCGCAGACTGTGACTTTTTTGGCCTATTCAAAAAAATAGAGAAGCAGTTCAATACCTGTTACATGCTTGAATCGCTGGGTGAAGACAGCCACATCGCCCGTCATTCAATCATTGGATTTGATCCTGAATATACCATTTACGCGAATGGCCAAACGCTGACCATCGAGGATCGTGCCGGCAAGGCCGAGCACTACCCAAGCGATAATCCTTATGAATTACTGCGCAGCCTGATCCCGCAAAATATTATTTCGCGCAAGTATGCCGGCGGGCTAAGCGGCTATTTAGGCTACGATGCGATGCAGTATTTCGAGCCTACGCTTTCCTTAAAAGCCAATGATGACTTCGATACGTTTCGCTTTGGGCTTTATAAAGATGGGCTTATCCTCGATAAGATGACCGGCGAGGTAACCTACTTCTATTACGACCATAGCCGCTCTGATTTCCTGCAAACGCTTATCGACGCTGAGGATATCGAGAGCGACGACCTGAAAATTACCGCGCTTGGCGACACCATGAGCCAAGCAGAACACGCCGCAGCGGTCGCCAAGGTCAAGCAGGATATTATCGACGGCAAGGTGTTCCAGTGTGAAGTCGGGTTTAAAAAGCGCTTTCGTATCGAGGGCGATACGGTCGCTCTGTACGACCAGCTGCGCACGATTAACCCTTCTCCTCAGATGTACTACATGAAGTTTGGTGGTCAGAAGCTGATCGGTGCAAGTCCCGAGCTTCTCTTCCGCTTGCGCCAGGGTGAAATGGAAACTTTCCCGCTGGCAGGCACCACCACCCGAGGCCAAACGCCCCAGGAAGATACTCAGCTGGCCCGTACCCTGCTTAACGATCCTAAAGAGATTGCCGAGCACAATATGATCGTTGATCTACATCGCAATGATATTGGTCGGGTTGCCCAGTTTGGCACCGTAAAAGTGCGCAGCCTGATGGACATTAAGCGCTTTAGCCATGTTCAGCATATTTCCAGCGAAATCGTCGGCATTATTGCCGAGGGCGAAGACATGTTTAGCGCCTTGGCCAGCAACTTCCCTGCGGGCACGCTTACCGGTGCGCCCAAAATTGAAGCCATGAAAATTATCGATGACTTGGAAAACGATGGCCGAGGCCCTTACGGCGGCGCGGTTGGCCAGTTTTCGTTTAACGGTGACTGCACTTTTGCGATCCCGATTCGTACCGTGTTTGTCAACGGCGAGCGGGCCTATGTGCAGACCTGTGGTGGCAACGTGTTTGATAGTAACGCCGCCGATGAGTATGAAGAAATACGCCGTAAATTTGCCGGCACGCGTAAAGCCTTAGCCCCCTTTATGGATTCGGAGAGCCTGGCATGAAAGTGTTAATCATCGATAACTACGATTCGTTCACCTACAACCTGTACCAATTTATTGGCGAGATTCTCACCACAGAAAAAAACCGTGGCGCGGTCAATGATTTTGAGATTGTGGTAAAGCGCAACGACCAGATTCAATTTACCGATATTGTGGCGATGGCGCCGGACCGTATTATTATTTCGCCGGGGCCTGGCTCGCCAGACGACCCACGCTACTTCGGCGTCTGCGCAGAGGTCATCAAAGAGCTGGGGAAGACCACACCGCTGTTAGGTGTCTGCCTCGGGATGCAGGGGATTGTTCATGTGTTTGGCGGCCAAGTGGTGAAAGCACCGCTCCCCATGCACGGCAAGATCAGTCCCGTTACGCATACTCAGCAGTCGGTATTTAAAGGCGTGCCGGACCAGCTTGAGGTGATGCGCTACCACTCGCTAATTGCTGATGCAGGCTCGCTACCCGAGTGCCTGGAAGTGACCGCTGCGGTGGGTAGCCTGAAGGCGGCCCACTTTGAACAGCGAGAGCACTGGGAAGCCGCTGGGGAGTTCGAGCTGATGGGCGTCAAACACCGCGACTATCCGATCCACGGCATTCAGTTTCACCCCGAATCCTTTGCCACCGAAGGGGGTAAAGAGCTGATTGCCAACTTCTTGCTGGCATAATTCATCTTAAAATACGCCACAAAAAAAGCGGGAGGCCGTTTAATGACGTCTCCCGCTTTTTAATGTTGGCGAGTGGTTTAACGCCCCTTACCTTCATCGCCTAATGTAAATGAGGGCGGATCACTGGCTGGAAAGGTGTCATCAACCGTGTCGTCCACCCCTCCTTCCGTCCAGTCGCCATTGACGTTTTCAGCAGAGTAAACCGTGTAATTTTCAGCCAGTATCCATTGACCATCACACTCTTTCAGGTCATGCCGTTCGACCCAGATACGGCTTCCCCCTGCCTTGAGTATCTCAACTTTTGTTTCAGCACTATCATCTGAAACCGTGCCTAGCGCACTACCGTCCTGGGTATAAACGGTGGCATCTTGAAGATTATGCTCTGCCATCATAAGGTCCTCCAATGATATCCAAGTATCAATACCTTAGTTGGCACTTTCACGAAGGGACAAGGTGTTTTCAGCAACTTTACCTTATCGCAATTTTTTGATTCCCAAGTCTCCTTCGCTTATTTTGAATGTTTCCTGGCTAATCCATGCAAGCGCTTAAAAAGCCTAGCGTTTCGTTTTGGGGCGCGGCGCTTTTCCTCGCGCGGCTGGTTTACCTGCCCCGGGCTGTCCTTTACCGAAAGACTTACTACTACGCTTGCCTTGGGCTGCAGGTTTGCCCCCTGCTGCGGTTTTTGCGTTAGGGTGAGCTTTGGAAGTACCGGGCTTGCCCTTGGTGTTTGAGCGCGATTTACTGCCCGCCGCTTTGCCAGCGCTATCGGATTTTGCCCCCGTTCCCGGTTTTCCCTTACGTGGACGTTGCCCAGTAGGTGCCCGAGGCTTGGCTTTCGGCTTAGCCGGTTTAGGAGGCGCTGCACTACTGTCAGCGCTCTCCGTCAGGGCAATGATGGTCTCCACCTCTTTGGGCGTTAAATCACGCCAGTCACCCAGTGCCAACCCCTTCAAAGACACATTCATGATCCGCGTGCGTATTAATTGGGTAACGTCATAACCGAAGTATTCGCACATCCGGCGTATCTGACGATTTAACCCCTGTACTAGCGTGACAGTGAACACAAAAGTGGACACTTTCTTCACTTGGCACTTCTTGGTGACCTGGCCAAGAATCGGCACACCCTTTTGCATCCCCTCAACAAATTCCTCCGTAATCGGCTTGTTAACCGTTACCTGGTACTCTTTTTCGTGATTGTTGTTGGCACGGAGAATTTTATTAACCAGATCCCCATTATTGGTTAAAAAGATCAGCCCTTGAGAGTCTTTATCCAGCCGACCAATGGGGAAAATACGTGCCCCATGCTTTACAAACTCAACAATATTGTCTTTTTCACTCGATTCAGTCGTGCTCACAATACCGACAGGCTTATTGAGCGCAATCAGAATAAAGTCTTCTTCCTCCTGGGGCTCAATTTCCTGACCATTCACCTTTACACGATCACCAGCCATTACCTGGTCACCGGTTGTCGCACGACGGCCATTGATCCAGACATTGCCCTGCTCTACATAGCGGTCTGCCTCACGGCGCGAGCAAAGGCCGCTTTCACTAATATACTTATTGATTCGAGTCGATTTTCGTAATGACATAACACGCCGTAAGGCTAAAAGTGGATAAAAGCGCCGCTAGAAAGAGGAGCCAGGCTGTTCTAGAAAGGCGACTTCTTCATCGCTGGACGTTCTCCCCAATAGCATATTGCGATGAGGGTAACGACCAAAGCGGTCAATAATCGCCTTATGACGAACTTCAAAATCAAGATTGTTTTCAAGCCCAGGCTGGTCGAACAGCACCATTGCCTGGGCATGAATCGTTTTCGATTCACTATGCATATAGGGCATATATAAAAAGCTGCGCTCTTCAGGCGTTAACGCCATGTCGGCACCTGCTGCCACGGCTTCCTGGGCGAGAGCAAGCGCGAGCGCATCAAACGCAAACGCGCGGGCATTATCGCGGTACATATTGCGCGAAAACTGATCAAGCACAATAATTTCGGCCAGACGCCCCTGCGGTGTATCCCGCCATGTATAACATTCGCACTGGGCAACATGGCCGTGCAGCTCTCCAAAACGCGCCATGATAGCGGCGTCCATCTCGGCGTCTTTCTTAAACCACTGCGCCGGGGTTAGTTCATTAAACCAGAACTGCAACACCGCTTGAGCATCCAAATTCATTGCCGCCTCCTAAGAACATACATAAATGCCGCCAGCCGTACTGGCGGTATACGCACTTCTAATGTTGCCGCTAATTAACCCGTATTGCGCAGCCCCGCCGAGATACCTGCCATGGTCACCATTAGCGCCCGGGA
Organism: Halomonas sp. AOP7-E1-9; assembly: GCF_052376035.1. Lineage (NCBI taxonomy): Bacteria > Pseudomonadati > Pseudomonadota > Gammaproteobacteria > Oceanospirillales > Halomonadaceae > Halomonas > Halomonas sp. AOP7-E1-9. Next base: position 48,192 of record NZ_JBQSVC010000001.1, read on the forward strand.
AAGGTCGCCGCTGATCGCACCATCGGCGTCGCGGTTACGCTGTAAAAGCTCAGCCTGCAACCCGTGCAGCGGGTCAATGTAGGGGTTACGTACATCAATGGCCTGGCGGATCAGTGGCGTCTTCTCAAGCAACTCATCCTGCTCGAGTATTTCCAGCACCACGTTTTCCAACCGCTCAAAACGCTCGCGAAGCTTTTTGCCCAGGGCTTTTAAGGATGGCTCATCCACTAGCCGGTGCTCATAGTAAGCCGCAATGGCCACATCGGCTTTGGCCAGTAACATTTCCAACATATCCAGATAAGTGCCAAAAAATGGCCATTGATCGCGCATGTCCTGGAGCAGCTCGCGTCCGCCGGGCTCTTCCAGGCGCTGCAGGAACGCTTCGCCACTGCCTAGCCATGCGGGCAGCATTAGGCGAATTTGGGTCCAGGCGAAAATCCACGGAATCGCACGCAGCGTTTCAACGCCACCGTCCTGGCGCCGCTTGGTGGGGCGTGACCCCAGCGGCAACCTACCGAGCGCCCCCTCTGGCGTTACCGCACGGAAGTAAGGCACAAAGTCAGGGTCCTCGCGCACCACGCCCACGTAACCGACGTGCGCAATGTGGGCGAGCTTATCCATCTCTTCGCGCCAGCGGGGGTCAGGCGCCGGTGGCGGTAGCAAGGTAGCCTCAAGCACCGCGCAAGCGTAAATCTCCATTGACCGCAGCGCGATATCCGGCTGGCCAAACTTGAAGCGAATCATTTCTCCCTGCTCGGTCACCCGCAAACTGCCGTTTACCGAGCCCGGCGGCTGCGACAAGATCGCTGCGTGAGCGGGGCCGCCCCCACGACCGACGGTGCCGCCGCGGCCGTGGAACAGGGTCAGGTCAACACCGTGTTTTTCACACACATTCACCAGCGCTTCCTGAGCCCGATACTGCGCCCAGGCCGCCGCCAGTTGCCCGGCATCCTTGGCAGAGTCGGAGTAGCCGATCATGATTTCCTGGCGGTCATTAATCAGTGCTCGGTAACCAGGCAGCGACAGGAGCTGTTCGATAACCGCACCCGCGTGATCCAGGTCGTTGAGGGTTTCAAACAGGGGTGCAATGGGCAGCGTGACTTGGCCACCCACCTCTTTCATTAACAGCGCAACGGTCAACACATCTGACGGTTCGCCCGCCATGGAAATAATGTAGGTACCCAGTGCCTCTGAATGCTCCTGGGCGATGACCTTAAAGGTATCCAGCACTTCACGACACTCGGCAGAACACTCCCAACGGCGCGGGATCAGGGGTCGACTAGACGCCAGCTCTTCCAGTAGGAATGCCTGGCGCTGAGCTTCGTTCCACTCCTGGTAGTGCCCCAGGCCTAATGTGCTGGTGAGTTCTTCGATCACTTGGGCGTGGCGGCTGGCTTCTTGACGTAAATCCAGCTTGGTCAGCGTGACTCCAAACACGGCGACGCGGCGCAACGTATCGAGCAAGGCGCCATTGGCAATGGTGTCCAAACCCACATCGCATAAAGAGCGGTAGCAAGCCAGCAGCGGCGCATAAAGTTGGTCGCGGGTTTCAATAATCGGCCCGCCGTCGTAATTGCGGCCATCCAGCTTCGCCTTGGCCCAGTCCCGGGTTGCTTCCACCTTGGCTAAAAGGCGTTTAAGCAGTTCGCGGTACGGCTCGGCGACATCGCCCACTTCCGCTTTTAGTGCGCTATTGGCCTTCCACATGGAAAGCTCGGTTTTAAGCTGTTCCAGGTCGCGTAGGTAAAGGTCTGCGGCCATCCAGCGCCCCAGAAGTAGCACTTCCCGGGTGATCCGTGAAGTAACATTAGGGTTGCCGTCCCGGTCGCCTCCCATCCATGAAGCATAGCGAATGGGTGCGGCATCCAGCGGAAGGCGCTCACCGGCAGTATCCAGCAGTAAATTATCCAGATCACGATGGAAGTCAGGCACGGCTTGCCATAGCGAGTTCTCGATAACCGCAAACCCCCATTTGGCTTCATCAACCGGGGTTGGCCGCTCATGGCGAATTTCATCGGTATGCCATGCCTGGCTAATCAGTTCTTCTAACCGCCCGTGAGCGCGCTTACCGCGCTCAGGATAGTCGCCAGAACCTTCGATGGCGGTTAGGCACTCATCAATTGCGTCGTATTTTTGGATTAGCGTACGGCGAATAACTTCTGTCGGATGGGCAGTAAGCACCAGCTCCACCCGCATATTGGCGAGTGTTTCGACCAGCTTACGCGGTGAATTACCTGCCAGTTGGGCCCGCTCAAGCAGCCCGTTGAGAGTCGGCTGGGTGCCGGGTTTGTAGTCTTCTACACGGCGAAAACGTGCGCGATAGTGCTGCTCGGCAATATTGGCAAGATTCAAGAACTGGTTAAAAGCACGTGTAACGGGTAGCAGGTCACGCTCAGGTAACTGGCGTAAATACTCAATAAGTGCGCGCTGCTGGAGTGAGTCACCTTGACGACCTTGCTTGGCATGCGCTCGGATCGTCTCAATTTTATCTACAAATGCCTGTCCCAGGTCGTCCGCTATGGTGCGTCCCAGACTATCTCCTAAAATGCGTACGTTATCGCGCAGCGATTCGTGCAGGTCGTGACTCATTGGCAAGGCCTCCTAGCGGGGTCGCGTCATTATTAATGATCAATTTATGCTTTATTCTTGATGTTTAGCCGCCTGCCAGTGAGCTTCCATCTCGTCCAGCGAGGCTTCCGTTATCGGTCGATGGGCCGCGTTTAAGGCATGCTCAACATAGCGAAAACGGCGTTCAAATTTACGATTGGTACCGCGCAAGCACTGTTCAGGATCAGCACCTAGGCTGCGGGCTAAATTGGTTACCGCAAACAATAAATCACCGACTTCTTCCTGAGCATGGCGTGTATCTCCTGTCGCCAGTGCTTCTTCTACCTCATCCAGCTCTTCACGGATTTTATCCAGAACGCCCTGCGTATCAGGCCAATCAAAACCTGCCCGGGCCGCGCGCTTTGAAAGCTTGTTCGCACGGCTTAACGCGGGCAACGTACAAGGTACGTCATCAAGTACCGAAGGCGCCTCAATGACACGTTGGGCGCGCTCTTCCGCCTTAAGTGACTCCCAGCGCTGATTAATCTGTTGGGTCTGTAGCGCTTCAGCGCTAACACCTGGCGGCCTACGCGAGCCAAGCGTACCCTCCGGAAACACATGCGGGTGCCTGCGCAGCATTTTAGTCGTCAACGTATGTACGATATCGTGAAAATCAAAGCGCTGCTCTTCTGCACCAAACTGAGCGTAATAGATGACTTGGAAGAGTAAATCACCAAGCTCCCCCGGCAGCTCATCAAAGGCTCGCCGCTCAATGGCATCGGCAACCTCGTAGGCTTCTTCCAGCGTATGGGGAACGATGCTGTCCCAGCCTTGCTTAATATCCCACGGGCACCCTTGCTCGGGGTCGCGCAGTACCTGCATTAATGTCAGCAGGTCATCCAGATCATAGCGCATCAAGCCGCTCCATATTAGGCACCTTTTTCAGGGTCTGCGTTTCGCAGGCGGCGCACTTCGGTCACATTGGGCAGTTGCTGAATACGTGAGAAGAGCCGCCCCAAAGATTCAAGTCCATCCACTTCTAACGTAATCCTCAGGCGAGCGATGCCTTCGTTGGTATCCGTTAGCGTATTCACCGCCAGCACATTGACTTTCTCATTGCCTAGAAGGCCCGTCACATCGCGCAGTAGGCCCGAGCGGTCCCAGGCCTGGATTTCGATAGTGACCGGATAACGCGTATGGGCGCGCTCGCCCCACTCTACTTCGATGATACGTTGGGGCTCTTCCATACGCAGTTGGAGGATATTGTTGCAGTCCTGACGGTGTACGGTAACCCCTCGCCCTTGGGTGATAAACCCCACAATCGGCTCACCCGGAACGGGGCGGCAGCAGTTAGCCATGCTGGTTTTAAGATTGCCCACGCCAAGCACGGTAATGTCGCTTTTAGAGGGCTTGCTCAGCTGCTTGCGCGGTTTGGCAAGTAAACGTTCCAGCTGTTCCTGATCGTCAGTCTCGCCAAATAACTGCTGGGCCTGGTGTAGTACCTGCCCAATACGCAGGTCGCCTGCCCCGATAGCGGCATACATATCATCAGCGTTTTGATAATTAACCGCGTCGGCCAATTTGGGGAGATCCAACTGGTCGACATCAAGACGGCGCATTTCTCGCTCAAAAAGTACCCGGCCCTCTTCCAGGTTTTGGCCTCTGGCCTGATGCTTAAACCATGCCTGAATTTTGGCGCGCGCTCGTGACGTGCGCACATAGCCAAGATTAGGATTGAGCCAGTCGCGGCTTGGCCCGGCTTTGGTGGCGGTAAGAATTTCCACCTGCTGGCCCGTTTTAAGCTCATAGGTCAGCGGAACAATGCGCCCGTTAATTTTGGCGCCCCGGCAGCGGTGGCCAATTTCGGTATGAACCCGATACGCAAAATCAATCGGGGTGGCAATACGCGGCAAGTCGATCACATGACCGTCAGGCGTAAAGACATAGTTGCGGTCGGGGGCCACGTCACTTGAAAGCCCTTCGCGCAGATCACCAAAATCACCCACTTCGTCCTGCCACTCAAGCACTTGACGCAGCCAGGCAATTTTTTCTTCGTAGCTACGGCTTTTCGCGTTGGTATCGTGCCCTTTATAACGCCAGTGGGCACATACCCCGAGTTCTGCGTCGTCATGCATGGCGAACGTGCGGATTTGAATTTCGAGGACTTTATTCTCAGGCCCGACCACTGCGGTATGAAGCGATTGATAGCCGTTCTTTTTAGGGTTGGCGATATAGTCGTCAAATTCGTCTGGAACATGGTGCCAGCGCGAATGCACAATTCCTAATACGGTGTAGCAGTCGGTGACTTCTGGCACCAAAATGCGCACCGCACGAACGTCATGTACGTCAGAAAAATCGATCCCTTTGCGCTTCATTTTACGCCAGATCGAGTAAATATGTTTGGCTCGGCCACTCACGTCATGATGGGTAATATGCTGAGCTTCCATCAACGTTTTAATCGTTTCGACCACGTCGCGGATATAGTGCTCTCTATCCAGGCGCTTCTCAGCAAGCAACTTGGCGATCGCCTTGTACTCATCTTCGTGTAAATAGCGAAACGACAGGTCTTCAAGTTCCCACTTGATTTGCCCCACCCCTAAGCGGTGCGCGAGAGGCGCATAAATGTCGGCGACTTCGCGGGCTACCTGCAGACATTTTTCAAGCGGAGCATCCTTGACCTGACGTAGCGCACAGGTGCGCTCGGCGATTTTAATAAGCGCAACGCGAACATCGCTCACCATGTTGACCAGCATTTTACGCAGGTTTTCCTGCTGGTTATGCTGGGCCATACCGTGGTTGGGCGCGAGTGGATAGCTGATGGCGGCCATTTGCAGGACGCCATCAATTAACCTGGCAACTTCACTGCCAAACCGCTTGGAAACGGCCTCCAGACTCAACAGACCTTCGCGCACGGCGCGATAGAGCACTGCCGCTTCCAGGGTCGCCTGGTCAAGCGTTAGGTCTGCCAAAATGTCTGCCATTTCAAGCCCCATACGAAAGCTTGAACCAGGAGATAACCATTCACGATGAGTACGAGGCGCCTCACGTTCGAGTTGCTCTGCCAGTTCGCAGGCTTCAATAAGGCGCTCAGGATCACTTAGACGCACATCTTCTTGCAGGCGCGTTAACCATTGTTGTATGTCTACCCTGCCGCTATCCATTAGCGGCTGGTCTTCACGCACTTTCACCATGACTCTTACTCATCCCTTCAGGGTATTCATCTTGACGGCGAATACCGTGGCTTGATGCGATAGGCGGACTAGCCTTCGTACTCGAAAAGCATAAGCGATTCCATATGTGCAGTGTGCAGGAACATATCCGCCACTGCTACTTGCTTAATACGATAGCCTGCACGAACCAGATGCGCCGCATCACGGGCAAGCGTTGCCGGGTCACACGACACATACGCAAGCCTGGGCACGGGGTAACGGCCCAGTGCCTTGCACACTGTTTCTGCACCATTACGCGGTGGGTCCAGCACCAGTGCGTCCAAGTGCTGCTGAGTTTTCAACAAGGCTTCAACCGCTGCGCTATCGCTTAAATCAGCCTGTTGAGCACTTACCTCTAGCCGGTTACGTGCTGCATTGCTGCTGATGCGCGCCACCATTGAAGCGCTGCCTTCAACGGCATGTACCCTGGCACCGCTTGAGGCGATGGGCAGGCTAAAGTTGCCCATTCCGGCAAACAGGTCCATAACATGCTGGCCAGGCGCAGGAGCCAGCCATTTCACCACGTGCGCCACCATTTGTTGATTGACGTCAGCATTGACCTGTAAAAAATCACCGGGAGCAAAGGTGAGCGTGAGCGGTGGTTGGCCTTCTATCTGCAGGGTCTCTTCCAGCACCGGTTCAGCGCTGTACCAGTGTAGGCTGGCAGACTCGCGGCCCAGCCACGCGCCAAGCGCAACCCCTTGCTGCCTGGCAAATGACTGCCAGCGCTCGGCATCTAGCGCATGTGCTTTCAACTGGCGAACCAACAGCACGCATTCCGACGCAGTCGCCAAGAGTTCGATGTGGCCCACCAGACGCGGCGCCTCAAGCGTTGCTAACAAGGCCCTCAAGGGAGGCAAAAGCGCTTGCAAGGGCTCCACCAATACGTGGCACTGATGAATATCGACTAACCGATGACTATGGGCTGCGCGAAACCCCAGCAGCACGTTACCCTGCCCATCTATTTTTACGCCGAGTCGCGCTCGGCGGCGATAGTGCTCCGTACTGCCATGAAGCAGATGGGGAGTGCCAAGTTCAATACCCTGGCGAGCAAACAGCTCGCACAGTACGTCTTGTTTATGCGTGCGCTGCGCCTCAATCGCCATATGTTGCAATTGGCAACCACCGCACTGGCCAAAATAAACGCAGGGGGGCTCAACGCGCTGTTGCGAACGGTGCAGTAGCGCTTTTACATGCGCTTCATCAAAACGTTTGCGGTTGACATGCACGGCAGCGTCAACACGCTCGCCGGGAAGCGCCCGGTCAATAAACACGGTTTTACCTGTGGCGTCATGCGCAACTCCCCGGCCATCATGCGCCAATCGCTCAACCACCAGCGCATCACTCGTGTCAGAAGCGCTTGTTGACTTAGCAGCGGGCTTGCGTACCAGCCCTGATTTGCCTGATGCAGCGCGCGATGGGCGCCGCTTACCCAGCATGGCCATTTATAGCTCCGGGCCGAATAGGCCCATTGAGAGGTAACGATCCCCCCGATCACACACAACAAACACGATGACCGCGTTTTCGACCTGTTCCGCAATACGCAACGCACCCGCCAGGCTGCCGCCCGATGAAACACCCGCTAGAATACCCTCTTCACGGGCCAAACGGCGCATGTTGCTTTCAGCCTCTTGCTGGCTAATATCCAGCGTAATATCTACTCGCGGAGCTTCAAAAATCTCGGGCAGGTACGCCTGCGGCCAACGGCGAATACCGGGAATGCTGGCGCCATCGGAGGGCTGCAAGCCGACAATCTGAATAGCGTCGTTCTGCTCTTTAAGGTAGCGAGATACGCCCATGATAGTGCCGGTGGTGCCCATGGAGCTTACAAAATGGGTAACCTCCCCCTGGGTTTGCTGCCATATTTCAGGCCCCGTTGTACGGTAGTGCGCCAAGGGGTTGTCTGGATTGGAAAACTGGTTCAGCGGCTTGCCTTCGCCCCGTTCAATCATGGCATCGGCAATATCCCGGGCCTCCTCCATACCACCGGCCTTACTGGCAGAAATCAGCGTGGCGCCGTAAGCCACCATGGCCTGCTTACGCTCCTCGGAGGCATTTTCAGGCATCACCAGGACCATGGTGTAGCCTTTGATAGCCGCCGCCATGGCGAGCGCAATACCGGTATTTCCCGAGGTTGCCTCGATCAGGGTATCGCCTGGCTTTATTTCTCCACGCGCTTCCGCTTCATTCAACATCGAAAGCGCGGGACGATCCTTTACCGAACCAGCGGGATTGTTGCCTTCAAGCTTCGCCAACAGCGTATTGTTGCGCCCAGCAGTGATCCGCTTCAAACGCACCAAGGGAGTGTTGCCAACCACATCCTCTAGCATGGGATAATTCATCACACGTTCCTTATCATTACCGTTATGCTGCATTATATCGGTGCTGTCGTACGCTGGACAGGCAACCACATTGAATCAACGAGTTTCTTCCATGTCTTTAAACACGCGTTTGCTGTTCGCGCTACTTGGCTTTCCGCTTCTGGTGTACGCCATGATGGCTATTTTGCTCATGGTGCAAAGTGATACGGCTGAACGTGCGGCGCTTCACGAGCGACTTAAAGATGCCGGTGAGCTATTAACCCCCAGTTTCCAGCTTGCCATGGCAGACGCAGACTTTCAGCGTATGGAAAGGCTTTCTCGACGGCTGTTGGACCGCTATGGGCTTAGTTCTGTCAGCCTCTTCGATGAGCAAGGTAACCGTTTGTTCGTGTTAGGCCGCTCCACCCCGCCTCAGCTACGTTTAACAGCGCCCAGCGCTCCCCTGATAGAAGAAGAAGAGCATATTTGGCGACTTCTAGTCCCTCTTGATAGCGTGCTCCCCAACATAAACCCGACCGGGGTGGGCTGGCTTGAAGCCGAGGCAAACGCCCGCCCTTTGACGCTTGAACGCTACAAACTGTTGGCCAGTTTAAGCCTGGGCGGCATGCTATTAGGGCTACTGCTGTTTCTGGGTGCCTTTGCTGTCAGTCGGTATATTTCCCGGCCTATTGAGGAAGCTAACCAGGCCTTATATCGCTTATCTCGTGGCGACTATCGGCTGCAATTAACGCCTGCACGGCCAAGCGAACTTCGCCAACTAGCCGTTCATGTGAATAGCCTGGCTGAGCACTTTCAGCAGTCGCAGCGCGATATGCAGACCCAGATTGAGCAGGCGACCAGCGAATTGCAGGAATCAATGGAAACCATTGAAGAGCAAAATATCAAGCTCGACCTGGCCCACCGCAGCGCGCTCCGTGCGAATGCCGTTAAATCCGAATTTTTAGCCAATATGAGCCATGAGATACGCACGCCACTCAATGGCATTATCGGTTTTTGCCGGTTACTGAGCCGCTCCAGGTTGGATAACCGCCAACAGGGGTGGTTAGAGCACGTTCACCGTGCCTGCGACAACCTGCTAATGCTCGTCAATGACGTGCTCGATTTTTCCAAGCTTGAAGCAAATCGCCTCACACTTGAAGAAGTCGACATTGATATTGTATCGCTTTTGGATGAAGTAATTGGCCTGCATGCGCCTGAGGCGCAACGTAAACATCTGCACTTGGTGGCAATGATTTACGATGATGTGCCTACGCCGCTTAGCGGCGACCCGCTGCGTATTCATCAGGTGCTTAGTAACCTGATCGGCAATGCACTCAAGTTTACCCACGAAGGCGACGTTATTGTTCGTGTGATGCTCGACACCCAGGAAGGGCAGCACGTGGTACTGCGTATCAGTATTAGTGATAGCGGCATTGGTTTGAGTGAAGAGCATCAAAAACAGCTTTTTAGCGCCTTTTCCCAAGCAAAACCCAGCCATTCACGCCAATTTGGCGGTAGCGGGCTGGGCTTATCGATTTGCCGCCAGTTGATTGAGCGAATGGGCGGCACTATCAGCGTGGAAAGCGAGGTAGGCCACGGCTCAACGTTCTCATTTACCCTTCCACTATTGGCTAACCAAAGCGGCGAACGCCCCGCAGAGCTTACTCTGAAAAGCCCGGTCGTACGTCTTTATGAAACCCATACGCCTACTCGCAATACGCTTGAGTACTTGCTAGAGCGCTGGGGGGCTACCCCCGTCGCCTTTACCGCTAATGAACCCGAAGATCTGCTGATGTTATGCCTGGATCAAGATGAGTTCGAAATAGAGAAGAGAGACTACTGGCGAGATTTGATTGATCAAGCCGCCTGCCCCGTATTGATTCTGGCAAATACCACCAGCTATGACTTACCGCCTTGGGAGCTTCCTCATGGTGGGGAAATGCTCTGCAAACCTTTCACTCGAGCCCAGTTGGTCACGACATTGCGCCATTTGCTGCAGCCCGCAGATCAAGAGATAGCGTCCGCTCAATCAAAAGCGCCTCCGCCAACGGACGCTTCCGTCATTGATATTTTGATCGTTGATGACAATGCCTCCAACCGTGAGTTGCTTAAGGCGCTGCTTGAAACGGATCAACTGCGTATTACGCTTGCCGATAGCGGGCATGAAGCGCTTGCCTTGGCGGTTAATTACACGGCTGACATGGTGCTAATGGATATTCGTATGCCGGGCATGGACGGCGTTGAAACCAGTCAGGCGCTGCGCCGCATCAACAATCACTGGTCACGCTGCCCTATTATTGCGGTAACCGCTCATGCTTTAAGCAGTGAACGTCAGCAGTGGCTGGCGGCTGGGCTGGATGACGTACTGATAAAACCTGTTGATGAGGCGCAGCTACAACAGCTGTTGCTGCGTTTTTTGGCCGTACCCCCTTCTCTGCCTACCGTGACATCAACGGCAACCTTGCAACGAAAAGACACTACCGAATTTGCCAGTGAAGCACTCGCGGCCGTCGATTTAACCATGGGCACACAGCTTGCGGGCGGCAAAGAGAGCGTTGCCTATGCACAGCTTATACGCCTGATTGACAGCTTGGATGAAACAGAAACGCAAATGCGTGCCGCCTATGCCCAGAAAAACCTGGCGATGCTACTTGACTGGGTGCATGGGCTCAATGGAGCAAGCCGTTACTGCGGCGCACCTGAGCTAGCCCTATTGGTAGAAACCCTTGAGACGCGGTTACGCACCAGCGGGCTCAGTCATGTGGAGAGCCTCCTGGAAGCGTTGTACACCGCAATGGCACGCTTGCGTACTCATCGAAGCAGGCTGGCCGATGGGTCTAACGCTCCAGAATGACAAAGGCAACCGCGTACTCCGCTTCATCACTTAGCGTGATATGGCTGGTCGTCGCGCCGGATGCCTGCATTAGCCGCTTGGCCTCATGGCTCAACTGCAAAAAGGGCTTCCCCAAGGGGTCATTAACCACTTGGATGTCCCCCCACTGCATGCCGCCTCGCAGGCCAAGCCCTAGTGCTTTTACAAACGCTTCTTTAGCGGCAAATCTTTTCGCCAAGTAAGCCACCGGTTCGCCTTTTTGCTGCCATATCGCGTATTCGTCAGTTCCCAAAATACGCTGGGCAAAACGTGGCCCATGACGCTCAACTGCCCGGGTAAAACGCGCTACCCGGGCAATATCGGAACCAATCCCCACAATCATCTGTTAGTGACCACAGCAGTCATGATGACCATGCGTATGCTCATCTGCATGCTCATGGCTATGTTCATGATCGTGAGCATCTAAAGCCGCCATCAACCCCGCTTCCTGGCCTGCAATAATAAGCCGCTTCATTTCCTGAACAGCCTCTTTGAGGCCAACAAACAGCGCGCGAGCAATAATGGCGTGTCCGATATTCAGCTCATTCACCCCAGGCAGTGCGGCTATCGCTTCTGCATTATGGTAATGAAGCCCATGCCCAGCGTTAACCACCAGCCCCAAGGAAACGGCCTGAGTCGCTGCTGCGGTTAAGCGCTGATACTCAGCATTTGCGGCGTCACTCCCCAGCTTCTCTTCTGCATAAGCACCGGTGTGCAGTTCAATCGTTGGGGCACCAGCGCGATGAGCCGCATCAATTTGCGCTTCATCAGGATCAATAAACAGCGATACGTCACAGCCTGCGTTTTTCAGCCGCTCGCACGCTTTGGCAACCGCATCAAAACTACCGACCACATCCAGACCGCCCTCTGTGGTAAGTTCTTCGCGTTTTTCAGGTACCAGGCATACGTGTGCTGGGCGCACCTCTTCAGCCAACGCGAGCATCTCTTCGGTCACTGCCATCTCTAAATTCATACGGGTATTTAACACGTCCGCCAACAGCCTGACATCGCGAAGCTGTATATGGCGGCGGTCTTCGCGTAAATGCACCGTAATGCCATCTGCGCCCGCTTCTTCAGCCAACAAAGCAGCCTGTACCGGGTCCGGGTAGCGGGTACCACGTGCCTGACGCAGCGTGGCGATATGGTCGATATTAACGCCCAGTAGAATACGCGGAGGATGCATAACTATCTCCATTCCAAAAAAGTCATAAGCATGAACTATGGCTGACGCCGGCGGGCCAGTGCCATCATTAGCTCCCGAGAGCGCAGTGCAGCAGACCCCAAATGCGGTGCTAGTGCCGCCCGCATGACTGTCTTAAGAACGCTTGCTAGCCCCGCATGTTGCCAGTCACCCTGCTCAATATAACGCAATGCGCGCCCTTCAAGCCCCTGCTCTGCAGGAAGAAAAGCACGGCTTTGTGCATCAAACCGATAGCGGGCTTGCGGGTCCAGCACGTTATTATCTGGCGTACAAAAACGCGGGGTAGCTTCAAGCGCATCCAACAATGCCCACTCATACCGCCGCAAGGCAAGAGCGCGCCTGGAAGGCACTGGCAGCGCTTCAAGCAGCGCCGTATAGAAGGCAAAAACATCGGGCGCAGCGAGTTCCAGGGGCAGCAGCCGGGTGGCGATTTCATTCGCGTAAAGACCGCATAGGAGCCCCTCTCCTGCCAGTAATGCCGTTTGTCCACGCGACTCCATCAAGGTGAGGCGTTTCAAATCGCGTTCGCCGCGCCAGCTAACAAACAGCGGCGTAAACGGCTGTAGTCGTTGACGCGACTTGGACCCCGGCCGCTGCCCTCCGTGGGCAACGGCGCGGATACGGCCATTATTAAGCGTCAGTAAATCGACTAACGCGCTGGTTTCACGGTAGGGTTTACGATGCAGTAAAAAAGCGGGTTCCGCTGACATTGCGACACTCAATCGAGGTCGTAACCCAGGCTTTTCAGGGCACGCTCGTCATCGGACCAACCGCGCTTCACCTTGACCCACATATTAAGCATGACCTTGGTACCCAGCACGCGCTCCATATCCAGGCGCGCCTCGCGGCCGATGCTCTTGATCCGGTCACCGTTTTCGCCGATCAGGATGACTTTCTGCCCTTGGCGTTCCACCAGAATCAGCGCGCTGATATGCGTGACGCGCCCGGCTTCACGGAACTCTTCAATTTCAACGGTCATCTGGTAGGGCAACTCGTCACCCAACTGACGCATGACTTTTTCACGCACCAGCTCAGCGGCCATAAAGCGCAGGCTCTTGTCGGTAATCTGGTCTTCCGGAAAGAAGTGCACGCTTTCTGGCAGATGTTTAGCCACTTCCTCTTCCAGCGTTTCTACCTGGGTGCCGTGCTTGGCTGAAATAGGTACAACGGCTGCAAACTCACGCCGCGCGCCCACTTCAGCAAGCCAGGGTAGTAACTCGCCCTTATCCTGTAGACGATCCACCTTATTGACGGCCAGAATAACCGGTGCCTTAACATGCTCAAGACGCTTGAGCACGGCCTGGTCTTCGTCAGTCCAGCGGGTACGATCAATAATAAATACCACACAGTCAACATCACGAAGTGCTTGGGTAGCCGCCTGGTTCATAAAGCGGTTGATGGCTTTATTACGGTCTTTGGACATGATGTGCATGCCCGGTGTATCCACGTAAATAAACTGCGTATCTTCAACCGTTTTAATACCCATTACCTGATGGCGCGTGGTTTGCGGACGCCGCGAGGTAATCGAGATTTTTTGCCCCAGAATACGATTCATGAGGGTTGATTTGCCTACGTTAGGCCGTCCAACAATGGCCACAAAGCCGCAGGATTGGCTCATGATTTGTCTCCTGGTTTTTTCTCAAGGTACGAAAGCGCTTCTTCTGCCGCTTGCTGTTCAGCATGGCGGCGACTAGGGCCTTTACCGGTGGTATGCTTGCTTAGTAGCTCAATGTAGCACTCCACGGTAAAGGTCTGGGCATGCGCCTCGCCCTTTACAGAGACCACTTCATAGCGCGGCAGCGCTGACTGACGCGACTGCAAAAACTCTTGTAAGCGTGTTTTAGGGTCTTTCTGGGTATCTTGTAACGAGATATTCTCTAGACGCTCGGCGTACCAGGAAAGCACGCGTTCCCGGACAACATCCATGCCGGCGTCCAGGTAAATGGCACCAATTATCGCTTCAACCGCATCGGCGAGAATCGACTCACGGCGATGCCCTCCGCTTTTCATTTCCCCCGACCCCAAGCGCAAGCATTCTCCAAAGGTCATTTCACGGGCGAGCTCAGCAAGCGTTTGGCCTTTCACCAAACGCGCGCGAAGGCGCGATAACTGCCCTTCCCGCGCTTGAGGGAAACGTTGAAACAAGGCTTCTGCGATAACGAAATTAACAATTGAATCACCCAGAAATTCCAGGCGCTCATTGTTACGACCACCGTAGCTTCGGTGCGTCATGGCCAGTTCCAAGAGCGTCTCGTCGCCAAAGGTATGGCCGATTCGTCGGCAAAAAGCGTTTAAAGGATTACTCACAAGGCTCCTACGTCATTGACGTTAACTATTAGTGACATGACTAACCAGGGCTGACATAAACTTATTCATTCAATCCGTCGCACCGTATTAAAGCTGGGCAACCCGCCGTCCCAATGCATCCAAACAGCAAATGCACGACCCACAATATTCTCTTCCGGCACAAACCCCCAGTAACGGCTATCGTTGGAGTGATCGCGATTATCGCCCATCATGAAGTAGTGACCTTCAGGCACTTCAACTTCGCGCATTTGCGGCCCTGGGTCGCGGGGGTTGTTGTAGATAGTATGGCGCACGCTACCCAACTGCTCTTCTAATAATAGCTCTTGTGGCGAGGCATCGGGGCCTTCTTCCAATAACGTTTTAGTGACCAGTTCGCCGTTCACATAAAGCTGTTTATCTTCGTAGCGAATACGGTCGCCCGGAAGGCCTACCACCCGTTTGATAAAGTTGACCGATGGCTCATCCGGGAAGCGAAACACCATCACATCGCCACGCTCAGGCTCACCAACCTCCAAAATACGGTTGTGAACCACCGGCAAACGCAAGCCGTAGGCAAACTTGTTCACCAGGATAAAATCGCCTACTTCCAGCGTAGGCCGCATTGAACCCGAGGGAATTTGAAACGGTTCGACAATAAAACTGCGTACTACCAATACCACCAGAAGTACCGGGAAAAAAGAGCGCGCATAATCGACCGGCCAAGGCTCTTTTAAAAGTTTTTCCTGTGTTGGTGCGTCGATGTTCCCAGCAGCGGCTTCCTCTGCTTTCGCCAACCGCTCACGACGCTTAGGCCGCAGCCAAATCACATCGATAAAATAAACGACCCCTGAAATTACAACGGCCAGTACCAGCAGTAATGAAAAATCCATAAAGGAAACCTTCCCTAGTCGTTAACCTTGAGCACAGCGAGGAAGGCATCCTGGGGAATTTCAACGCGCCCCACCTGCTTCATCCGTTTTTTACCGGCTTTCTGTTTTTCCAGCAGTTTTTTCTTACGGCTTACATCACCGCCATAACATTTTGCCGTTACGTTTTTACGCAGGGCTTTTACGGTAGAGCGCGCCACTACCTGGCCACCGATAGCGGCCTGAATGGCCACGTCAAACATCTGGCGCGGAATCAGCTCTTTCATTTTTTCGACCAGCAGCCGGCCGCGACTATGGGCATGATCACGGTGAATAATCACCGCGAGGGCATCTACCTTTTCGCTATTGATCAGCACGTCCAGGCGCACCAGCTTGGCCGCTTCGAAACGCTCGAAATTGTACTCAAGCGACGCGTAACCGCGGGAGATGGATTTCAGACGGTCGAAGAAGTCCATGACCACTTCCGACATCGGCAACTCATAGGCTAACTGAATCTGGTTACCCAGGAACTGCATGTCTTTCTGGGTACCGCGGCGCTGCTCACACTCGGTAATGACGTTACCCACAAATTCCTGAGGCACCAGAATACTGGCTCTCACGATGGGTTCACGCATCTCATCCACGTCTGCCATATCCGGCAGCTTGGAGGGGTTGGAGATGTAAGTGACATCACCATTCTTCATCGCAAGCTCGTATACCACGGTCGGTGCCGTGGTAATCAGGTCAATATTGTATTCGCGCTCAAGCCGCTCCTGGATAATCTCCATGTGGAGCGTGCCCAGGAAACCGACGCGAAAACCAAAGCCCAGAGCATCCGAGTTTTCCGGTTCATACTCTAAAGAGGCATCGTTAAGCGCGAGCTTTTCAAGCGCATCCCGGAAGTCTTCGTAGTCATCAGCACTGACGGGGAACATCCCAGCATACACCTGAGGCTTCACCTTCTGAAAACCAGGCAGACGCGGCACGTCGGGCGTTTTGGTATGCGTGATAGTGTCACCCACTGGCGCACCGTGAATCTCTTTAATGCCTGCGACAACAAAGCCCACCTCACCCGCGCGCAGGATATTGGTCTCTTTGCGCAACGGAGTAAAAATGCCCACTTCAGTGGCGTTCCAGTCGCGGCCCGTTGACTTGATACGGATCTTGTCGCCCTTGCGCAGCGTGCCATCAAACAAGCGCACCAGCGAAACTACGCCCAGATAGTTATCAAACCAGGAGTCAATGATCAATGCTTGCAGGGGGGCATTCCGGTCACCTTTGGGCGGCGGAATATCACGCACCAAACGTTCAAGCAGTCCTTCAATGCCAATACCGCTTTTGGCGGACACCTGGCAAGCGTCTGTGGCGTCGAGACCAATGATTTCCTCAACCTCTTGCGCCACCTTGTCCGGGTCGGCTTGGGGTAAATCGATTTTATTGAGGACCGGCAATACTTCCAGGCCCTGCTCGATGGCGGTATAGCAGTTAGCCACCGACTGCGCCTCAACCCCTTGGCCCGCATCTACGACCAGCAGCGCCCCTTCGCAGGCGTACAGTGAGCGCGATACTTCGTAGGAGAAATCCACGTGGCCTGGCGTATCGATGAAATTAAGCTGATACACCTCGCCATCGGCCGCAGTGTAATCGAGCGTCACCGATTGCGCTTTAATGGTGATACCACGCTCGCGCTCAATGTCCATGGAGTCGAGCACTTGCTCTTTAAGCTCACGCTGGGTCAATCCACCGCAGGTTTGGATCAAGCGATCAGAGAGCGTTGATTTCCCGTGATCGATATGAGCGATAATTGAGAAGTTTCTTATGTTCTTTAAATTACTGCTAGAAACGTCGTGGGACATCGAGAGTGGTCTGCCTTAGTGGTACGTAAGCGGCTTTACTACCAGCCGCCTCGAGAGTTTAAAGCCCGAAAACAGCTGGCATGTTGGCCACTTTGCCTATTTCCGTTAAAAAGATAAGCGCTATTGTAGCGATATGTGGGGGATAGGAACAGCAGTCCGGCGAGAACCGCCGGACTGGGTAGGCAGAGAAGGTCTTATTCCAGACGTAAAGCTAAAAACAGTGAGCGACCCTCACGGTAAACACGTACTGGAATTGCCCGATCACTTGGTAGCTGTTCAACAATGTCTAACAACTCATCCGGAGAAGACACGCTGCGGTGATCAACACTTACCAGTACATCGCCAACGTGGAGGCCCGCTTGAGCGGCAACGCTACCCGGCTCAATCTGACGCACTGCAACGCCCCCCTCAATATTTAGGCGCTCACGCATCGCGTCATCCAACTCGGCAACCGAAATGCCCAAACGCACCTGATTGTTGCTTTCATCACCCTGTGTGGCTGCTTCGGAATCGGGCCAATGACCCAGCGCTACCGTCTCCGTTACCTCTTCGCCATCGCGCATTAAGGTAAGCTCCACATCACTTCCAGGCGTAACACGGCCAATTAAGCGCGGCAGCGTGCTTGAGCGATCAACCTCTTCGCCATTGACGCCAGTAATCACGTCGCCAGCACGCAAGCCGCCTTGCGCTGCAGGGCCTTCCGGGTCAAGGTCAGCAATGAGCGCCCCACTTGCGTTTTCCATACCAAAGGATTCGGCCAAATCCTGAGATACAGGTTGAATCATGACGCCTAGCCAACCGCGATCAACGCGTCCCTCTTCACGCAGTTGATCAGCAACGTCCATGGCGACATTAATGGGTATCGCAAATGAAAGCCCCATAAAGCCACCGCTACGGGTAAAGATTTGCGAGTTAATCCCGACGACTTCTCCGTCAAGGTTAAACAGCGGCCCACCGGAATTACCTGGGTTGATCGCCACATCCGTTTGAATAAAAGGAACGTAGGCATCACGCGGCAATGTGCGATTAATCGCGCTAATAATGCCTGCAGTGACGGAATGATCAAACCCGAACGGAGAGCCAATCGCGGCCACCCACTCACCCACTTTAAGATCGTCAGAATTGCCAAGATTCAAGACCGGTAATTCAGAGGCATCAATTTTTAAAAGTGCAACGTCGGTCTGAGCATCGCTGCCGACCAACTCAGCGGAAAGCTCTCGATGGTCATTCAAGCGCACCAATATCTCGTCAGCATCCTGGACAACGTGGGCGTTAGTCATGATATAGCCATCATCGCTAATCACGAACCCAGACCCCAGCGACTGACGCTCTTCACCACGCCCTTGTCCGCCGCTGCCTGGCGGGGTTGGAAAACTATCGCCAAAAAAATGCCGGAAAATCTCAGGTATCTCTTGCCCGCCGAACCCACCCACTGAAGGGCCACTACTGCGTTGCACGGTACGGCTGGTTGAAATATTGACAACGCCTGGCGCGGCCTCTTCAACCAACTCTGTGAAATCGGGTAAATTATAGGCATAGGCATTTTGGCCTATCATCAATAATGTGGCCATGCATAGCCATAATGCGGAAGGAAGAACCAAGCGCTTCATGTAAGAGCTCCTAATAAAGCAGACATCAAACGAAGGAAGTGCAACTCACCATGAGATGCAGGACGCCTAACTGACCAATTGAGGGCGAAAGCGTTCCGTTCGCCCGCTAAGCATTTTTTTTAAAGTCACACATCCAATGAACAACGTCATAAAAAAACTGGCGGGTGCCCACCACTCAGCCCCGCCTAACGCTGCAACCCCTCCTGATAACATTAGCGCAACCAATAACGGCAGCGCATAGACAAGCAAGGCTAACAGGGTAATATCGGAACGGCCAAGAGTAAGCGTTACGCTTGTGCCAAGCGGGTAGTGTTCGCAAAGTTGGGAGGCATAAGGGGTTTTGACTTCAATACGCTGGTGCTGCTGACGCGCCAACACGCCCATGCCACATCCACGGCCCTGGGCACACTGCTGACAACTCTCTTTAACCGACACATCGACTAACAGCCCACGCGGGGTGTAGCCAACAACGCGACCGGCACGCAGCAAGGCATCTCTTTCAGATTTCATCTACGCATTAATACCTTGGCTGGACTGATTGAGCTGGAGAACATGCGCACAATGTACATAAGAAAATTTAGTCAAACTCAACCGATTGAACAATACGCTGAAGCATTGAAGGGGGAACTTCACCAATACCGACGAGCTGCCAGTACTGCTCGCCTTCAGCATATTCGTCAACCGCTATCGACGAAACACCAATTTGGTGGACGCCGCGATTCAAATCTTGCGGCCCCGCTTGAGGCTCGGCAAAAATGCTAATGGTGGCCAAACCGTCGCTATACAAACGCTGATGCGCCTCGTCACCTTGGGAGAATGTCGGCTGAGCGACAAACCCTTCGGGCAGCCATGAAGGCTGCCAAGCGGGTTCTGTGCTGACGGGCAACGCATCAATGACAACCTGACCTGTATAGCGCTCGGGCTCATTTAATTGTGTTATTTGAAAGGTTTCTAAAATACGACCCGTTGAATCACTTAACACGTGTTTTAACAATAAGCCGGTTGCATTATCCAACCACCACTCATGGGTATAACGCTGCTGGTCATGCGGCTCAAATCGAAGCGTTGCCGCCTCGCGCCCAGCGACTCGGACGTCTTCATCCAGCGAAATATCGTAAAACTGAGAAGCGTGGTCAACCCACCCTTCCAGAGAAGGGAACGCGCCGTTTTCGCTTTTTTCTGACCAAGCCAGCTGTCCTACGCGGGAGCGACGCTCGACGCTTACAGAGGGGCCATCAAGCTGTTGAACAACTTGCTGGCGAACACCATCCTGAATGCGATGAGAAAGCGCTAGCGTGCGCACATCAATGGCATTAATCACCACGGCCCGCGCTTGAAACGTATAACAATGGCTCGCCTGTAAACTTCTTTCCAGCCACACCTGAACATTGCCAGATGCATTTTCAGAGGGCACATCCGCACACATGCCCCGTTCATCAGTTTGTGCATAGAGCTGTAAAGGCAACAGGCTAATGCTCAATAACGCAGCAGAAGCCATCCACCTGTTTCGCCAGGTCACCATCATGCGGGTTTATTCCCTTATCTCTCGGTAGCCACTCTTAGCCTGCTGTTACCTGCCATCTTTCAAATACCTATCTCGAAACCAAGGCATTTTCCCGAGTTATACCTTACGAATACGTGTTTAAAATTCGTATTCAGGTGCCTCACTCCGGAAACATTGTCATAACATGTTAGCGTTGGCCTAGTGGTTCAGTGACAGAAGAACGCATCAATGGCATCCAGCTTTCGCCATTGCCATAAGCGGCACCCTGAGAATGCTGCTCCAGATACGACTGCAGAAGCCTGATCTGATCAACATCAATAGTGGTACCTTGCTGTGCGGGAGCACTTTGAGCCACGGCGGCTGAAGCGAAACCCGTTTCGCTTACGTTCATTAGCCCGTTTTGCGCTTGACCATTAACCCGAAAAGGCGTTGGTTCAAACATCGGCATACTGGCAGAGGTCATTGACGCTGGCTGCGAGGCGGCAAGGTTGACAGGCTGAACCTGACCCGCTGCACCTCCGCCCGTCGAGGACGTTGCCGCAATAGTGTTGCCTGGCTCAATACTTTCACCGTCAGCACCAAAGAACTGAACACCAGTAATCACCATAAGTGATACCGCTGCTGCAACACCGGCGCCGCGGGCAAAAGAGATGTTACTTGACCGAGCAGGGATTGACGCTGGGGCGTCAGCCATCATCGGAGCAGGTTCATCCTGTAAACGCGCCATAATACCGGCGGAAAGGTCGGCGCTCACATCAACACTCCGCTCACGCTGCATCATGCTACGAGCCAAGTGATAACGTCGCCACGTATCTGCCGCATCAGTATCATTTGGCAGTGCCTTCAACACTCGGCGTAGTTCCAGCTCATCACTTTCGCTATCCATTAATGCTGAAAGCGATTCCCGTGTGTTTTGACTCATACTTCACACCCTCACACTGTGTTAAATGAAGCCTTACCGCAGCACGGCAAATAAGCAGCGACCGCTGTAACAACTCCACTGGCCAAGATCTGATAACAACTCGCTTAGTGCAACGCACCTCGCATGATGCTGCCTCATTCTTTGGTACATCAGCCGCTTGATGCGACATGGTAGCTCTAAAGCGTCACGGCTGCTTGTTCTCATCCGCTCAACGGAAGCAACTGATGAGTATGACGCTTTGCCTGCCAGACAGTTCACAAAAAAAGGAAAAACGTAATT
This sequence comes from Halomonas sp. AOP7-E1-9, assembly GCF_052376035.1. Taxonomy (NCBI): domain Bacteria; kingdom Pseudomonadati; phylum Pseudomonadota; class Gammaproteobacteria; order Oceanospirillales; family Halomonadaceae; genus Halomonas; species Halomonas sp. AOP7-E1-9. The sequence continues at coordinate 69,644 of NZ_JBQSVC010000001.1, forward strand.
TTCTGTGTCCTGACCGTTACCTGCAACTTCTACCTGCAACTTCCAGCAGCACTGTGATTATTCAGTTCTATCGACCACTATTCGTCGCGACTGTTCCGTGCAGTCGTCACTAACGGTCGAATGTGTTCATCCACCGCTTCACGCGCGCGAAAAATCCGCGAACGCACAGTCCCCACTGGGCACTGCATTACCTGAGCAATATCTTCGTAGGCAAGGCCATCCAGTTCGCGCAGCGTAATGGCCGTACGTAGATCGTCCGGTAGCTTTTCAATCGCCTCAAAAACGGCGGCTTCAAGTTGATCACGTGCAATAGCAGCTTCTGGCGACTCGGCATCTGCCAATCGGCCACTCTGGTCGACAAGCTCTGCATCCACAATATCCAGGTCGCTACCAGGTGGCCGTCGGCCCCGAGATACCAGATGGTTTTTAGCCGTATTGATAGCAATGCGATACATCCAGGTATAGAAAGCACTTTCAGCACGAAACTTACCGAGCGCTCGATAGGCTTTGATAAACGCTTCCTGGGCCACGTCCTGGACCTCAGAGTGATCGTGTACGTAGCGACCGATCAAACCAATAATTTTATGCTGGTATTTTTTTACCAGCAGATCAAACGCGCGCGTATCACCTTTTTGGGCACGTTCGACAAGCTGTTGATCCGTTTCCCGAGTGCCCATTCACACGCCCCTCCAGCTCGTACGACATGCGTCGAGCCCTATTTCTGTCACCCCTTTTGAGCGGGCCTTCACAGCAAGCAGCATAGCGTCCCTTGGGCATTAATTAATGACAATGATGACAGCGGCGACCAATTATGCCGCTGTGTTTATGATTCATAACGCTAAGTGTTACGCGTTCTGTACGAGGCATCAAGCGCTTACACACTACTTGCAAAATCTTGAAGCTGACACTGCTCAACGCTTTCAAGTTCCTCAAGAATTGATTTTTACCACCCTGACACGCCATAGTAGGCGTTATTTTTCGCTCACTGCGCACGCATAGGTAGCTAGATGTCAGAACAACAGGTCCATAACCTTAACGTCCTCGCCCAGGATGTCCTCACCACGCCCGACGCACTCAAGCGGGCGGTTCCTCTTACCGATACCGCTGAACGTACGGTCATTGAAGGGCGTCAAACGATTCAGAATATTCTGGATGGTAAAGATCCACGCCTGTTAGTTGTCGTCGGCCCCTGCTCTATCCACGATGTAGACGCAGCGCTGGATTACGCCCGCCGCTTGCGCAAACTGGCCGACCAGGTCAGCGATAGTCTTTATATCGTGATGCGCGTGTATTTTGAAAAGCCTCGCACAACGGTCGGCTGGAAAGGCCTTATCAACGACCCGCACCTCAACGACTCCTTTGAGATTGATGAAGGCCTGCATATTGCGCGCAAGCTGCTGGTCGACCTGGCGGACATTGGCTTGCCGCTGGCGACCGAAGCACTCGACCCCATTTCGCCTCAATATCTGCAAGACTGTATCAGTTGGTCAGCGATTGGTGCACGTACCACTGAGTCACAAACCCACCGCGAAATGGCCTCAGGCCTCTCCTCACCGGTCGGTTTTAAGAACGGAACCGATGGCAGCCTGGACGTCGCTATCAATGCGCTGCAGTCCGTGGCGAGCCCGCATAATTTCCTGGGCATTAACCCAGCCGGTCAAGTAGCCATTATTCGCACCCGGGGTAACGCATACGGCCACGTCGTTCTACGGGGCGGTAACGGCAAACCCAATTACGACAGTGTTAGCGTGACGCTGGCTGAAAAAGAGCTTAAAAAAGCCAATCTTTCTGCCAATATCATGATCGACTGTTCTCACGCCAACTCTAATAAAGACGCGGCTTTACAGCCATTGGTATTGGAGAACGTGACCAACCAAATCCTTGAAGGCAACACCTCTATCATCGGCCTGATGGTGGAATCCAATATCGGCTGGGGCAATCAAAAAGTCCCCGCGGACCTAAGCCAACTGCAGTACGGCGTCTCCATTACGGATGCCTGCATCGACTGGGATACGACGGTAGAAACGTTTACCCGCATGAACGATAAGCTGGCACCGGCACTTGCCAAGCGCATTGCGCAGTAACCTGACTGCATGCACATGCCCCGCTATGGCGTATGCCATAGCGGGGGGGGGGCAGATGATTACAGGTGGCTTATGGGTGAATCTCGCGCCTGAACGGTGGTAAAGCATCCAGTAGCGCCTGACCGTAGCGCCGGGTAATCACACGCTTGTCCAACAACGTAATGACCCCCTGGTCGCTCTCTTTACGAATCAGCCGCCCACAGGCCTGCACCAGTTTAATCGAGGCATCCGGCACGCTAATACGCATAAACGAGTTCCCGCCCTGGCTCTCGATCCACTCGGCAAGCGTCGCCCCTACCGGGTCATCCGGCACTGAAAACGGCAGCCGCGTGATCACCACGTGGGTCAAATAGTCACCAGGCAGATCAATCCCTTCAGCAAAACTGGCTAGCCCAAAAATAATACTGCCTTTGCCCTTGTCGACCGCCGCGCGGTGCCGCTCAATTAACTCTCGTTTGGGCAGCGCATCCTGGGCAAGCACCCGCTCTCTGATGGCCGCTGGCAGACTTTTCTCTACCGCGCGAAGCTGCGCACGAGAAGAAAACAGCACCAGGGCCGCCTCTTTATCGGTCAATTGCGTGACAAACTGAGCGATCGCATTTTCATGTGCATCGCGATCACCCGGGTCCGTCGCCTCCTTTGGCACACGCAGCACCGCATTGGCATAATCAAACGGGCTGGGCAACGCCTGGTAGCGGTACCGATTAGCCAACCCGGCGCGCTCCTGAATGCGTTCAAATCGACCCAGTGCAGTCAGCGTTGCCGAGGTGACCACTGCACCATGGCAGCGCCCCCACAAATGCTTGGCAAGCGTATGGGCCGCTGATACAGGGCTTGCAGAAAACTCAATCTCAGGCTCACCCGCCACCCGACTTAGCGTAAGCCACCGGGCACTTGGCGGCGCGTTAGGGGCATCCTGTTCACTAAACGCTTGCCATAAGGCGTGGGCCTCCAGGGCGCGGCCATGCAGCAGAGCGACCAGTGGCAACCAGCTTTCCGCTTGCTCGCGATCAAGCCCGGTCTGTTTATCAGGATCAAGGCTTTCACGCAGAATCTCGCTGATGCTTTCCAGACAGCGTGAGAGCGTGGCAAACATCACCAGCAGTTGCTGCGCCTGTTCACGCAGTGCATCAGGCACCTGGCCTTTTTCAAACCGCGATTGCAGTATATTTTCTTCATCGGACAGCCCATTGGGCCGCCCTGCCAGCTGGTGCCCTACGCTAAACACATCGCCTAGCACAGGTTCCAGGCCATGGATGGCCTCGGGCAGGCTTGCCAGTAAGCGCGCGATGGTGGGCTGCACCGCCAACGCCTGATTCAGGTCGGTCAAACTGCTTTTAAGCGTGTTTAACCAACGCACACAGCCGTGTACGGCAAACCGGTGGGCGAAATGCGAAAGCGCCTTATCAGGCAGGTGATGGCCTTCATCAAAGACAAAAATGCAGTCGGCAGGATCCGGTAAAATCGCCCCACCTCCCAGCGCCAAATCCGCCAGCACCAGGTCATGGTTGGCAACGATGACATCTGCATTTTCAAGATCACGACGCGAGCGAAAAAAGGCACAGGCGCCAAAGTGGCCACAGCGCCTACCGGTGCATTGGCGGTGGTCTACCGTTAGACGCCGCCAGTGGGCATCATCAATGGTGGTGGGCCAGTTATCGCGGTCGCCCTCCCACTTCCCCTGCCCATAGGCGTCCGTCATATCAGTGGCAAGCACGGTAAAGTCGCTACTTTCGGTTTGCAGCGACTGCTCGAATAGCGAAAGCGTCGGGTTAGGCTCAGCGCCTTCCATTACCTGGTCCAGCTTGGCCACACACACATATCGGCCGCGACCTTTCGCCAACGCGTAGCGAAAGGCAATGCCACTATGGCTGGCAAGCGCGGGCAAGTCTTGATTCAGCACTTGCTCTTGCAAGGCAACCGTAGCGGTCGAAATGACCAGCCGCTTACCACGCGCTTTCGCAATAGGTAATGCAGCGATCAGATACGCCAGCGTTTTGCCGGTACCGGTGCCTGCCTCCAGCACACAGACATGACTGTCGCTGGTGCGCTTGCCTTCGCTATCGCTTTCGATGTCCCCTAGCGTGCGGGCAATCTCAGCAATCATCAGGCGCTGCCCGTAGCGTGGCGTCAGCTCAAGCTTTTCCACCACGCGACGATAAGCGTCCTGAATATCGCTTTTTAGGGCATCATCAAGCATGTGCTTTACAGCATACCTTCCGGCGGATGTTCGCAGGGCAGTTTGCCGTTGATATAGCGTTCGATCTCAGGCAATGAGAAGGCATCTTCTTCGCCCACAAAGCTGATGGAAACGCCTTTGGCGCCTGCACGACCGGTACGACCAATACGGTGAACGTAGTCTTCCGGGTCTTCAGGCAGCGTGTAGTTGATGACGTGGCTTACGTCTTCAATGTGAATTCCGCGGCCTGCCACATCCGTAGCAACCAACACTTGAATATCACCTTCGCGGAAACGCTCAAGCGTAGTGATGCGCTGGTTTTGCGGTACGTCACCCGACAGCATGGCCGCACTGATACCGGCTTTTTTCAGCAGGTCATCCAGCTTACGAACCAAATCGCGGCGATTACCGAATACCATCACACGCTCAAAGCTCTCTTGCTCAAGCAGGTTTACCAGCAGGCGCTGCTTATCGTCGTCCGAGACGAGATAAACACGCTGGTCAATATCCGCTTGGTTTTCAACCGTGACTTCAATCTCAACGTGGGCTGGGTTAACCGTCCACTGATTGGCCAGATTGAGAATATCGTCGGTAAAGGTGGCAGAAAACAGGAACGTCTGGCGCTCTTCTGTCTTCGGCGTGTAGCGAATAATACGCTTCACGTCAGGAATAAAGCCCATCGACAGCATACGGTCGGCTTCATCCAATACCAGCACTTCCACTTCAGAAAGGTCGATATCACGCTTTTGATGGAAATCCAGCAAGCGGCCTGGCGTTGCGACCAGGATATCAATCTTTTTGCCCAAACTTTCGCGCTGCTTTTGATAGTCCATCCCACCAACAACGCTGGCCACGTTCAACTGCGTAAAGCGAGCAAGCGCCTTGGCGTCTTTTTCGATTTGCAGGGCCAACTCACGCGTAGGCGCAATAATCAGTGCTCGCGGCGCACCGGGCTTTTGACCATCAGGTGCAGGCTCTTCAAGGAAGTACGCCATTACCGAGATCAAAAATGCAGCCGTCTTGCCGGTACCGGTTTGCGCTTTACCCACTATATCGCCACCCAGCAGCGTTGCACGTAGCGCTTCAGCCTGGATCGGCGTGCAGTATTCAAACCCTTGGGCATGAATGGCGCGCATCAACGGTAGCGGCAGATCAAAGTCATGAAAGCGCCATTTGCCAGCCACGGCAGGCACCTGAAACTGACGAAGATCCCAGCTAGACTGGCGGCGACGCGGTTTCCGACGGCGACGTTTCGGCTTGCGGTTCTGGGCCGATGCTATGGTCTGTTCCGACTCGCTCATAGGCTATGTATCTGTCCATTACTGTGAATGTTAGGCATCACGAAGCGCGTATTGTATCAGGGGTTGGCGCTAAGAGCGCGTCCTGCTGTCGAAGGTAGGCCAGAGCCTGTTAGAATATGGCTTAATTCGACATAAGGAGCGCGACATGACGCGTAAGAAAAAAACACGTTCTTTGGCTGACAAGGTGACGATTCGCACCGGGCGCCGCAAAGACTATAAACAGTGGCGCCATGATAACCCCGACCAGGTGACCTCATCACGCCGTTTTGTCGCCAAAAAGCAGCAGCAGCGTAAACTTCAGGCAGAGCGCAAGCTGGCGCGCCAACAGGAGGGCCAAAGTATCGCCATCCATCCTGACAAAGAGGCGGATCATACGCCAGAGGATAAATCGTAATGCGATTGGTTTCTTTCAACATCAACGGCATCCGCGCTCGGCTTCATCAGTTGCAGGCCTTGATTGATACCCAGCAGCCTGACGTTATAGGCCTGCAGGAAACCAAAGTACAGGACAGCGAGTTCCCCCTGGCCGATGTAGAGGCTATGGGCTATCACGTCTATTACCATGGGCAAAAAGGCCACTATGGGGTGGCGTTAATGTGCCGCCAAAAGCCCCAGGACATCTTTTATGGCTTTCCCGATGATGGCGAAGAAGCGCAGCGGCGCATGATTGGCGTACGCTTGCTGGCTAACGACGGCGAATCAGTCACCGTTTGGAACGGCTACTTCCCACAGGGTGAAAACGTTAGCCATCCGACGAAATTTCCCCATAAAGCGCACTTTTACCGCCAACTCACAAGTCTGCTCAACAAACATTACCGTGCGGACGAGCGTCTAGCGATTATGGGTGATTTTAACATTTCACCTGAAGATCAGGATATCGGTATTGGCGAGGCAAGCCGCAAGCGCTGGCTGCGTGAAGGCAAAGCAAGTTTTCAGCCGATTGAGCGCGAATGGCTGGCGGGCATCAAAGCCTGGGGACTAACCGACAGCTATCGCCTTTGCTACCCAGAGAACAATGAGCGGTTCAGTTGGTTTGATTATCGTTCCAAAGGCTTTGACCGCGAGCCCAAACGTGGCCTACGGATCGACTATATTCTAGTAACACAGCCGCTTGCCGACTGCATTCAGGCAGCGGGGATCGATTATGAGCTGCGCGCTATGGAACGCCCCTCCGACCATGCACCGACCTGGAGCGATTTTGCGATTACGCTCAGTACTTCTGACGTTAATTGAAATTGGCCAGCCACTGGCTGGCTTCTTCATCGCCCAACTCAGCTGCCTGGAAAAGCGCCTGCTCGGCCTGCTCTTCATTTCCCCAGGCATAAGCCAACTGCCCATATTGGCGCCAGTCCTTGGCCGCTTGGGTATATTCAGCCAATGTTTGCCAGGCACTTAGCGCATTATCGACGTGCTTGGCCTGCTGCCAGGACGTGGCGAGCAAGCGTAACGAGTGCTCATCTCGCTCAAGCTCCCCCTTCGCCAAGGCATTTTCCACATGTTCAGCGGCCCGCGCAGGCGTTCCTCCACTTCGATGTAACTGAACCAGTAGCCAAAAGTCATCCTTTGATTCCAGCTTACCCAACTGCCACGCCATTTCCCACAAGCCAGCGGCGACGCCTGGCTGGCCTGCCTGCTGGGCAAGCCCCGCTGCCTGCTGCCACGCGTCTCTATCGCTTTGTGGGCCCAGGCCTTCAACCAACCAGCCAAGCGCCTGCTCGCTTTGCCCTGAATGTCGTAGTACGGCAAGCGCCAGTGCTTGCTGGCTCTCATCAAGCGCTTGTGTTTGCTCAACGGCCTGATTCAGCCGCTCAGCGGCAGCATCCCACTGCGCCTCTTGCGCCATCAAACGCACCAACTGCCATAGCGCGGCGATATCCTGCTCGCTCTCTAGCCATTCGCTCAATAAATCAATGGTCTGCTCATTTTGCCCCGCCACACGCCGCAGCGACGCTTCTTCACGCAACCAACGCGCTGCCTGCTCTGCACCCACACCGCTGGTCTGACGCGCCAATGCGAGATGATCAGCGGCCTGAGCTGGCTTTTCCTGGCGAGCCAAAGCGCTTGCCGCCAGCTGATGGTAGAGCGCACTGGCCCAACGGTCAGAAACATTTCCTCCAGCCAATCGATTCGCCTGGGCGGTGGCGCGTTCAGCCACGGTCTCAAACGCACCACTTTTCAACTGCTCTTGCTGCGTTTTCAAATCACGAATGATGTCACCCGAAAGCGGTGCATCGGCCTGGGCGGCAGAAGCCCAAACACTGAACATTAGAATCCATGCTAAACGCTGCATTCCGCTACCTCAATTGAAACTCTATGCGCTGTGTGGCACGCCGGATCTGCTGGCTGCTGGCAAACTGCCACTGCCCAATAGCCTTTTGGGCGGCGTCATCAAATACACGCCGTGGCTGAGAATTCGTTACTCGAACGGAGGACCGGTCAACGCTACCATCGCGACGAATAATAAATTCCACCTCAACGAACCCTTCCATACCTCTGCGCTGCGCGCGCGGTGGATAATTGGGGTTAACACGATTGGTAGGCGCCACCTGCCCGACACTTACTGGCTCGTTGGAAGGCGGCGCTTCGGCTACCGGGGCCGCTTCACGCTGAGCGGGTGCCTCCGTGGGCGTCTCTACTGGCGCTGCTTCCGTCGGCGGCTCTGGGGATGGCTCAGGTGCAGGTTCCGGCTGCGGTGCGGGCTGAGGCTCGGGTTGAGGCTCGGGCGCTATTTCCGTTAACTCCGGCAGCTCATCATCCATCTCCACCGGCTCGACGGGTACGTCAGGTAGCTCTACATCAGGCAGCGTAATAGCACTATCGGTTACCGGAGGCGGCTCGGGTGTCGGCATGGGCGGCGGCACCTGCTGAGGCGTGGCTTGCGCAGGCTGCGGCGCTGGCGCCTCTTGCTCAGGCGCCACTTCTGGCGCTTCCACCATATTCATGGTCATGGTCATTATCGGCGTTTCAGGCTCGCTTTCTGGCGGCGTTACCAGTAGCGCCAGCAGCCAAAATAGACCCACTGCCAGCGTAATTCCCACCAGAAAGGACACCGCATGACGCATCATGGCGCACTCCGGCTCGCAGCGACGGCCACCTGCTCTACCCCAGCCTCTTTAAGGCGATCCATAACTTCAATGAGCAACCCGGTCGTCGATGCCCGGTCCGCCTGGATCACGGCAGACCCTTGCTCGGTCAACATACCGGCCACTTCCCGCCCCACGTGATGGACATCCACTGGCTTACCGTCCACCCAGACAGCACCTTCAGGCGTAATAGCCACCAGCACCTGCGCTTCCGGGCGTGGACTCGCCGCACTCGATTCCGGGCGTTCAATCTCGATACCGCTCTCTTTAATAAAACTGGTCGTTACGATAAAGAAGATCAGCATAATGAACACCACATCGAGCATGGGCGTCAGGTTGACTTCATTGCTTTCTGCGTTTGCGTCCATTGAACGGCGTCTACGCATCACTCTCCTCCAAGGCACGTGCCAGCCGGTCATGCAACCGCTGATCTTCTCGACGAATCACATGCTCTAAACGACTAATAAACAGAAGCCCCACGACCGCAATCGCCATGCCGGTTAACGTAGGCAGCGTTGCACGCGCCACGCCATCGGCCATCGCACGCGCTTGATGCGTATCACTCATCGAGAGGCTATCAAATACGGTAATCATGCCGGTAACAGTACCCAGCAGGCCTAGCAAGGGGCAGAGCGCGACCAGCAGCTTTAACCAGGGCAGCGGACGACGAAGCCTGGCCACTAGTGCTTCTGTCCACACGTGGCGTAGCGTGCGCGCGCTCCAGCTGCGGTGGTCGCGGCGCTCCGCCCAGCGACGAACCAACTGCCGACGGGCGGAACGCCAGGTAATGCGGTAGTACCACCAGCGCTCTATCGCCATGCCGAACACCAGCACCGCGACCAACGCTAGCACGACCAGAACCGCACCACCGGCATCGACTAACCGCTCTACCGGTTCAAGCCAGAGAGGTAGCGTGGGCATATCAATTCACCGACGTAGCATGAGCAGTAGATTGAGCTTCCAAATGATCCGCCAAGGTCGCACTCGCCTCGCCTTCAATCACCTGGCTTAAGTGACGGCTGCGGCTTGAAAGCGCCGTTTGCGCAAACAGCAAAGGCACCGCCGTAATGAGGCCCAGCACCGTGGTGACCAATGCCTGGCTAATGCCCCCTGCCATGAGCTGCGGATCGCCGGTGCCAAACACGGTAATCGCCTGAAACGTTACAATCATGCCGGTCACCGTACCTAACAACCCCAGCAGCGGTGCAATAGCAGCCAATAGCTTAACAATGGGCTGACCCCGCTCAATGCGCGGCAACTCTGCCAGTACCGCTTCATCCAAACGTGCTTCTAACGCTTCAGGGGTTTGGTGCTTATCCATCTCTTTAAAGCGAAGCAACACGCGGCCTAGTGGGTTATTCGACTGCAACTGATTAAGCGACTGACGTTGGCGGCGCACGCGAAGACTCTGTAGCACCAAGTAGGCATATTGCCCCAGCGCCACCAGCAGACCCAACACCCCCAGCACGACGATGACATAACCGACGTACCCGCCCTGCTGGAAACGCTCCCACAGGCTAGGACGTTGAGAAAGCGCCTGTAAAACGGGGCCTTGAGTGGGGTCAATCAGGAATTCCCTGCTTTCTCCCTGATGGTAAGCCGCGAGCACACTTTGAATTTCGTCTGGCGTACGCGGCGCTTCGGCCAAATGACTGACGTCACCTTCTTGCTGAAGTAGTGCATTTTCCGTAAACGCGGCGAAGTCACCCAATCGAACCACGTTACGGGGCGCGATCGTGCCGCTGGAATCCGCGACCGGAAGCTCCAAACGTTCAACCTGCCCGGTTTTTGCAGCCAGCGTTGCCAAACTGTCGACCACGTTTTCTAGCTGACGACGTTCAAGCACTTCCGCGTTATCCAGGCGAGGCGGCAGTATCTCTTCTTGCAAGGTTAACCAGCTATCTTCACCCAATGCGTTGCGCACTTCGGTACTGTGTCGCGCAAGGTTTGCCAACAAGCCGGAAAGCGCTTCACCCTGTTCGTTCTGGCGCTCGGTTAACTCACTGGCCTGCTCAGCCTGCTCGGTTTGCTGGGCTTGCAGCGCCTCACGCTGCTCCTCGGCTGACTGGTGGGCGGCGCGAGCCTCTTCAAGCGCTGCATTTAACGCTTGCTGATCTTCCAAAAAGCGCGCCAAGCGCTCCTGGTCACGCGCCTCAGCGGCCTGGCGTGCTTCGCGTAGCGATGAAACAGGCTCACTTTGCGCCGAGACGCCGAAACTGACGGCGACAAGCCCCACCAACAAACCAGCACTTACCAGGCGTTGCAGACGTTGACGATTGACGCTCATGGCTGACCTCCCTGCTGTTCTGCAACGGTAATGGATAGCGGCAACCTCAATAGATCCGGCGTGCGCTGGTCAGCGGCGATGCGCAGACCATTGCGGACTTCGCGCCGTGCTCGCTCATCCAACGGTAGCCATTCATGGTTGGCGGCATCCCAAACACCGCCTTCCCGAGCGTCTGGCGTCAGGTAGTAAAATCCAATTCTACCGACGCGTAGATAATCTACTTCCCGAGCATTGCCTTCAGGGCTTTGCAAACGTCCGCGCCAGTTATCAATGTCACGGCCGTATTCAAGCTCTACTCGCCATGCTTCTAATAAGCCGTTGATCCGCTCAACGGTATTGCTGCTCTGCGCCTCATCAGAGTGCACGACTCGAGCCAAGCGCTCATCGCGCAAGAACGGCATATCCTGCTCAATCCAGCGCGTTAGCTGTGCTTGCATATCCTGCTCGATAAGCGGTAGCGCCGCGCGTGTCTCTTCCAGAGTATTCAGTGCAGTACTTAAACGCTGCTGACGTTCGGCTTCTTCTACCAAACGCGCACTTAGCGACGCGTTTGTGGCCTCCATTTGGCGAGTCTCACGCTCTAGCCGACGTAACTCTTCTAGCGCGCCCCGGGTCTCTTCATCGGCTGCATCAATTTGCTGCTGCAGGGCCACCTGGGTTTGTTGGGCTTCTACGCTCTGGGCCGCCTGGCCCGCTGTTTCATCGCTTGCCATTAGCCCACCGCTGACTAGCACGAAGGCTAAGCAACACGTACGCACGGCAAAGAAAGACCTGTTCAGCACGTCGACTCTCCATTACTGCCTAGCGAGCTTTACCATTAGCCACACTAGAAACCAATTAAGTATAAGAACGATTTGCGTTTAAATTCTACGCGTTAGCCTACCACCATCTCAATAAATGACAATATTTATCATTAACATTAAGACGTTTTTTGCTTTATTTTGGGTATAAAAAAGGGCGCCAAATGGCGCCCCGCTTATAATGGTGATGCTTGATGTCTTAAACGTTCAACATGACACATGTCTTTATGGCTCAGTCTTTATGGCACGGCCTTTATGACACAGTCTTTATGACATAGCCTTTGGTTAGCGGCGCGAGTGGAAGCTCCCACGCCTGCTCACGGCTTACCCATTTGGCTTCAGCGATTTCAGCGGCCGCCTCTACCGGCTCATCAATCACCAGCCCATAGAGCTGCGCTTCAATCGTCATGCCAGGCTCATTCGCCGCCGGGGCCTTCTGTACGCCCAAAGGAAGCAGCCGGTCTTCAGTGACATGCAAACCGAGCTCTTCTTTAAGCTCACGACATAGTGCTGCCAGTGCCGTTTCACCCGGGTCGATCTTACCGCCCGGCTGCATAAAGAAAGCGGTGCCCTGTTTACGCACCAGCAGCAGTCGACCATCAAGGTCACTTACAACGGCCGCTGCGATTTTCAGTACACTGGCCGTGTTTGGCGTTACATCTGGCATGGCCCTTCCCTCTTTTTACCGCTTACCGGATGAGACTATTAAAACTCCCAGTCATCATCTTCAGTGGCAATGGCTTTGCCAATAACGTACGAGGAGCCAGAGCCTGAGAAGAAGTCGTGGTTTTCATTCGCGCTGGGCGACAGAGCCGCCATAATCGTCGGGTCAACGTCGGTCACGCTACTGGGGAACAGCGGCTCATAGCCCAGGTTCATCAGCGCTTTGTTGGCGTTATAATGAAGAAATTTCTTCACATCTTCCGACAGCCCCACTTCGTCATACAGTGACTCGGTGTAGCGCACTTCATTATCATACAGCTCAAGAAGCAGCTCATACGCGTAATCCTTGACTTCCTGCTGACGCTCGGGCGTGGCTTCTGCCAAGGCTTGCTGGAATTTGTAGCCAATGTAGTAACCGTGTACCGCTTCATCGCGAATAATCAAACGAATAAGATCAGCGGTGTTGGTTAGCTTGGCGTGGCTGGACCAGTACATGGGCAGATAGAAGCCCGAATAGAACAAAAAGGACTCCAAAAATACGCTGGCCACCTGGCGCATCAACGGGTCATCAGAGCGATAGCGCTCCAGAATCAGTTCTGACTTAGCCTGGAGCGTGGGATTCTCTTCACTCCACCGGAAGGCATCATCCACATCGCGCGTGGCGCATAGCGTCGAGAAAATCGAGCTGTACGAGCGCGCATGCACCGACTCCATAAACGCAATATTGGTGTATACCGCCTCTTCATGGGGTGTGCGAGCATTTTCCATTAGCACCGGAGCACCAATGCTGCTTTGGATCGTATCCAGCAGCGTCAGGCCTGTAAACACGCGAATGGTTAGCTGCTTTTCCTGCTGGGTCAGTGTGTTCCACGATTGAATATCGTTGGAAAGCGGCACTTTTTCCGGCAGCCAAAAGTTACTGGTCAGGCGATTCCATACTTCAAGATCCTTGTCATCCTGAAGACGGTTCCAGTTGATCGCATTCACCCGCGATAAGCGTTGCGTGGTAGTCATGAAATAACTCTCATTAAAAGCGCCGTATTACATACGGCGCACAAGTACAGAATATCAAATGCTGGCAATTTGCCAGGCACGGGTATTAAAGCGTGCAGGAAACACAGCCTTCCACTTCAGTACCTTCCAGCGCGCTTTGGCGCAGACGAATGTAATAGAGCGTTTTAATACCTTTTCGCCACGCGTAAATCTGCGCCTTATTGATATCACGCGTTGTCGCAGTGTCCGGGAAGAACAGCGTCAATGAGAGTCCCTGATCAACGTGCTTGGAAGCCTCAGCGTAGGTATCAATAATCTTCTCAGGGCCAATTTCATAAGCGTCCTGGAAGTAATCAAACGTGGACTCGCTCAAGAACGGCGCAGGGTAATAAGCACGCCCCAGCTTGCCTTCTTTACGAATCTCGATCCTGGCCGCTACCGGGTGGATACTTGAGGTCGAGTGGTTAATATAGGAAATAGAGCCCGTGGGCGGCACCGCCTGCAAGTTGCGATTATAAAGGCCGTGGGCCATTACCGAGGCCTTGAGCTCCTGCCAGTCCTGCTGAGTAGGCAGCGTGATGTCGCTACGCTCGAACAGGCCGCGTACTTTATCGGTGCGTGGCAGCCACTCCTGGTCGGTATATTTATCGAAGAACTCGCCCGTTGCATATTTGGAGTCTTCAAAGCCTGCAAACGTATCATTATGCTCAATCGCCAAGCGGTTCGACGCGCGGATGGCATGAAAGGCGATGCAGTAGAAATACAGGTTGGTAAAGTCCAACCCCTCTTCAGAGCCATAATAAATGTGTTCGCGAGCCAGGTAACCGTGCAGGTTCATCTGACCAAGACCAATAGCGCGTGACTTGGCATTACCTTCGGCAATAGAGGGTACGCTACGTAGATTGCTCATTTCTGAAACTGCGGTTAACCCGCGAATGGCGATCTCAACGCTTTCGCCAATATTGCCGGCGTCCATTACCTTGGCGATGTTCATCGATCCCAGGTTACAGGAGATATCCTGACCCATTTGGCGATAGCCAAGATCATCGTCGTATTCGGTAGGTGTATTGACCTGCAGAATTTCCGAACACAGGTTACTCATATTGATACGACCAGCAATCGGGTTCTCCCGGTTGACCGTATCTTCAAACATGATGTACGGATAGCCCGACTCAAACTGCAGCTCTGCCAGTGTCTGGAAGAACGCCCGCGCATTGATTTTGTGCTTACGGATACGCGCGTCCGCGACCATCTCATGGTATTTCTCGGTAACGCTGACGTCGCCAAACGGGACGCCATAAACGCGCTCAACGTCGTAAGGCGAGAACAGGTACATATCGTCATTGCGCTTGGCAAGCTCAAACGTAATATCCGGAATCGTCACGCCCAGCGACAACGTTTTAATGCGGATTTTCTCGTCAGCATTTTCACGCTTGGTATCCAAAAAACTCAGGATATCGGGGTGGTGCGCATTCAGATAAACCGCGCCAGCGCCTTGGCGAGCACCCAACTGGTTCGCATAGGAGAAGGCGTCTTCCAAGAGTTTCATGATCGGGATAATACCCGACGACTGATTCTCAATACGCTTGATGGGTGCGCCGGACTCACGGATATTGCTCAACAAAAAGGCAACACCGCCGCCCCGCTTGGAAAGCTGTAGCGCTGAGTTAATCGAGCGACCGATCGACTCCATATTGTCTTCAATACGCAGCAAGAAGCACGATACCAACTCACCACGCTGCTGCTTGCCGCAGTTCAGGAAGGTAGGCGTCGCTGGCTGGAAACGACCACTGATTATTTCATCAACCAAGGATTTTGCCAGCGCTTCATCGCCGCGCGCCAGGGTCAGTGCCACCATGCATACGCGGTCTTCATAGCGCTCAAGGTAGCGCTTACCGTCGAACGTTTTTAGCGTATAGCTGGTGTAGTACTTGAAGGCACCTAAAAAGCTTGGAAAACGGAATTTGTAGGCATACGCCTGCTCAAACAACGCTTTAACAAAAGCGAAGCTGTATTGGCCGAGCATCTCCGCTTCGTAATAGCCCTCTTCCATCAGGTAATCGAGCTTTTCTTCCAGCGAGTGGAAAAAGACGGTGTTCTGGTTAACGTGTTGCAGGAAGTACTGACGTGCTGCTTCACGGTCTTTATCCAGCTGTAGCTCACCGTTGGCACCGTACAAATTAAGCATCGCGTTTAGCGCGTGGTAATCCAAAGTACGCGCTTCGGAAGCTCCCGTAGCCGGCCGTTTGGGTTCAGCCTGGTTTTTCGTGACTAGGTTTGTCGTTTCCAAAACTCTTCTACTCCTTTGCGAACCTTGGCCACGTCATCGTCGGTGCCAAAGAATTCAAATCGATACAGCAATGGCACACGGCACTTTTCTGCAATAACGCGACCAGCCAGGCCATACGCATCACCAAAATTAGTGTTACCGGCAGCAATGACGCCGCGAATAAAGCGTCTATTCTGCTCATCGTTAAGAAAGCGAATAACTTGCCCTGGCACCGCACCTTTTGCCTCGCCGCCCCCGTAGGTGGGCGTGATTAATATATAAGGTGCTGTGGCATGTAGCGTCGGTTCATCACGCCCTAGCGGAAGGCGCTGTGCGGCCAGACCAAGTTTTTGTACAAAACGATGAGTGTTACCTGATTTGGTGGAGAAATAAATTAGGCTGCCGACCTGGGGTGTTGCAGCGGCGGCGTCCACCAACATAGCAATTTTACGCCAACGCTTGGATACGGTCCGGGCGGAAACCCGACCAGTGATCATCACCAGCAACGACCACTGGAAGCTGGCGGTAGCCAAGGGCTTCTACTTCTTGCTGGGCACCTGACTCAGCGGTGATATCGATAACGGTATACGCTAGACCCTGTTTATCCAGAGCACGGTAGGTAGCAGTACACTGAACACAAGCAGGCTTGCTATAAATCTGGATTGCCATGGTCATTTTCCCCTTTTCATAGCGGTATTTTTCGGGCAGAGCATATCTAGTACCTCCCCCCCTCTGAAGACATCACACATACTATATATAGACCATGGGAAAATCAATTCAAGCATATATAGTATTTTTTCATCCACAGGTTATTGACAGCTCATGCCCAGCCTACGGCCTGAAACAAAAAAACCGCCCCACAGAGGGGGCGGCATTGTGCAGGCGCCAACGGCTGGCATCCTGCCCGACATAGCGCTAAATTAAGCGATAGCAGCCTGATAGCGACGCTCTACGTCTTCCCAGTTAACGACGTCGAAGAACGCAGCAACGTAGTCAGGACGCTTGTTCTGATACTTCAGGTAGTAGGCGTGCTCCCATACATCCAGGACGAGCAGCGGCGTGTTGCCGTGCATCAACGGGTTATCCTGGTTCAGCGTATTTTCAACAACCAGCTTTTTCGCGGGAGTCACGGAGAGCCATGCCCAGCCGCTACCAAAACGACCTACGGCTGCCTTTTTGAACTCTTCCTTGAAGGAGTCCAGGCCGCCTAGTTCGCTATCAATAGCATTGGCAACATCGCCCTGAGGTTGACCACCACCGTTCGGCGACATCATTTGCCAGAACATGGAGTGGTTGGCATGGCCGCCGCCGTTGTTAATAACCGCTTGGCGCTTGGCTTCCGGCACACGGTCCAGGTTTGAGACGAGCTCTTCAATCGCAACGTCCTCAAGACCTGTGCCCTCAAGTGCAGCGTTGAGGTTATTGACGTACGTTTGGTGGTGACGCGAGTGGTGAATTTCCATGGTCATCGCATCAATATGCGGCTCGAGTGCGTCATAAGCGTACGGCAGTTCGGGAAGTGTATGTGCCATATTATCATCTCCTTGAGTGGCTTGCGTTGCGTTCATCATGATAGGTGTGGTCAGCCCACACCTTTTTCAACCGCTTTGGCGGCACTTTCTCACATTGCCCGTACTTTAGCCAACTACGGGCAGTTTATCTAATTTACTCTCCTAAAAAAGCCGGCTTTTAATAAGCCGGCTTGGGTAAACCAAGTCAATCCAGAAACGCCTTACAGCTTGCTCTCAAGTTCAGGCAGAATCTCGAACAAATCGCCTACCAGACCATAGTCCGCTACTTGAAAGATCGGTGCTTCATCGTCTTTATTAATCGCGACAATGACCTTGGAGTCTTTCATGCCCGCCAAATGCTGAATGGCGCCCGAAATACCTACGGCAATATAGAGATCAGGTGCCACGATCTTGCCGGTTTGCCCGACCTGCATGTCGTTAGGAACAAAGCCTGCATCTACCGCTGCCCGTGAGGCGCCTACGGCCGCCCCCAGCTTGTCGGCGATACCGTCCAGCAGCTTGAAGTTCTCGCCATTGCCCATGCCGCGGCCGCCTGAAATAACCACTTTGGCGCCACCCAGCTCGGGTCGGTCGGACTGTGCAAGTTCTTCTTTAACAAAGCTTGACTGGGTATTTTCAACCACCACATCGACCGCTTCTAGCGTAGCGCTGCCGCTGCTGGCAACGGCATCAAACGCGCTGGAGCGTACGGTAATTACTTTCAGCGCATCATCACTTTTCACGGTGGCGATGGCGTTCCCCGCATAAATGGGACGCAGGAAGGTGTCAGCGCTCTCAATGCCAATGACGTCGGAAAGCTGGCTAACATCTTTTAGGGCAGCCAAACGCGGCAACACATTTTTACCGGTTGTGGAGGCGCTCGCCAGCACATGGGTGTAACCACTGGCTAACTCCACCAGCAGCGCGCCCATGGGCTCAGCCAGTTGGTAAGCGTAAACAGCGTTATCTGCAACCCGCACCTTGCTGACGCCATCAAGCTTGGCGGCTGCTTCAGCGGCAGCCTGGACGCCCTCTCCAGCCACCAGAACGTCAATATCGCCACCGATGGCTTTGGCGGCAGCTACCACGTGAGCGGTGGCGCTGGCGAGTTGGCCGTCATTGATATCGGCAAGTACCAAAATGCTCATTAGATCAGCTCCTTTCAAAGCACTTATCTTGAAGAACTTATCTCAAAGAACTTTTCTTAAAGAACTTTGGCTTCGTTTTTTAGTTTATCGATCAATTCATCCACCGACGCAACCTTAATACCGCCTTTACGTTCTGCCGGGGACTCGACTTTCAAAAGGCTTACCCTGGATGCCACCTCAATGCCGTAATCGGCAGGGGTTTTGACGTCCATCGGTTTCTTTTTAGCCTTCATGATATCCGGCAGCTTGGCGTAGCGTGGCTCGTTCAAGCGCAAATCGGTTGTCACAATGGCAGGCAGCGTCAGCGCAACAGTCTGCAAGCCGCCATCGATTTCACGGGTAACGTTAACCGTATCACCATCAATGGCCACTTCTGAGGCGAACGTGCCTTGCGGCAAGTTGGTTAAGGCAGCCAGCATCTGGCCCGTCTGGTTATTGTCGGTGTCGATCGCCTGCTTACCCAGGATGACCAAGCCGGGCTGCTCTTCGTCAACCACCTTGGCCAGCAACTTGGCAACTGCTAGCGACTCAACTCGCTCGTCGGTTTCGATGTGAATAGCGCGGTCAGCACCCAGCGCCAGCGCGGTACGCAGCTGTTCCTGGGCGGCTTTGGGGCCAACGGTGACGGCCACTACTTCAGTAGCAACGCCCTTCTCTTTTAGGCGTACCGCCTCTTCCACCGCAATTTCGCAGAAGGGATTCATGGCCATTTTGACATTGGTAAGATCAACGTCAGAGTGATCTGCTTTGACGCGGATTTTGACGTTATAGTCGATGACGCGTTTAACCGCGACGAGTACTTTCATAGGTTCCTCGCTTGGCTGGTGGCAAAAGCCGTTAACCAAAGTCGGCACCCGCCCAGCGGACACCGCTTATAAAAGAGTCAGCCTCGCCATACGCGATGACGATGCCGAAGAGATTCATGCAAGCGTTTGATAGGCACGCAGTTACAAAACCTTGTTAATTTGCCACAGCCTGCCCAATGGCAACAATACCCATTCGCTACCGCTATAGTCGAACAATCGCCAAACAGGGCTACGTTTGGGCCACTGAGCATGAAACGCGCTTTTAGCATCGTAGGCGTGACCTGACCACGGTATTATGCCTATCATGGAGCATAACCAGAAGCAAACGACCGTTTTATATTAAGGCCGTGTTTTTATAAGGCACTGCACTTATGAGAATAAGGAGAGACCAGGTGGAAAATGTTGAACGCGACGTCATGGACTTTGATGTAGTGATTGTAGGCGCGGGTCCTTCTGGGCTTGCCGCTGCCTGCCGCCTGATGCAGCAAGCAAATGAAGCCGAACAAGAGCTGACCGTCTGCGTGGTGGAAAAAGGCTCTGAAGTCGGTGCACACATTTTATCTGGCGCGGTGTTTGAGCCACGGGCGCTCAATGAGCTCTTTCCCGACTGGCAAGAGCGTGGTGCCCCTTTGAACACTCCCGCCATTCGCGATGATGTTTACCTGCTCAAAGATGCCCAAAAGGCACAGAAGTTGCCCAATTCGTTGGTCCCCAAAAGCATGCACAATACCGGCGGTGATCAAACGCGCTACGTGATCAGTGCTGGTAATCTGTGCCGCTGGCTTGCCGAGCAAGCTGAAGCGCTGGGTGTTGAAATTTTCCCCGGCTTCGCCGCCCAGGACGTCATTATTGAAGAGGATGCCGTACGCGGCATTTTGATAGGTGACATGGGCGTCGCCGCTGACGGCACGCCGAAAGATGGCTATATGCCGGGTATGGAGCTGCGTGCCAAATACACCCTGTTTGCTGAAGGTGCGCGTGGTCATTTAGGCAAACGCTTAATCAAGCATTTTTCCCTTGATGCTGGACGCGACCCGCAACACTACGGCATTGGCCTAAAAGAGCTCTGGGACGTTCCCGCTGACAAGCATGAACCCGGGCTCGTGGTTCACGGTTCTGGCTGGCCGCTGGATAAAGATACCTCTGGGGGCTGGTTCCTGTATCACGCTGAAAACCAGCAGGTAGTGGTTGGCCTGATTATGGATCTTTCCTATCAGAACCCTTGGCTTTCGCCGTTTGATGAATTTCAGCGCATGAAGCACCACCCAGCGCTTAGCCAATATCTGGAAGGCGGTAAGCGTGTGGCTTACGGCGCCCGGGCGCTCACCAAAGGGGGCTTTAACTGCCTGCCTAAAATGACGTTTGCAGGCGGCCTACTGATTGGCTGTGATGCAGGAACCCTTAATTTCTCCAAAATCAAAGGCCTGCATACCGCCATGAAGTCAGGTCTGGTGGCCGCTGAAAGCGTTTTTGAAGCCCTAAAAGCAGGTGATGAAGGCGCGCAAGAACTGGCTAGCTTTACCCAAAAGTGGGAGGCCAGCTGGGCTTACGAAGAGCTTAAAGAGAGCGCAAGCTTTGGACCCGCCATGCATAAGTACGGCACCGTGGGTGGCGGCGCTTACAACTTTGTTAATCAGTTGCTGGGCAACAAGCTGCCCAATGTTCACGACACGACCACTGATTACGGCGCTCTAAAACCGGCGGCTGAGTTTGAAAAAATCAACTATCCCAAGCCGGACGGAAAGCTCTCGTTTGATAAGTCGTCTTCGGTGTTTCTCTCCAACACCAATCACGAAGAGGACCAGCCGTGCCACCTGCACCTGGACGATCCTGACATTCCGATTAAGCACAACTTACCCAAGTATGCCGAGCCGGCCCAGCGTTACTGCCCTGCAGGCGTGTATGAAGTGGTAGAGGATGATGCTGGGCAGCCACGCTTTCAGATCAACTTCCAGAACTGCGTGCACTGCAAAACCTGTGACATTAAGGACCCGGCCCAGAATATTACCTGGGTAGCGCCTGAAGGCGGCGGCGGGCCCAACTATCCCAATATGTAAGCTGTAAACAGCAGGCGCCAAACAGAGCCACTTGCACCGCCTAACCGTTAGGCGGATTGCACAGGTGGCTCTAATCGCTCAATGGGTGCACGGCGAGCAATTAAACGTCGCCTGCCTGCTTGAACAAAACGCACATCAATGACCGGGTCAGAGGGATTACCTTCTACCGAGGCAACCTCTCCCTCACCAAAAACGGCGTGATGCAGCCGCTGTCCGGGGTAAAAGTGCTCCCCTGGCGCATAAGCGGCCTGGGGCTCCTTCACCTCGGGCGCCGTTAACGTAATATCGTCACGCCCTAACCGCTCAAGATAGCGCCGTACAATCGCTGGCGAAGCCGCCTGTAACACAGCGCTTGTGGGCTCGCTCTTCGCCAGGCACTCGGCAACCTGCATGCTGTCTTGCCATGCGCTTTCAGCAATAAAGCGACTTGGGCGATGCGAGCCACCATCGTGCATAACCAGAAGCTGCTCTTCTGCGCGAGTAATCGCGACATAAAAGAGTCGGCGTTCTTCTTCAAGGCGCTCATCGCTCAGCGGCGTATCCCGGCTATAATGCGGGAAGTCTTCCTCATTGACGCCGGCGACTACCACAAGCGGCCACTCCAACCCTTTGGCACCATGCACGGTTGAAATCAGGACACCCTCGGCCTGGTTTTCAACCGGACGCTCTAATAACGCTATAAAGGCGTCCGGATTAGGCACGCCTTGAGCCTGTTCGATCAGCACATCCAAAAGGCGGACGTCCTCCTCGCCTTTATCCCGCCGGGCTGCGGCACGCTTTAGCGTTTTTTCAGCGTCGATGCTTTCCACCACATGGCTAAGTAATTTAGCGGATGGCCATGCACGTAGCCGGGGAAGCTCACACAATAACGCCCAGCGTTTTTTTAACGTACGCCGTTGAAGCGGCTTTAGCTCAGTAAGCACGGGGTCATGCCGTTCTGGCCACTCTTGCGTAGTGGCCAACTGGTAGGCCAAGCGCTGTAGCCGTTCCCGTGCGACAAAAGGCGTTGGCTGAGAGAGCAGTAACAGCAAGTGTTCTGGGTCGTGGAGAAGCTCAGGACGGCGAGATAGCTTTAAGTAACCCACTAACGCCTGCACCAACGGTAAGCGAAAAACAAAACGATCTTCACGCAGTAAACGAAAGGGGATGCCGGCCTGCAATAACGCCAGCTGGAACGGTACGGAAAGTGCCCAACTGCGCACTAACAGGCTGACCTGGTGAAAAGCGCGCCCCTGCGCACTCCAATCCATCAAGGTATCCAGCAGGACAGCACTTCCCTGCCCGACCGATACCCGCGTATGCGGATTATTTGCCGCCGCTAAACAGAGCTGATCGGGACGTCGTTGATTGGCAACAATCGCATGATTCGCGGTTAACGCCAGCGCATGCCCATGGCGAAACGTCGTTGATAGTGGGTAATCGGTGGGCTGCCCGAAGGTCGCGGTAAAATCCTCCAGCATGGTGTCCGGCCGCGCACCACGCCACTCGTAAATGCACTGATTAGCATCCCCTACCGCCATAACCGCCGCCGTGCTACCCGCCAATACCGCAAGGAGGCGTTGCTGCGCCGCGTTGATATCCTGATACTCATCAATAATGACGTGGTCCAAAAAGCCTTCCACGCGCTGGCGTAGCGTAGCGTCAGCTTCCAGCGCCTGGAGCGGCCGATACAGCAAATCGGCGTAGGTCATAAGACCTTCATCCGCGAGCATTCGCTCTGCTTCGTTAAACGCGCTGGGGAAGTAATCAGTGTCCGGCTCGTAGTTAAGCCGCTCATAAAGTGCTTGAGGTTCGGCCATTTCTGCTTTGACCAGATTACAAAAATGCGCCAGCGCCTCCAGGCGCTCGCCCTCAATGGCCGCATCGCGCCGCTCAACGCTTTCACGCAGCACATGTAAACTGGCCTGGCGAAGCAAGCGCTCCAACTGCCAGTCAGCCGACAGCAATCGGCGTGGTGCGAGCACTCCCCAACGGCACAGACTTTGGGTTAATCGATGCCCCAGCGAGTGAAAAGTACGCACCGCAGGCAGCGCCTGCCCGTAGGGGGCCATGCTTACCAAGCGTTGATGAAAATCATCCCGTGCTGAGCGGTTAAACATCAATATCAGCATCCGCTTGGGCGCAACCCCACCGGCCAGCAGATGCAGCACTCGGGCTGCCATGGTGGTGGTTTTACCCGCACCGGCGACTGCCGCTACTCTGGCATGGCCGTTTTCATGATGGACAACAGCGTGTTGTTCTGCGGTTAACTTCACAAAGCCTCACTCGGTGCGCCATTATCGCCGCCAGCGGCGTCCTCAGCATCCACACAGCCGAGTGGAAACCACTCACCGGCACTCCACACACCGACTTCACACTGGCCATTAGCCAGTGTTTTCATACTTGCTGCATCAACCAGTTGATAAAACACATGGCGATGTAATCGGGCGGATAACCCATACCGGACAGCAATTTCCGGCAGCATCTCGCCACCTTGAGTCTCGCTGAACGCTAGAGGGTGTGTCGCGTCAAGGCGCACGACATCTTCAAACTGGGTCGTAAACCACCAGGCATCCTCATGAAAGTCGGCCTCAACAGCCACAAAAGGCAAATCGTCCACCTGGAGACACCAGCGCTCAACAGGCGTCACCAGGCAGTAGCCTTCCGGGTCGTGGCGCAACAGCGAGGATAGCAAACGCGCAACATCAAGGCGGGCAAACGGCTGCCCTTCGTGTAACCAGGTGCCGTCTGCTTGAATCACAATATTGATATCGCCAGACAGCGCTGGCCGCCACTGATCCACAGGCGGAATAGTGGCCCCACTTTGACGCTGCTGCAGGAGTCGATCAATATTCATTGCATCCGCCTTGCGCTAATACCGCTTAACGTGAAGACACGAGCCCAGACTGCGCCAGGGCTTGTTTAACATGCGCAGGCGCATCGGGCACGGCTGCTTTAAACAGCTGAAAGAAGTTGGCCGTCGTTTGCATGGCCACTTCATCGACGCTGATGCCCCGCGCCTTGGCGATGCACTCTGCCACCTCAACAACCCACGCAGGTTCGTTGGGTTTGCCACGGTAAGGCACAGGGGCCAAGTAAGGACTATCGGTTTCAATAAGCAGACGATCCAGCGGCAGTTGGCGGGCCAATTCACGCAGCGACGCCGCGTTATTAAAGGTAATAATACCGGACAACGAAATATAGAAGCCAAGCCGCACCGCTTCACGCGCCATGTCCAAGTCTTCCGTAAAGCAGTGGAGCACACCACCGACGCGTGGATCGCTATATTCTCGCAACAAGGCAAGCGTGTCTTCCTTGGCTTCCCGGGTATGCACGATAACGGGCAACTCAAGCTCGCGGGCAGCGATCAAGTGCTGCTTAAAGCGCTCATACTGCACCGCAACCGGCACGCTTTCCCGATAGTGATAATCTAGCCCGGTTTCACCAATGGCAATGGCGCCGTACTGCTCTGCGGCTTCTTGAATATCACTCGCCACTGGCTCTTGCACAGGCGTATGCAGCGGATGAAGGCCCGCAGAAATAGCGACGTCGCTATGCTCACGAGCAATCGCAGCGAGCCCTGGCATATCCTCAAGGCTCACTGAAATAGCCAAAAACTGGCTAACGTTTGCAGCTCTAGCCGCGTTTAGCGTGGCGGCGATATCACCACCATGCGTGTGCTCCGACAAACGATCCAAATGACAGTGCGAATCAACAAACATGAACGTCTCATCAACCAAAAAGAGAAATAAAAAGGCGGGATAACGCTAAAGCGTCAATGAAGGAGCCGTATGATCATCAGCTTCCAGCAGCATTTCGATGTGCTCGCGCAGAGCGCTATCCTTAAAGCTAAAGTGAACGCCAATTCCCGCAACGCGCTGACTACTTATCTCGTCAGGCGATACCCATACGACATCACCCAAAACCGTCAGGCGCTCACACTCACCTGGCAACGTGAGCAATAAAGTGACCTGATCACCCAGCGCATAGGGCGTTTTAGTCGGTACAAATAGACC
The DNA here is from genome assembly GCF_052376035.1 of Halomonas sp. AOP7-E1-9. Taxonomy (NCBI): domain Bacteria; kingdom Pseudomonadati; phylum Pseudomonadota; class Gammaproteobacteria; order Oceanospirillales; family Halomonadaceae; genus Halomonas; species Halomonas sp. AOP7-E1-9. The sequence goes on from NZ_JBQSVC010000001.1 coordinate 94,820, forward strand.
TCCACGCTCCAAAAACGGCATATAAGCTGAAAATAGCGTAGACGCATCAGGCACGGTGAGGGCAAGGGCTTTTTGAATACTCATATCAACCTCGCTCGCCGGTAAATCCATGACCACCATCGTAACGACATGACTAGAAGGTGATGGTTGAAATCCATAGCCAACGCAATAACGCTATGAGCGCAGCAGCGCTGCCCAACGCACTAGCCATGCTTCAAGCACCAGTTGCGGGTTTGGATTGGCTCCAACCGCTAACAGGCGCCGCTGTTCTCGGGCGTAATCCAGCAAACGAAACCAATCCTGCGCACGGCCATTTTTGACCGCTTGGCGGTAAAGGGGTTCTAAATCGGGATTGTGCAGTACGCTTGCTTCACCTGAAATACCCAAGCGAATTAAGTCTTCAAGCCATGCGATACCGTACCACAAGATAGCGTCAATCGCTTGGCGGTCCAGCCGTGCGGCCTCCGATACCGGCTCAGCGCCTCGCACCAATTGCTCAAAGCAGTCATGAATCTGGTGGCGTAATGCCCGCTCTTCAGGCGAAGCTAATTCAGCCGCCAAAAGCGGCAAACCACCCGACACCCGCCACCAAAAATACGCCTCTTCCTCACCGCCCAACTGTTCGATTAACCAACTGCGACACGCAGTAAAAGGCACACTGGGAAACGACCACTGCTGGCACCGGGAACGAATAGTCGCCAACATGCGAGATGGCACATCAGAAAGCAGAATAAACAGCGTTTTAGCGCCAGGCTCTTCCAGGCTTTTAAGCAACGCATTGGCCGCGGCGATGTTCATGCTCTCGGCCGGTGAAAGAACAATCACACGATAACCGCCCTGTTGGGCGGTCTGTGAGACAAACCGATTAACCTCGCGAATAGGGTCAATACGTATTTGGCGCTTGCCTTCTTCCGGCGAAACCCGCAACAGGTCCGGATGATAACCCGACGCCAGCATGGAACAGCTATGACACTGGCCGCATGCCAGCACATTCGGGCTTGCGCACAACGTGCGGGCAATTAGCGCCTCTGCCAGCTGCTGCTTACCCACACCGTGAGCGCCACTTAACAAAATGGCATGGGGCATACGCCCCTCATCTGACAGCCGCACCAACTGCTGCCATGTGGCCTCATGCCAAGGCAGTAGACCACTTAACGCCATAGCGCTATCCGTTCGGCGAGCACATCCTGAATATCGGCTTGTACGCTAACCAGCGACTGATGGGCATTAATGAGCGCAAAGCGCTTAGGCTCAGCACTGGCACGCTCCAGGTAGGCGTCACGGACAGCTTGAAAGAACTCGCCCCGCTCTTGCTCAAAGCGGTCACGCTGCTCATTTTGACTGTTAAGCCGTGACTCCAGGCGCGACTGCGCCGCCGTTAACGGCATATCAAGCAGTAACGTCAGATCTGGCGTTAGCCCCTTCTGCACAAAGGCTTCAAGCTGGGCAATGCGCTCAACCGACATACCGCGCCCGCCGCCCTGGTAGGCAAAGGTCGCGTCAGTAAAACGGTCGCATACCACCCATGCACCGCGCTCCAATGCAGGCACTATTTTTTCGGCCAGATGCTGCGCTCGCGCGGCAAACATGAGTAACAGCTCAGCATCGGCGTGCAATGGCTCCTGGGGAGCAGGGTCCAGCAGTAGCGCGCGGATCGCCTCGGCGCGCGGCGTCCCCCCCGGTTCGCGGGTGCTCACCACGTCAAGACCTTGCGCTTCCAGCGCTGCGACCACAAAAGCCATATTGGTGGATTTACCTACGCCCTCACCGCCTTCAAGCGTAATAAAGCGTCCCCGCTTGGTCATTGCCATCCCTTAATCAACGCGTGCATCGTTGAGATTAACTTCATGAAAAACCGTCACTTTGGGTCAGCGGTTGCGAATATAGCGATTAACTGCATTATTGTGCTCACGCAGCGTACGTGAAAAGTGGTGTGTACCGTCCCCCTTGGATACAAAATAGAGCGTCTCGCCTGGCAGAGGATCAACCGCTGCTTCAAGCGACGCTCGCCCCGGCATGGCAATCGGCGTGGGCGGCATGCCATCAATCACATAGGTATTGTAAGGCGTGGCTTCACGCAGATCGGCATAGGTAATGCGCCCTTGATACCGGTCGCCCATACCGTAAATCACGGTCGGATCAGTTTGTAGGCGCATGCCCTGCTCCGTCCGGCGCTTAAAGACACCGGCGATCTCACGCCGTTCTTCAGGCGCGCCTGTTTCACGCTCAATCAGCGATGCCATAATAAGCGCCTCATAAGGCGTCTCAATAGTCAGGTCATCCGAGCGTGCGGCCCATACCTCTTCTAAAATGTTTTCCATCCGCACCAACGCTTGGCGCAAAATATCGACGTCACTCATACCCAGGTGGTAGCGGTACGTATCGGGGAAAAACCAGCCTTCTGGAAAGGTGCCTTCTCTATCCAGCAAGGTCATTATTTCTTCATCGCTCAACTCCGCCGTGCGATGTTCCAGCTTGGGTGCGTTATTGAGTAGGTCGCGTAGCTGACTAAATGAGCGTCCTTCTGGAAGCGTCAACGGATACGTCACCACGCGGTTACTGCCTAACAGCGCCAGCATTTCCAGCCCGTTCATGCCAGGCGTTAACTCATATTCGCCCACACGAAGACGGGGAATACGTTCGGGCTGAACCCGAGCCAATACTTGAAAAGCCCAGGCATCCTCAAGAATTCCTTGCGCCTCCAACTGCGCAACCACCTGATTAAAGCCTGCTCCAGCAGGCACCTGATATAAAACAGGGGCTTCTAAAGCAAGAGGAGCTTCTAATCGGCTTTGCCAATAAAAATAGCTGCCTGCGACGCCAACGACGCCCAATACCAGCATAATTCCAACAGCGGCCAGTAACCGTTTCAACGTATCACCTCAACAAAATAGGTCAGGGCTTGCGGTATAAGTTGACGCATAGCCAAGCAGACGATGCGCCCGTGTTTGGAACTTATCGGGCTGATTAATCGGCCAACGCTGCAGACAAACCGCATCTTCAGACAATAACGTCGCCACTGGCCATACGCCCTGTACGGAGTTCGCCACCCAAGCGCGCTCAACGGCGGGTAAGGCCTCAAGGGTAAGATTAGCTTCACGCACAGCGCCTTCAGCAATTAACGCGGCACGCAATGTACCGGCCACGCCACACATATCGAGTGGCGGCGTAAACAGTTCACCGTGTTGCTGCCAAAACAGGTTCATACTGGTCGCCTCGACCAACTGCCCTTGAGCGTCCGCCAGCAAACCTTCGGCAATCGACACATCCTGCCACTCTTGTCGGGCCATTACATTTTCGAGGCGGTTTAAATGCTTGATACCAGCCAAAGCCGGTTGGTGAGCCAAGCGTATGCGGCAGGTACGCACCGTCACGCCGCTTTTCCAGCGCTCAACCATAGGGGCGAAAGAAGTCCGCCGACTTAGTAAACGGGGTGTTGGTGTATCAGGTAATGCATACCCCCTTCCACCACTACCCCGAGTAACAATCAGTTTTAATACCTCAAGCGGTGCCGTGGCGTCTTCCTGCCAAGTGGCATCAATCGCCTCTTGGCAGGGAACCGGAATACCGAGCCGCTGGCACCCCTTCACCAACCGTGCCACGTGGTATGTCCACAGCACCGGTTTACCGTTACGTAGCAGCACCGTTTCGAACACACCGTCCCCATACGCCAGCCCGCGATCATCAAACGGCACCTGAGGCAGGGTCATCTTGCGTTATACCTTTTTAAACAACAGCGAGCCGTTGGTGCCGCCAAACCCAAACGAGTTGGACAAGGCAACATCGATGCGCATGTTACGCGCCGTGTGCGGCACATAGTCCAAGTTGCAGCCTTCCTGGGGGTTATCCAGATTAATCGTTGGCGGTGCCACCTGATCACGAATGGCCAGAATGCTAAACACCGCTTCAACAGCGCCAGCAGCCCCCAACAAATGGCCAATCATGGATTTGGTAGAACTTACCGCTACATTCTGAGCAGCGCTGCTCATTACCCGTTCAACAGCCCGGCTTTCGGCCAGGTCGCCCGCGGCCGTAGAGGTGCCATGCGCGTTAATATAGTGCACTTCGGCAGGGTCCATTTGAGCATCTTTAATCGCATTGCTCATGGAGAGCGCAGCCCCGCGACCATCTTCAGGCGGTGCCGTCATGTGATAGGCATCATCACTCATGCCAAACCCGACAAGCTCGGCATAGATATTCGCGCCACGTGCTTTGGCATGCTCGTACTCTTCAAGTACCAGTACACCGGCACCATCAGAAAGTACAAAACCGTCGCGATCTTTATCCCACGGGCGGCTTGCCGCTTCGGGATTATCATTACGCGTTGAAAGCGCTCGGGCGGCAGAGAAGCCTCCCAGGCCAAGTGGCGTCGTTGCCATTTCAGCACCACCACAGACCATGACATCCGCATCCCCATAGGCAATCGTGCGTGCACTATAGCCAATGTTGTGCGTACCGCTGGTACATGCGGTGGTAATAGCGATGTTAGGCCCTTGAAAGCCATGTTGAATCGCCAAATTTCCCGAGATCATATTGATGATAGAGCCCGGCACGAAAAAAGGTGATACGCGACGAGCGCCGCCCTTGTTAAGCGCATTGTGGTTATGCTCGATCATGGGCAGGCCACCAATACCTGACCCCATGGCTACCCCAATACGCGGTGCATTCTCTTCTGTACAGGTAATGCCAGCATCCTGAATTGCCTGCGCGCCAGCCGCCATGCCGTACTGAATGAACAGGTCCATCTTGCGGGCTTCTTTGGGATTCAGATAAGGGCTAATATCAAAATTCTTAACCGAACCACCAAAGCGTGTATTGAAGCTACTTGTATCAAAGTGCTCAATGGGCGCTATGCCGCTCTTACCAGCCGTAATATTCGCCCATGTTTCATCCACGTTATTGCCCACTGGGGTCACCAGGCCTAACCCAGTTACCACTACCCTTCTTCGTGCCATTAGCTTTCCTCCAGGCATCCATGGTGACTCGACCCATCCGGGTCATTTTCAGTAGAAATCAGATGACTAGTATAACGGAGATTGAACGTTATGTTCACGGTGAAGCACAAAGCAAAAAAGCCGCCCTTTAAAAGGGCGGCTTTTAAGGGGGATGCTAGCACCACACCCTCGTTTGATGCATCAACTTGCCCTTACTGGTGGGCGTTTACGTAGTCGATGGCTTCCTGAACTGTGGTAATTTTTTCCGCTTCTTCATCAGGAATTTCAGTATCGAACTCCTCTTCCAAAGCCATTACCAGCTCAACAGTGTCAAGCGAGTCAGCACCCAGGTCTTCAGTGAAAGAAGAGCTGTTCTGGATGTCTTCTTCTTTAACGTTCAGGCGCTCTGCTACAACTTTCTTAACGCGCTCTTCAATAGTACTCATTAACGTACTCCAGTCGTTCACATTAGCCGTTTTGGATAACCAGCTATTTGGAAACCGCAAGCCAAAAGCTGCGGGGTAGTTTATAGACGCCCTTAGGCAGACGCAACCGCTAAGCCTAAGGCCATCAACGCATATTCATGCCGCCGTTTACATGCAGGGTCTCACCGGTAATGTAACTTGCAGCATCACTGGTAAGAAAACCGACAGCGGCAGCTATCTCTTCCGGACCACCCAGGCGAGCCAACGGAATTTGCTTCAGCAGCATTTCATGCTGCGCTTCCGGCAACGCTTGTGTCATATCGGTCGCGATAAAGCCAGGCGCCACTGCGTTAACCGTAATGGCACGTGAAGCCACCTCACGCGCCAACGCACGGCTGAAACCTTCCATACCCGCTTTTGCAGCTGCATAGTTAGCCTGACCCAGGTTACCCATGGTCGCCACTACAGAGCTGATGGATACGATACGCCCAAAACGCGCCTTGGTCATGCCTCGCAGGCACGCCTTGCTTACACGATAGACAGACTTGAGATTGGTATCCATCACCGAATCCCACTCATCCTCTTTCATGCGCATCAATAAATTATCACGCGTAATACCGGCGTTATTAACTAAAATTGTCGGCGCACCAAAGCGCTCCGTGATGACCTTAAGCACGTCATCAATGCTTGCCTGGTCCGTCACATTAAGGCAAAGGCCAGCACCCTCAATGCCGTTTTGCTGCAAATCGGCATCAATTTTTTGTGCCCCGGACTCACTGGTCGCGGTTCCGATCACGATACGGCCCTGACGGCCCAGCTCGTGAGCAATCGCTCGACCAATACCACGACTGGCACCAGTAACAAGCGCAACTCGGCGTTCTTGCGTCATAATTTTTTGCCTTTAACTATTGGCTTCTTAACCACGTAAATAAGCAAGGATAGCGAAAATTTCAGCGAACTAGGCGTCACTAGTCTGCGCTTCACGTGCCAGCTCAAGCGCCGCATCCAGGCTATTGACTGCCAACCCTTTAGCGCCACGGACAATGCGCTTGTTAAGCCCTGTCAGCACTTTACCTGGGCCACACTCAATAAATACATTAACAGACTGAGCAGCCATGGCTTCAACGCATGCTGCCCAACGCACCGGCTGATAAAGCTGCTCGATCAACCGCGTACGCAGCGTATCAATGTCGGCATGCGCCTGCGCATCTACGTTTTGAATAACCGTGTAGCGTGGCGCTCGAAATTCGACACTTTCCATAGCGGTGGCCAAACGCTCGGCAGCTGGACGCATCAGTTCACAATGCGAAGGCACCGAAACCGGCAGCGCCATTGCACGCTTGGCACCCGCCTCCTGACACGCCACAATCGCCCGCTCAACCGCAGCGGCACTTCCGGCAATCACGACCTGGCCCGGCGAATTATAATTAACGGCCGAAACAATATCCCCCTGCGCAGCACTGGCGCAAGCGGCTTCAACCGCACTATCTTCCAAGCCGAGAATAGCCGCCATACCGCCCTCACCGACCGGTACAGCGTCCTGCATGGCTTCGCCGCGAAGGCGAACCAGCTGAACGCCTTCAGCAAAACTCATCACACCCGCACACACCATGGCGCTATATTCACCCAGGCTGTGCCCGGCCATGACAGTAGGCCGAGGCCCTTCAAGCTCCTGCCACACCCGCCAAATTGCAACACTAGCAGAAAGCAGCGCAGGCTGCGTGCAAGCGGTCGCGTTTAGCGCGGCCTCGGGGCCTTCCTGGACGACTTTCCACAAGTCGTAACCAAGTGCATCCGAAGCTTCCTCAAATGTTGTTCCCACTACACTATAGCGTTCGGCTAGCTCACGCAGCATTCCAAGCTGCTGAGAGCCTTGCCCGGGAAAAATGAGGGCAAGGGGTTGAGACATGTCGTTCACCTTTGCTCTTTAGGCATTTGCTCATTTGAGCGATAAGCGTGGCTATGGCTACATCCTGCTGTCACCCATAGCCCGCAAAATAAGTTCTAACCTTTTATTATCGAGCACTTTACCTAGTAGCACTCTGCGCCCATACCCTACACCATGGTGTACACATAAGCGCCTTCCTTAATGACTGAAAATGGTATTAACGGCGCTCCCAACGCCCTGCCATACGCGCGGGTAGATTATGCTCCACCTCATGTACAGCACGCTGGATCGCATAATAAAAACCCTCTGCCTGGGTACCACCATGGCTTTTCACCACGATGCCCTTCAAACCAAGCAGGCTTGCTCCATTGTAGCGTACAGGGTTTAATTCTTGCTTTAGATAGCGCAACACAGGCTTGGCCAGTAGGCTTGCCAAACGACCGCTTAGGCGCGATTCAAACGCCATTTGGACACGCTCAACCAGCATACGAGTCAAACCTTCGCTTGCTTTGAGTACGGCATTCCCGACAAAGCCATCACACACCACCACATCAAGCTTGCCTTCAAAAAGATCACCACCTTCGGCATACCCCTGATAGGCAAAGGCGGACGCATCAGAATATTCGCGCAGAAGCCGGTCTGCTTCGCGCACATTCGCACTCCCCTTGGTAGCTTCCGCCCCCACATTAAGCAGCGCGACACGGGGCAGGCTTACATTATCAACGCACTGCGCCATGGCAGCACCCATGACGGCAAAATCAACCAACCGGTGCGCGGGCGAATCCACGTTCGCGCCCAAATCCAGTAAATAGCAGCGACGGCCATAGCGGGCCGGAATCGCAGTACTAATGGCAGGCCGTGAAATACCTTTAAGCGTTCCCAGCTCACGACGAGCAAGCGCGACCAACGCAGCCGTATTGCCCGCGCTTACGCCAGCGACTGACTCGCCCAACCGAAGACTCCGCAACATACACGCCATACTGCTTTCCTGGCCATGACGAAGCGCCCAGGCAGCACTGGAGGCCTGAGAGATGCTCAAAGGGGCATCACTAACCGCTAAACGTGACGCTGCCGCAGCCAGAGGCTGCGGCAAGCGTGAAAGCTCAGCAATAATATGCTGACGCGGACCAAACAGAGTCAATTCAAGACCAGGATGTTCAATCACTGCTCTTGCAGAGCCTTCGATAACCGCATGGGAGCCTTGATCGCCTCCCATCACATCAATCGCTAGGCGCATGCAGCACCCACTCTATTTGGCCGCTTAACAAGATAGTTAAGGCTTATACCTCAACCACCTTGCGACCACGGTAGAAACCATCTGCAGCGACATGGTGACGCAGGTGCGTCGTACCGGTTTCTTTGTCCTGAGACAGCGTCGGCGCGCTCAGCGCGTCGTGGCTACGACGCATACCGCGCTTGGAACGAGTCTTACGGTTCTTTTGAACTGCCATGGGTGTTTACTCCAGGGTGTGTAGGGTAAATAACGCTTACTTTTTGCCCTTTAAGGCATTAAGCACTGCGAAAGGGTTCGTGGCCGGCGTCGCTTCTTCTGACGTGCCGTCTGTCTTGCTGACCAGCTGCTCCGCCGAGACATGGCATTCGGTCTCATCGTGATAGACCACCTGCGGCAGACTGAGGATAAGCTCATCCTCAACTACCGTTAGTAGATCCAGCTGTTCTTTTTCCACCAGCACCGGTTCATGACTGGCAGGCAGCTCGGCGGCCAAGGCCTCGTCACTGATCATTCCAAGCAGGAAGTCACTGGACACGTCTTGGCTCAGCGGCACCAGGCAACGACGACATGGCAATGCCAGCGTCGCTTGCAAATGGCCACGAATTTCACGACGACCTTGGGCATCCACACCAAACTCAAGGACAACATGACAGTCGCCCGTTTGGTCACCTGCCTCTTCGGCAAGCCGTGGCAACGAATTCAGTGCCACTACGCCTTCTAGTCGTTCGCGGCGGGCTGCAAGCTTATAAGGCTCAACCCGGCTGGGGAGTTGTGAGGTCAACATAGGCGCGCAATGATAGGCACTCCCCCCGCTGGTGTCAAAGCTTCAACTCAATTCTTCATGGTTTATCGCACATTTCCCCATGACTTATCGCCCACACCCGCAAATTAGGCACGCCCGCTGGCTTTCGCTACACTCCCCTTTTATTCCAAATCGCTTAGGAGAAATGGCGTGCCGCTTACTCAAAACGCATCGCTGGTGCTGGGCTCAAGCTCGCGCTGGCGACGAGAGCTGTTGGAACGCTTACAGCTTCCCTATCAGTGCTATTCGCCTGATATTGACGAAACACCTCGTGCCAATGAGTCCCCCAAGGCACTTGTGCATCGTTTAGCGCTCAGCAAAGCCAACGCCGTGGCGCCCCACTTCCCCAATCACTACATTATCGGCTCAGACCAGGTAGCGCTCTTTGAAGGCGACATACTGGGCAAGCCCCACACCCAGGAACGCGCCTGCGCCAACCTGGCGCGTTTTTCAGGTCAGCGCGTTACTTTTTTAACCGGGTTAGCGCTGCTTGATACCCAAAGGCAACGCCACTACACCCACATAGAGCCTTTCGACGTTATCTTTCGGCAGCTGACCACACGCGAAATTGAGCGCTACGTCACCCTTGAGCAACCACTGGACAGCGCTGGCAGCTTTCGAATGGAAGGATTGGGCATCACGCTGTTTGAAGCGTTAGAAGGGCGTGATCCGAACGCCCTGATTGGGCTTCCGCTTATTGCGCTGTGTAATATGCTACGCCAAGTGGGCATGGACCCACTTGACGGTTAAGCTCGGGTTTATTGTGCCTGGTAGCGTAGCGGTGAGTGAGCCGCTTTAAGGCCAAGCACCTCCGCCGCCACTTGGGTAAAGCGTCGCGTCAACCGATCAAACGGATCAAGACGCGGCGTATAATCTTCCCAACTCGCCTCCCCCACCTGATCGCGCGCCACTTCTTCAAGGCTTGCCAACTGGTCCACCAGACCAAGCTCAAGCGCCTGCTCGCCGCTCCAGATAAGCCCAGAGAATATATCTGGCTGGTCGCTTAGCCGATCGCCTCGCCCAGCACGAACATCATTCATAAATTGCTGATGTGTTTGCGTCAACACACTCTGCCAGAATGCCTGCGCCTCTTCATCAAGCGGCTGAAACGGGTCCAAAAATGCCTTGTTCTCGCCCGCCGTTAACACACGGCGCTCTACGCCTATCTGGCTGATCGCATCCTGAAAGCCAAATCCTGCATAAATAACCCCAATCGAGCCCACCAGGCTTGCCGGTGAAGCAATGATTTCATCGGCTGCCGAAGCGATATAATACGCCCCACTCGCACCGATATCCTCGATAACCGCCAGAATCGGCTTATCACCCTGCTCGCGCAGGCGCATGATTTCCGCATAAATACGCTGCGATTGAACCGGGCTACCACCGGGACTATCAATATGCAGCACAACGGCTTCGGTATTATCTGATTCCCAGGCGCGATTTAATCCCTGAATGATACGCTCGGCATTCGCTGGAGCATCACTGGCAATAACGCCATTAACGTCTACGATGCCCAAGTGACGCTGCAGGGTAGACGCATCGCCCGTTGCGGCCCAAAAAGCGTTATATACAACGGTCGCGACTAACGCCAGTATCAAAAAGAGCGTCATAAAACGGAAAAACAACTTCCAACGCCGTGTACGACGCTGCTCTGTTAACACGCCGCCAATCCAGCGATCCATCATTTCAACCTGTGCCAGGCGCTGCCGCTCACGCAGCGTTTCAGCATCATCGCCAGCCGCCCCTACCGTAGCAGCCTCATCTTTATAAGCCGCCACGTCAGGACCCTGCGTCCAGCGATCCTGGTTTGAACGATCAGATGCAGGGTTGCCCTCAGGCTGTTGGTACCCGCTGGCATCACTGCGGCGCCAATCATCACTCATATAGCATCCTTTTTTGAGTTTAGGGACGCCAGATGATTAACCATCCACCCAACGTCGCATCCTCTATCCATGCAGCCAGCCAAAAAGATCTTCAACGTTATGAGCGACCCATTTGGGCTGGCTTGCCGCTAGCCGCGCTGGCGTATGAACACCGTACGTTACTGCCACACGATCCATGCCGATGGCCCGCGCCATTTCCAGGTCATATTCAGTATCGCCTACCATCACTGCACGCTCCACAGGAACGTCAAGCTCTAGAAGCAACTCATTCAGCATTTGTGGGTGTGGCTTTGAACGTGTTTCATCTGCGGTGCGACTAGCATGAAACCAGCCCCCACTTCCCGTTTCAGTGAAAACCCGATCAAGGCCACGGCGGCTTTTACCCGTGGCAACGGCCAAACGCTGCTGTTCGCGCTCGCGAAGGCGCGCTACGTGCGCCTCGACCCCATTAAAAAACGGCATGGGCGTTGTGTTTCCATGCACAAACTGATGTGCATAGCGCTCACGCAAGCGTTCGGCCTGAGCAGGACCGATGCCCGGACACAGCGTGGCAATGGCTTCCGGGAGCCCCAGGCCGATAATATCTCTAATGGCCGCGACGTCCAGCTCACCCCACTCAGCCTCCTGGGCCGCTACCTGCATACAGGCAACAATTTTCGACACCGAATCCATCAGGGTGCCGTCCCAATCAAAAATAATCAGCTCGTAACGCATTACCGCCCCTTATTACTTCACTGCCCGTACATTTATTGCCGAGCACGCTTGAGCACGTCTTCCAGAACGTCTGGCAACGGCGCCTTAACGGTCACTGGGCGGCCGTTGGTAGGTTCTGGAAACGTTAGCGAGCGGGCATGCAGAAACAGACGACTAACGCCTAGCTGTTTTGTCAAGTGCGCACTTTCACGTGTCGAGTACTTATCATCCCCAAGCAGCGCATGCCCCGCATGAGTCGCATGAACGCGAATTTGATGTGTTCGCCCGGTCACCGGCTCGGCTTCAATCAGCGTGGCTTTCTCAAAGGTTTCAACAACCGCAAAATGGGTGCGCGATACCTTGCCGTTTGGATCTACCCGCACTCTACGCTCACCGTTGCCTGCGTCGAATCGGTCAAGACGCGCACTTTCATAGGTTTTACGTGCAGGCCAGCGACCGCTCACAAGCGCCAGATAACGCTTGTCCATGCCATGTTTTTTTAACGACTCGTTAAGTGTCACCAAGGCATCACGAGACTTTGCCAGCAACAAGCAGCCAGAGGTATCGCGATCAAGCCGATGAACAAGCTCCAAAAAGCTCAAATCATCCCGCACCTGACGCAGTGCTTCAATCAACCCGATTTTAACCCCGCTCCCCCCATGCACCGCCAAGCCAGAAGGCTTATTAAGCACCATCCAGTCAGGGCCTTCCATAATGACGCTACCTACTAACACGTCACGCAAATTATCGCTGACTTCCTTCACCGCCTCACGCGGCGCCAAACGTAATGGCGGCACCCGGACCAGGTCACCCGCCTGGAGACGGTAGTCCACCTTGACGCGCTTTTTATTAACCCGCACTTCACCTTTACGCACGATGCGGTATATCAATGCTCTAGGAGCACCTTTCAGGCGAGTCATCAAAAAATTGTCAATTCTTTGACCTGCCTGTTCAGGGGCGATATCCACCCACTGTACTTCACGCCCTTCGGCCATTGCCGCGCACTCCTGCTGTGTCTCTATGATGCCAGGCTAAAAACGGCATTCTAACGTAGACCCAAGGGCATTGCGTCAATTGCTGGTAGTTGTCTTTACTGTTATATTCCAAATCGTTCACTACTAAGCGTGGGCAGCTTGTCGAGTATTACAGTTTTCACAAGTGCTACTACCACGTTTAGCTAAAAGCGCCTGCCCGACTAACACGCAGGCCTGAGCACAAGAAGCGGCGCCAGTGTACGCATTGCCCGAATCTTAACGTATTAAAATGCAGTCACTCTGTCGCCCGTATGATGTCGACAGATTTGCTAACGCTTAGCCCAAAACGGCAAGCGAATGCTGAATAAAACGCCACGCCCAGAACTGCCCCGTCTTTTCGTCACAAGGCGCTGGTCACTTCTGGGCGACAAGTTCAACGCTGTGCCGACGGCCGGCGTTGACGAATCGATGAATGCTAGGTGTAGGCGGTGTCAGCAGGGCCGGATGGACGTGACAGCCACCGAAACACGTCCTGCCTCCGCCACGTACTCAACCTGTCAGCCGGGTCGGTTAAAACCTTCCTGGCTTGCCGCGTCAGCATAACCATGCGCCGAGCACAAGCACGCAGCACCCACCGATTCGTCTACGTCACTCCTTAGACGGTCCGTCGGCGCGCAACGCTATGCGAGACAACATGAAACGGATGCTTATCAATGCGACCCAACCCGAAGAGCTTCGGGTCGCGCTGGTTGATGGACAACGCCTGTACGATTTGGATATTGAATCAGGTGCACGAGAGCAGAAAAAAGCCAATATTTACCGCGGCAAAATTACCCGCGTGGAACCCTCCCTTGAAGCGGCCTTCGTTGACTTTGGTGCAGAGCGCCATGGTTTTCTACCGCTCAAGGAGATCTCCCGCGAATACTTTCTTAAAGACGTATCTGGCCGCCCCAGTATTAAAGAGGTACTGAAAGAGGGCCAGGAAGTTATCGTGCAGGTGGACAAGGAAGAGCGCGGCAACAAAGGCGCAGCCTTAACGACCTTTATTAGCCTGGCAGGTCGCTTTTTGGTGCTTATGCCCAACAACCCTCGTGCAGGCGGTATTTCTCGCCGCATTGAGGGCGAAGAGCGCAGCCAGCTAAAAGACGCCATGGGTCAGCTCACCGTACCTGACAAGATGGGTCTCATCGTGCGCACGGCGGGCATTGGCCGTAATCCCGAAGAGCTTCAGTGGGACCTGGATTATCTGGCCCAGGTGTGGGAATCAATCACCACAGAGGCCGCCAAGCGCCCTGCTCCGTTCCTGATTTACCGCGAATCCAACGTTATTATCCGGGCCATGCGGGATTACCTGCGCCAGGATATCGGCGAAGTGCTCATTGACAGCCCTGAGATTCATGCTGAAGCACTAGGCTTTATCCGTCAGGTAATGCCGTCATATCAGCAAAAAATCAAACTCTATGCGGATGAAGTGCCGCTCTTCTCGCGCTTTCAAATTGAGTCACAGATCGAAACAGCCTATCAGCGCGAGGTAAAACTCCCGTCTGGCGGCTCGATCGTTATCGACCATACCGAAGCACTGGTTTCAATCGACATCAACTCCGCCCGAGCGACCCGCGGCAGCGATATTGAAGAAACCGCCCTTCAGACCAATTCTGAAGCGGCCGATGAAATCGCCCGCCAGCTGCGCCTTCGGGACATTGGCGGCCTGGTGGTGATTGACTTTATCGACATGGGCCCGGCACGCAATCAGCGCGAAGTCGAAAACCGCATGCGCGACGCTTTGAAGCTTGACCGCGCACGGGTACAGATTGGGCGCATTTCACGCTTTGGCTTGATGGAGATGTCTCGCCAGCGCCTGCGCCCTTCACTGGGCGAAACCAGCGGTGTGGTCTGCCCGCGCTGTAATGGTCAGGGCACCATCCGCGATGTCCGTTCGCTCTCACTCTCGATCATGCGCCTTATCGAAGAAGAGGCCATGAAAGAGCGTAGCGCACAAATTCGTGCGATTCTGCCCGTACCTGTTGCTACCTACCTGCTCAATGAAAAACGTAGCGTACTGGCCGATATTGAGTCACGCCAAGAGGTACGCGTTGTACTGCTACCCAATCCGGAAATGCATACGCCTCATTATGACGTGCAGCGTTTACGCGATGACCATTTAGATGAAGATGACACTCAAACACTGTCAAGCTTCGAGCTATCTACCGATACCGAAGTAGGCAAAGAGCCCAACCCCAACTTCGCGCCGCCCACACAGCGCGCTGAAGCGGCAGTTAAGAGCATTGCTCATAATGCCCCCGCCCCCGCCTCACTACAGACGGACGAGCCAGCAGCAGCCAAGGCCACCGTACCTGCTACCAACGATGAGCAACCCAGCGTTATTGGGCGCTTTATCCGCGGGTTTGCAAAGCTACTGGGCAGCGATGACAACAGCCCAGCCGAAGCCCCTGTTAGCAAGCCAGAAGCGCCTACGCCACGTAAACAAGCCGAGCGCAGTCAACAGAAACCGGCCCCATTAGGCAGTGAGACGAAACAGCGTCCTGCCCGTAGCGAGCGCACCGAAAACAGCAAGGCAGATCAGCGGCAGACCCCGTCGCGAAATGCCAATGTCGATGCCAGCGAAGAAGCCAACGATAAGCGCAGCGGCCCTTCTCGCACTCGCAATCGTCGCCGGAACCAGCAGCAGGACGATACTAAAACGCAGGAGAGTGGCAGCAAAAACAGCCGCCAGAATCAGAAAGAGACCTCTCCCGCAAAAGACGAAAGTCTGGATACATCGAAGAAAGCGCCTCAAAAAGAGTCGCGTCGAGAGGCTCAACGCGACAATAAACCGGCAAAAGAAGCTGCGCAAAACAACGCAGAACAGCCGACTCCCCAGGATGATGGCAAACCGAAGCGTACACGCAACAACCCGCGCAACCGTTCACGCAAGCAGGCAGTCAGCCCTCAGGCGGAAGCCGAGCAGTTAAAGCTGCAGGCCCAGGCAGCCGAAGAGGCAACGCACGCAGACGCTACAGCCCCAGCGACGGAAACGCCCGAAGCTGCAGCGCCGAAACAGGAAGTCGCTCACGAAAGCCTTTCTGAAGCCTCTGCGCAGTTGCCTGAAACACAAGCCGAAGCTTCGCCTGCCAGCAGCATTGCAGATAGCAATCACGCTGACAGCCAATCGCATCAAGCGACCGCTGAGGAAAACACTCAGGAAACCGTTCAGGAACTTTCTCAAGCACCATCTCAAGCAGCAGCTCAGGAAAGTGCCAAGCCTCAAGACGCGGAAAATACCGGCGTTAGCGCTGCTGACGAAACGACTCCGGTAGCGGCAGTTGAACCCGCCGAAACACTTAAAGCGGAACAACCCTCTCCGAAAGTCGCCGAGCATAACGATGCGTCAGCTGAAGCAACAGCACCGGCCCAGCAAGAGACGCCCGCAGCTGCCGAGCCTGAAAGCGCACCGGTCTCGGAAGATGAGCCGAAAACGGCAGATGAAGCGAAGAGTGACGATGTCATATCTCTTCCGCAGCAGACCGATGAAAAGCTCGAAAGCGACGCAAGTAGCGACGTCGATACTACGCTCGCGCCATCGCCCACTGAATTGGCCGAAAGCGGCGTAGCCGATGACCCCCAACAGTTGGCACCGGTCAATGCGTTGGCAGACGCTACACCTGTTCAGGAACCTGTAGAAAGCAGCACACCTGCGGATAACGTACCTGCCGACAAATCGCTTGCCCAGGAAGATGTGCAGCCTGACGCCACTAACGTTGACGTTGCGCCACACGCCGCTAAACCGGTAGACGCACCTGTCGCCGAAGAAGTGGCTGAAGAAGCACCCAAGCCGCGTCGTCGCCGCACCCGTGCGCATAACGACCCTCGTGAGCTGCGCAAGCAGGCACAAGAAGCCAGCAAAGAGTAATTTGCTGACTGCGTAAAAAAAACCCCGCCTGGCGGGGTTTTTTTATGCGTTAGTGCTCATGTATTTATCAACCTTGAACCAAGCGTGGCTCTGGCTCCAGCCGTACGTTAAAACGAGCATGCACACGGTCGATAATCTTGCCTGCAAAGCGCAGCAATCCCTTACGGTCACCGCCGCCAAAATGAACCAACACTAACGCCTGGCGGTCATGCACGCCAAATTCGCCCTCACATACACCTTTAAGACAGCACTGATCAATCAACCAACCGGCCGCCAATTTGGTCTTTCCTTCGCCTAAAGGGAAATGTGGCATGTCAGGATAGCGGGCCAATAGCGTCTGCCCTTGCTGATCTGAAACAATGGGATTCTTGAAAAAACTGCCTGCATTGGCAAGCTGCCCCGGGTCTGGCAATTTTTCCTGACGAATAGCTGCCACTGCCTCTGCAACATCCAACGGGGTGGGCGCATTCGGCAAGCGCGAGGCAAGATCGCCATAGTGAACCTTCGGTGCGGGCTGCCTGGAAAGCCGCAATACCAGCCGAGTAATCACGACACGATCACACAGCGCACCCTTGAAAAGGCTATCGCGGTAGCCAAACGCACACTCGGCATTCTCAAGCCAACGCGTGCTTCCTGTCGCAATCTCCATGACCTGCACGGCCTGAAGGCTATCGGCAAGCTCAACGCCATAGGCGCCGATGTTTTGCACGGGGGCTGCACCACAATCACCCGGAATCAGCGCCAGGTTTTCAATTCCCCAGAGCCCTCGGGCCGACATATTGAGCACCAACGTATGCCAGTTAACACCAGCCCCCACATGCGCCAGCACATTATTACCCGCCGAGGTCAGCCACCACTGCCGTAGTGCCGGGCGTATCGCAATCCCTGTTAAGCGCGGCGGCAAAAGCACGTTGCTCCCTCCACCCAAAAGCGTTACCGGCCAGCGCTGATGATGGGCGATAGCAAGCGTCGCACGTAAGGCGTCTAGCGTGGTGGGTTCAGCGTAATAATCAGCCACGCAGGGCAAACGTAACGTATTGGACGATGAAAGATCCACGCGTTCGTTAATGAGACAAGCCGAGTTTTTAAGGGCTGAAGCTGTCACACGCGGTCACTTTTCAGGTGCTGGATTAACCCTTGTGACGCCGTTTCGATCATATCAAGTACGTCTTCAAATCCCTGCTCACCACCATAGTAAGGGTCTGGAACCTCTGCTCCCGGCGTTCCAGAGAACTCCAGAAAAAGCCCGACATAAGCGTTGCTTTCGGCAGGTTTCAAGGCATGCATTGCCCGCAGATTGCCGTTATCCATGCCCAGTACATAATCGAATGCCAGAAAATCTTCTGCGGTCAACTGCCGGGCACATAGCTGGCTCAGGTCAATACCTCGCCGCTTGGCTGCTGATTGAGCGCGCGAATCGGGTGCTTTCCCGATGTGCCAAGCACCTACTCCGCAAGAGTCAATACTGACACATTCACTCATACCTGCGTTTTCCAGCGCACGTCGAAAAATGCCCTCGGCAGTGGGCGAGCGACAAATATTTCCTAAACAGACAAAAAGTACCCGCGTCACAACGCGCTCCCTGTACGTTGAAAAGTATTAACCAGATGGCGCTAACAGCGCGCGAACACGAGCTAAATCTTCCGCCGTGTCGACACCTGCCGGGTTAACCTCGCACGCCAATGCCACCTGAATTAAATGGCCATGCTGCAAAGCACGCAGCTGTTCAAGCTGCTCTAACTGCTCCAGCATCGAGGCTGGCCAGTCCCGATAGGCGGCTAGAAAGCTCGCGCGGTAGGCATAAATCCCGATATGGCGCAGCCATGCATCCGTTTCAAGCAGTGCAGGCTGCTGCTTGAACTGCTCACGATCCCAGGGGATGGGCGCACGTGAGAAATACAGCGCCCGCCCCTGCAATGAGCGCACTACTTTGACCACGTTGGGATTAAAGAGTGATGCTACATCGTTAATCGGCTCAGCCAACGTCGCAATGGAGGCTTCTGCGTCATCGGCCAAGCGCAGTGCCACCTGGTCGATTAACGCGGGCGGAATGAGCGGCTCGTCACCCTGCACATTCACCACTAGCTCGTCTTCACCCAAAGAAAGGATCTGGGCGACTTCGGCAAGCCGATCCGTCCCCGAGGCGTGATCATCGCGCGTCATGACGACCTCAGCCCCATACGGCAGCATCGCATCACGGATACGTTCATCATCGGTCGCAACAACCACACGAGCGGCCTGGCTTTGACAGGCACGCCGCCATACATGGGCGACCATAGGCTCACCAGCAATATCCAGCAGAGGCTTGCCTGGCAACCGGGTTGAACCATAGCGGGCAGGCACAACGGCTATAAATGCAGGAAACGTCATTACAGGTCTCCCGTGCGACCTGGTGAGGTTGGGAGCTTTTCGTCAGCGTCCATTACCCGGGCTTCCTCAGGCAGCATAACCGGGATACCTTCTTGTATCGGATACGCTAGACCGTCATAAAGACAAACCAGTTCCTGCGCTTCGCGGTCGTATTTAAGCTTGCCGTTACATAACGGGCAAACCAGCATTGCCAGCAGTTCCTTATCCATTTATGCATCCCCTTCAGGACAGGGCTGACAGCCTGGCTGCCAGCCAATGTTCAAATTCTAATGGAAGCGTTGCCTCCACTTCTAATATCCAGCTATTGGGTGGCGCAATTCCCATGCATTTCACCGCATCTTTGGCGGTCATGACCACGGGCCGCTGTTTCGCCGGAGCAAATATATCCGCACTAAAACGCTGATGGTCTGCCAACGCCAGCATCTCACCGTTTACGCCTAAATCACGCAATGTAGTAAAAAAGCGCGCGGGGTGTCCGATACCGGCCACGCCAAACACCGGCTCGCTAAAAGGTAGCGGTGTCAGCGGAAAGCGCTTGCCATCATTTAGGCGCCGCCAACTTATCGGCATTAGCTGCATGGAAGTGGCGCTCACCGAAAGTGATTGGCGCATGTCTCCCTTCGCTATTTCACCATTCACTATTTCACCATTAACAACCACCGCATCTACACGCGCTAAACGTTCGGGCGACTCACGCAGTGGCCCTGCAGGCAGGCAGCGACGATTACCCAACCCTCGCGCCCCATCAATCACCACGATCTCAATGTCTCGCTCAAGCGCCAGATGCTGCAGCCCGTCGTCACTCAAAATAATATCGCAACCGAGATCGACCAACGCTTGAGCGCCACGCGCACGCTTGGGGTCTGCTACCACGGGTAACAAGGTTTGCTGAGCCAACATAACCGGCTCGTCACCGCTTTGCGCGGGATCCGTCGATGGCGTTACCTGGAGCGGGTAGTGCTCGGCTTTACCGCCATAACCACGCGTGATGATACCCGGCGTCCAACCTTGTGCGACCAGCCAGCGGCTTAACCAGGCCACTAATGGCGATTTTCCGGTTCCACCCAGGGTGATATTACCCACCACGATGACCGGCACTGGCGCACGCCATGTGGCCTTTTGGCCATTCATGTACGCAGCTTCACGACGCGCCATGACATGCTTATAAAGCGCGCCCAATGGCCTTAGCGGCAATAGCCAAGGGCTATTGTGATAGCCCGCTTCAAGCCAGCGCTGAGCTAGCGTCATTATGCTTCCTGAAACTGAAGTTGATACAGCGCAGAGTAGGCACCACCTTTGTCCAGAAGCTCTCGGTGTGCTCCTTGCTCAATAATACGCCCCTGGTCCATCACCAGAATTCGATCTGCACGCTCAATCGTTGACAGACGATGGGCGATAACGAGTGTCGTGCGTCCCTGGCAGACGTGTTCCAGCGCTTTTTGAATATAACGCTCAGACTCGGTATCCAGAGCGGAGGTTGCCTCGTCCAAAATCAATATCGGGCTATCTTTAAAAATCGCCCGGGCGATCGCCAGGCGCTGACGTTGCCCACCCGATAGCATGACCCCGTTTTCACCCACTACCGTTTCATAACCTTGTGGCAGCTTATCGATAAATTCGCTGGCATACGCCGCCTTGGCGGCAGCTTCAACTGCCTGACGATCAGGATTCTCCGTGCCATAAGCAATATTATCGGCCACCGTGGCGTTAAAGAGCGTCACTTGCTGTGTGACCAAACCAATCTGCTGGCGCAATGGGCCTAACGCATACTCATTAATATCCACACCGTCGATTAAGATGCGCCCTTCATTAAGGCGATAAAAGCGTGGTAATAGGCTAACGAGGGTTGATTTTCCGCTACCTGAGCGACCCACAATCGCCACCATCTCACCTGGCGAGACGTGCAAATTGATGTCATGCAGCACGCTTGGCTGGTCGTCGGCATAGCGAAAACCAATATTTTCGAGCATCAGCTCGCCCGTTAGACGCTTGGGCACACGCTGACCGGTGTCTTGTTCCGGTGCTGTATCCATCAACCCAAAGAGCTCTGAAGCGGCGGCAAGCCCTTTTTGAATTTCACTGTTAATTTCAGTGAGCTGACGTACCGGCTTGATCATCAAGGCCGCTGCGGTAATAAACGCAACAAACTCACCTGGCGTCATATCGGCCATTATCGCCGGCGCCATGGCCAGCCACACCAGCAGCGCCATGGATATCGCTACCAGCATAAGAATAACCGGGGAGCTTATCGCCCGCGTCATTGCTTCTTTCATACTCTGTTTACGGTTCTCTTCGCTTACCCGTGCAAACCGTTGCTTTTCATAATCCTCAGCGCCGTAGGTGCGCACAACGCGGTAGCCTGACAAGCCTTCGGAAGCGACATGAGTGACATCACCCATCGAGCTTTGTATGCGTTTGGAAATACGCCGAAAGCGCTTGCTGACATAGCTCACCACCACGCCAATAATAGGGGTAACCCCTAAAAACAGTAGGGTTAGCATCCAGTTCGTCCAAAACAAATAACCCACCAACCCCACAACAAACAGGCCTTCACGCAAAATAACGGTGACAGCGTTCGTTGCAGCGCCCGCCACTTGCTCTACATGGTAGGTCACGCGCGAAACAAGGTGACCGCTTGAGTGCTGGTCAAAAAACCGTCCAGGCAGATGCAGCATGTGGGCAAAAACGTCGCAGCGCAGCGTGTGGATCACATAGCGTCCTACATACGCCATATAGTAGGTACTTAGAAAAGTGCCTACACCACGCGAAGCAAACATCAAAATAACAAACAGCGGAAGAAACAGCCGAAAAGCAGCATCGGGATTTTGGATACCATCGATTAACCGCTTCATCATCTCAGCAAGTGCCGTACTTGATGCGGCATATACCACAAACCCAACAGCGGCCAAGCCAAATGCTTGCCAGTGTGGTTTTACGTAGCTAAGTAGCCGTTTATAAATAACCCAACTTGAATCGGTCACACGCGCTCCTGGCAATAGTGTGCAATGCGCTGGATTCTACCTTATGGCGAGGCGCATCGACACCGCTTAACGCCACCATGTTGAACACTGCCGGATGGCCAACGCATTGGTGTAATAGACACAGGATGATCTTTTTGAAGCCAAAACCGCAGTGCCCCATCGTGCCCGGTACTCCACAGGCAGCTCTTATACGCTCGGAAGCGGCGTACCACATCATCGACCGGATGCTGGAAAGCATTATTGCGACCTGCACTAAAGATCACATGCAAAGGCGTTGTATGTTGGACAAACTGAACACCTGAACTTGTGCGGCTACCGTGATGTCCGGCGACCAATACGCTGAGCGGCACATCAATATCTTTTAGAAAACGCCGCTCTATATCACGGCTGACATCCCCGGTAATTAATAACTGATGCTCTCCCGCGCTGACTTCCAGCACGCAGGAGCGGTCATTGGCCGAGTAATCATTGGACCCGGCAGGCGGCCATAAAAACCGATACGTGATTCCATCGCGCTGCCACTGCTGGCCACGTTCGCATGGGGTGGCCGTTACCGGTAGAGCTTCACCTAGAGGCGCACGCCAGTGCGTGACTGCATGGCTCTCCAGTAGCGCGCCTATACCGCCTGCATGGTCACTGTCGGCATGGCTAACTATCACCTCATCAAAACGCTGGCCTGGCGACCACAATGTTTGCAGAGGCATAAAGCCTGCCTGAAAACGTGGCCCAGTATCGTATAAAAGCCGGTACTGCTGGCTGCGTAGCTCGATAAGCTGACCTTGGCCCACATCATGCACCGTTACACGCAACGTGCCTTTAGGTATTTGCTCCAGCGGAAGCCACCAGGCAAGCGATACCACCAGGCACGTAGCCCCCACTTTCAACCAGGACACCACGCCTGGCAGCCCCCAGCATAAGGCCAACAAAAGAAGAGCGCCGCTTAATGGGTACACTAGCGCATGATCAGGTTCCCACAGCGGCCATCGTTCTGACGTAACGGTCAGAAAAACGTAAAAAACCGACAGCGCTTGCTCAAACAACCACCACATGCCCGTGCCCAGCCACGGCAGAGGCGAAAATATCCAGCCCAGCAGCGCCAACGGCACCATGATTGAACTTACCCAGGGCACGGCGATTATATTAATAATGGGCGCGCCCGGCGCCATACGTCCAAATGCGATCAGAACGGCGGCGGCCATTAGCGGGGCCAGTAACAGCTGGGAACGCAGCAACGCCCAGCACCAGCCTTTAACCCCTTTTGGACGCGTGCGCCCTTGCCAAATAATGATCAACCAGGCAACAGCCACAAACGATAGCCAGAGCCCGGGGCGCCATAAAGAGAGCGGATCAAGCAGCAGAATAATGGCAAGTGCCAGCCACCAGGCCTGCCAAGTGGCTGGGGAGTGTCGACCACTGAGCACCCACAGCCCTACCAGCGTCATGACCATGGCGCGCATGGCGGGCGGTTCCATACCGGCCAGATAGGCATAACCGATGGTGACCAGCGCGGCCACCCACCAGGGCCACACGCGCATTCGCCAGTTCAAAAGCGTTGTTAGCCGTGCGATGAGCTTTGCCAGCAATAGCGCAAACCCGGCCACCAGTCCCACATGCAAGCCTGAAATAACCACCAGATGCGTCGTGCCCGTGGCATTGAGTAGCGACCAGTCCTCTTGGGTTAGCTGGCTGCCCTCCCCCAGCGTTAAGGCTGCGAGCCAGCGGCGCGTTCGTTCACCAAGTGGCTGTCTCTCCAACACATCAAGCGCCAGCTTTCGTACAGAAAACCCAGCCGTGGCCAATTGCGTCGGCGCTGGCTCCTGGCGTACATACCCCGTTGCATGAATGCCTTCTCGCCAGAGCCACTGTTCAAAATCAAACGTGCCAGGGTTGGCAAATCCGCGAGGCGGGCGCAGACGTAGCGTCATTCGCCACTGCTCTCCCGCATAGTAAGTCGGCGCGTTATACGCCGTTACACGGACCTTGTTAAGCGTATCGCAAGCGGGGTGATGAGTAGGTCCTTCACAGGTTTTTACCGCTAACAGTAACCGCTGTGCATCACCCAACGGGGTTACGCTCAGCACCCTTGCTTCCACAACGACATCTTCGCCGTTGAGACCCTCGGGCAAGCGACTGCCCCACTCCTGATGAATGCCAACCACTACCCAGCCACCCAGCAATAGCCAGAAAGCCGCCTTGGCGCGCCAGGCCATCAGTAGCAGCACGCCCAATAAGCTAACGCCAACAAAGGGGTTCATTGCCCCCGTTATACCGCTTAATCCCGCGATTACTGCCCCTAACAGTGCCGCTAGCGCTGCCGGTATCGCCATGCCAAACGGCATACGACTCTCCTTGGCTTAAGAACTTCATCTACTTGGCATAGCCGAAGCGCTACGCGATATGGATAATAGGGTGCACTAATAGGCAAGAGTACCTGACATGCCGCGCCGGTTCCTGCAGCGCTACATGCCCAGACCCGACACGCTACGGCGACAGCGGTCGCTACGCTTTATAGCACCGCTAATTGCCGACCCCGGGCTGTGGCTTTTAACTCGGCGAAGCGTTGCCAACGCCTTTAGCGTTGGCTTGTTTTGCGCCATGCTACCGATTCCATTTCAAATGGTAGTCGCTGCCGTGGGTGCTCGCCTAAGCCGTTGTAATTTAGCACTTTCGGTAGGCCTTGTCTGGATTACCAACCCACTCACCATGCCGCTGATTTTTTATTTTAACTATCGAATTGGCACATATATGCTTGGAGCCCCGGCACGTGAAGCACCTACGCGTATTTCAACGCGCTGGATTGCCGAACAAATGCACGATATTGTACCGCCACTGATTGTTGGCTCATTTATTACGGCTATTGTGCTAGCAGTGGCCGCCAATATCGGCATTCGCCTTATTTGGCGCTGGCATGTCTCCCATAATTGGAAACGCCGCCGCCTAAACAGGCAGCGGCGTCGGGCATGTATCGAATCCGAGTTCGATGATTAAGGCATGCGAGGCTGCTCAACCAACTTGCCCGCGTCCAGTTTAAGCACCCTGTCCTGATGTGCAGCCAGCCCCACGTCATGCGTCACGATAACAAACGCACACGCGCTCTCTTTGGCCAACTCATCCATCAGGGCTAGAATCGTGGCTGCCGTCGTTTGATCCAGGTTACCGGTAGGCTCATCCATTAGCACCAGGCTTGGGTCTGTTACCAAGGCACGCGCAATGGCGACCCGCTGGCGCTCACCACCGGAAAGCTCGCCAGGCTTATGATCAGCCCGCGCCTTCATCCCTACACGCTCAAGAATCTGCATAGCGCGCTTTTCAGCGGTTTTTTTCGACTGACCGCGGATAATTAACGGTAACGCTGCATTCTCAACGGCGGTAAATTCTGCCAGCAAATGGTGAAACTGGTAAACAAACCCAATGTAGCGATTACGAAACGTCCCCAAGGCCGCTTCGTTTAAGTTGGAAAGTGGCTCACCAGCGATCACCACCCGACCATCGCTTGGGCGATCCAGACCGCCCAGCAAGTTTAAAAGCGTGGTTTTACCCGACCCAGAGCTACCCACTATCGCCACCCGCTCGCCCGCACGAACGGAAAGTTCAAGCTTATCAAGCACGGTCAGGTCTTGTGGTCCTTCGCTATATACCCGCGTTAACTCCTGGCAATCCAACATAACAGGCGGCTCGTTCGCTCCCCCTGCTGCGGCTGGCGTAGCGTTGGACGGCGTGGAAGTTGACTGCATAGACGTTAACGGCCCAGTAGTAGACATGGAAGCATCCTTATTCATAGCGCAGAACATCCGCCGGTTGAACGCGAGCAGCGCGCCAGGCTGGGTACAGCGTGGACAAAAACGTTAGACCGAAGGCCGCCAACACAATATTGCGCACGTCATTCCACCTAAGCTGGGACGGCAAATCGCTGATAAAGTAAACGCCTGCATCCAGAAATTTAATCCCAAAGGCCGCTTCAAACCAACCGATCAGATCAGATACTGTCAGCGCCAGCAGTATGCCCACAGCAACGCCAATCGCAATACCAATCAAGCCAATGGCCATGCCTTGTACGATAAAGATGCCCATGATCGAGCGTGGCGTAGCACCAATGGTACGCAAAATAGCGATATCGGCACGCTTGTCGGTGACCACCATGACCAGAGTAGAAACAATATTGAACGCCGCAACGGCAATGATCACCGTTAGTAGCAGTGCAATCATGCGCTTTTCCATCTGAATGGCCTGGAAAAGGTTGCCATGCGAGTACGTCCAATCGTTGCCGCGGTAGCCTGGTCCCAAGTCGTTCACAATGGCCTGGGTCTCGCTGCCCGCAATAAACAGATCATCAAGCTCAAGGCGCAAACCACCTACCGCGTCGCCAAGGCGCGCGAGGGTTTTCATATCTTCGATATTGGCGTAAGCGAGATTGGCGTCCAAATCGGCGCCCACGCTGAAAATACCGCTAACGGTAAAGCGCTTTAACCGCGGGAAGACACCCGCAGGGGTGATAGAAGCTTCCGGCACCAGCAGCGTCACTCGATCGCCTACACCCACCCCCAGCTGACGAGCAAGCATAGAGCCAAGCACCACATTCCACTCATCTGGCACTAATTCAGCCAACGTGCCTTGGCGCATATGCTGACCAATAATCGAGACCTGGTCTTCCCAATCGGGATCAATACCGTTGACCATGGCTCCCTGGTTGCGGCCACCCGCGGAAAACATGCCCTGCTGCTCAACATACGGTGCAGCCCCCATCACGTGCTCACGCTGCGTCAATCGGTCTGCCAGCGCCTCCCACTCCACCAGGCCATCGGTTGCTTCAATTTTAGTGTGCGGCACCATTCCTAAAATACGAGTACGCAGCTCATGGTCAAAACCATTCATAACCGATAACACCAGGATGAGTACCGCCACACCCAGCATTAGGCCCAGCATCGATGTTAGTGAAATAAAAGAAATAAAGTGGTTCCGGCGTTTGGCGCGCACGTAGCGCAGCCCCACCAGAAAAGGCAAACGATCAAGCATGGCGTCATTCCTTATTAATAAGCGCTCATGGTACGGTTTTTTTAGCCATACTGCATGTGCAAACGGGCATTAGAGTAACAGACCCCAGGCCCGTTCCCTGAAACCACGTAACGCTTGCAAGTTCTTCGACGACGCCCTACATTGCGCCCATTTGCGCTGGCTAAATCGGTGAGCGCTTTACTTCAAATAACGTTACCAAGAGACTTCCTAACCTTGGCCAATATGACATATCGCTTGCTGCCGGAATGGCACCCCCAGGATGGTCTACAGCTGACCTGGCCACGCCCTGATGGCGATTGGGCATCGCTTCTATCGCGTATAGAAGCAACGCTTGAGCGCATCGTGCTGGCAACCGTTCGTTACCAGCAGGTAGTGATCAGCATGCCAGATCAAGCCACCTGTGACCGCGTACGCAAAACGTTCGATGCCTATGGTGTGCCTGCTCATAAGCTATTGCTGATCGTAGCGCCTACCGATGATACCTGGGCGCGTGACCACGGCCCGATTAGCGTTGTTGATGATGGAGGCCAGCCGCTACTGTTGGATTACACCTTCACCGGCTGGGGCGGAAAATTCCCTGCCAGCAACGATAATCGGCTGACGCAGGCGTTAGCCGATGCAGGCGTCTGGGCATGCCCAGTGGCTTCACGCGATATGGTATTGGAAGGCGGGGCTATCGAAACCGATGGCGCGGGCACGCTGCTGACGACCGAAGCCTGCTTGCTCAATCCTAATCGCAACCCGCATTTAACACGCCAGGACGTTGAAGCCTTGATAGGCGATGATTTCGGCGTCGACCGGGTGCTTTGGTTAACCAATGGGCATCTGGAAGGTGATGATACCGACAGCCACGTTGATACTTTGGCGCGATTCTGTAACCCATCGACCATTGCTTATGTGCGCTGTGATGACCCACAAGACCCGCACTACACAGCCCTACACACCATGGAACAAGAGTTAAAGGCATTTCGACAACGCAACGGCGAGCCCTACCAGCTTGTCCCGCTGCCTTGGCCACAAGCATGCTTTGACCCTGAAGACGGCCATCGGCTGCCAGCTACTTATGCCAACTTTTTGATTATTAATGAAGCAGTACTGGTGCCAACCTACGGCGACCCGGCTGATGCGTTAGCACTCAGTGCGCTGGCCGAAGCGTTCCCCAACCATGCGCTCATTCCCATTGAGTGCTCGAGCGTTATTCGTCAACATGGCAGCTTACACTGCCTGACCATGCAGTTGCCCAAGGGCACGCTCACCACCTCTTTTCATCAGTAAGGAGCCAGGATGTCTATCAAGGTGACCTCTGACCTAACGGTTGGCGTAGTGCAACAGTTTGCCTGGCCCGATAAAGCGCAGAGCCTGGCAGCCAGTGAAGCGGGCATTCGTGATGCCGTAAAACGTGGCGCTCAGCTTGTCATGCTGCAAGAGCTGCATGCTACCCACTACTTCTGCCAGTATGAAGATCCGGCCCTGTTCGACCTGGCCGAACCGCTGGATGGTCCGACCGGTCAGCACCTGGCCGCACTTGCTCGCGAATTGGATATCGTGCTGGTCGGCTCGCTGTTTGAGCGGCGCGCACCAGGGCTTTATCACAACACGGCGGTGGTATACGACCGAGATAAAGGCCGGGTGGGTCAGTATCGGAAAATGCACATCCCTGATGACCCAGGCTTTTATGAGAAGTTTTACTTCACCCCTGGTGACCACGATGCGAGCCGTGCAGAAGGTTTTACACCGATTGATACTTCGCTTGGCCGTTTGGGCGTACTGGTGTGCTGGGATCAGTGGTACCCGGAAGCGGCTCGCCTGATGACCTTGGCCGGAGCAGACTTGCTGCTCTACCCCACGGCGATTGGCTGGGATCCTAACGATGATATTGCGGAACAAACCCGCCAAAAAGATGCCTGGACGTTAATCCAACGCTCGCATGGCGTCGCCAATGGCTTACCGGTGATTGTTGCCAATCGCGTGGGGTTTGAAACCGATCATTCAGGCGTGGGCGATGGCATTCAGTTTTGGGGAGGCAGCTTTATTTGTGGGCCTCAGGGCGAGCTACTTGCCCATGCCGGTGAAGAAGCTGAACAACTGGTTGTGACCATTGATATGGCGCGCTGCGAAAATACTCGCCGTATCTGGCCTTACCTGCGTGACCGCCGTATCGATGCCTATAGCGATCTAACCCGCCGCTTTCGCGACTAGGCGTTATCGCCCTATAGACCACTGTTTAACGTAGCGGTCTTTGACGAAAAACGCCTGCCAAAATCATCTGGCAGGCGTTTTTTCTAGCACCTATTTCTGTACGTACCTCAGCGCTGACTTACGCCATTACGTCAGTAGTAACAAACTTCTTACTTCCAGAAATCGCGAATCGAAGCGATGCCTTGGGCGCCTACGGCGCGGGCGTGATTGGCATCGAAGCGTGTCATTCCACCCAGCGCAAAGACCGGCATTCCGGCACGCTCAACCAGTTGTTGAAAATCATGCCAGCCCATCGGCGCTACTTCCGGATGTGAAGGCGTAGTGCGAAGCGGTGACAGCGTCACAAAATCACACCCCAGCAGCGCCGCTTTGGAGAGCTGAGTTTGGTCATGTGTCGAGGCAGAGAGCCACTTTTGCTCGGCAATCGGACGTCGATCCAGCTGCATCAAGCGCTCGCTGGTTAAATGAATACCATCGGCATCCACATGTTCAAGCAGCGCAGGCTCGCCGTTGAGTAGAAGCTTGGCGCCATACTCATGACACATGCGCAAGGCGCGTTCAGCGCGCTTAAGATAAGCGGCTTCATCAAGCTGCTTGGCACGCAGCTGCACCAAGCGAACGTTGTCTTCTTTCAAGGCCCGCTCCAGGAGCGTATCAAAACGCGCCTCGTCAGCCTCTTCTTTTGTAATCAGATATTCAGTGGGCAACATCACAGCACGCAGGATCGGCAGGTTGGCCGCCGGGAACGGATAATTAGCCAACTCCTCCATCGGCACCCAACGCACGGCTTGGCCTTCGCGACCAAAGGGCTCGCCAGCAAACTCATGAACCTGCCAAACATCTAACAAAATATGCTTGTCAGGATATTCGTGATGCACACGGATCAAGGGCTGCGCACGCACAATCTCAACACCAAGCTCTTCGTGCAGCTCACGCTTAAGGCCCTCAAGTCCTGTTTCATAAGGCGCGAGCTTCCCACCCGGAAACTCCCACAAGCCACCCTGATCGACATTCGAGGGCCGACGTGCAATCAGCACTTGCTTCTGATCGGCACTAATGATGGCTGCTGCCGCAACATGAACTCGTCGTTTTACCATTACATTCATTACGTCTTTATCCACTGTGTGCGCACCGGCGGATCAGTGCCGGCGCTTACTCGCTGCGTGAGCCCTTTATGACTGCCAAACCCAGTCGGTGACTGGCTAACTAGCTACGATAGTCTGCGTTGATCGACACATAGTCATGGGAAAGATCAGAGGTCCATACGGTGGCACTCTCCTGACCGCGCCCTAAACTGATGCGAATCGTAATTTCGTCTTGCGCCATGACGGCACTGCCTGCGGCTTCCGTATACCCAGCCGCACGACCACCTTCTTCAACCAAGCGAACATCTGCCAGGTCAATGACAATGCGGTCCACGTCAAAATCAGCCACAGGCGCTCGACCTACTGCGGCCAGGATACGCCCCCAGTTAGCATCAGAGGCGTAAAGCGCTGTTTTCACTAAAGGTGAGTGGGCGACGGTAAATGCGACATCCAGCGCTTCCTGACGACTTTCTGCGCCATCAACCTGGAGCGTCACAAACTTTGTCGCGCCCTCACCATCACGGATGATCGCCTGAGCCAAGCTCGTCATTACCTGCTGCAATGCATCACGGAAGACAGCGATATCCTCGTCGTCTTCAATCGCCGCTCCCGTGCCTGTCGCTGCCAACATGCACGCATCATTGGTTGAAGTGTCGCTATCCACGGTAATGCAGTTAAACGAGGCATCCACCGTCTCGCGTAACAAGCGATCCAGCAATGACTGTTCAATAGCAGCATCCGTGACGACAAAGCCCAACATGGTCGCCATGTTGGGTTTAATCATACCTGAGCCTTTAGTGATGCCATTGATAGTAACTGACCCGTCACTAACCTTCGCGGTAACGCTGGCGCCTTTGGCTCGGGTGTCGGTGGTTAAAATCCCTTCACCGGCATTTTGCCACGCCTGACTATTGTCAGCACCTGACGCAAGCGCTGGCGTGATACCGGCTAAAAGGCGCTCCATGGGAAGTGGTTCACCTATAACCCCCGTTGAGAAAGGCAGTACCTGATGCTCGGCAACGCCAGCTTGCTCTGCTACCGCTTTACAGCTGGCGTAGGCATCATGAAGCCCCTGCTTGCCAGTGCCCGCATTCGCATTACCGGTATTAATTAGCCAGTAACACGGTGCTTGGCCCTGCTCGCGGCAACGCTCAATATGCGCCTTGGCAACCGACACCGGGGCAGCGCAGAAGGCATTTCGCGTGAACACACCAGACACGGTTGCCGAGGCGGGTAGCTCAATAACTACCATGTCACGACGACCCGGCTTTTTAATACCCGCCATTGCACTTCCCAAGCGCACCCCAGCCAAGGGGGGCATCACCGGAAAGGGACTATTTCCCACCGCCATGATCGTCTCCTCTACCTAAATCCAGACCGCTTCTGATTAGCTTAATTTGCCGCAGCACTGCTTGTACTTCTTACCTGAACCACACACACACGGGTCGTTTCGGCCAACTTTCGGCCCTTCGCGACGGACAGGGCGTGCGTCCTGTTCAGTGCTTTCTACATCACTGTTTTCACCGCTTAATCCGCTTTCACTGGAAGAAGCATCATCGTGACGATTCGCGGCCGCGGCTTTTTCGCGGGCCAGCTCTTCACGCCGCTTTTGCTCCAGCGCATCAACTTCTTCAGGCTGACGTACCTGAACATGGCTCAGAATACGGGTGACATCCGCTTTAATATTGGTCAGCAGGTGCTGGAACAATTCAAACGATTCACGCTTGTACTCTTGCTTGGGGTTCTTTTGTGCGTAGCCGCGTAAATGGATGCCCCGACGCAGGTGATCCATGGACTGCAAGTGCTCTTTCCAACGCGTATCCAGAACCTGAAGCATGACCTGCTTCTCAAAACGACGAATCAGGGTCGCGCCTGCGGCATCCACCTTGGCCGCATAAGCGTCACGGTGCATGTCTTGCAGACGCTCACGCAGCTTCTCTTCGCTAAAGCGCTCATCATCAGCGGCCCACTGGACCACCGGGGCATCCAGGTTGAATTCTGTCTTAAGGTGCATTTCAAGCCCAGCCAGATCCCACTGCTCGGCTAAACTCTGCGGCGGAACGAAGTCGTTAATAGTGTCTTCCATGACTTCTTCACGAATACCCACGACAGCTTCTGAAATGTCATCAGAGGCCAGAACCTCATTGCGCTGCTCGTAAATAACCCGGCGTTGGTCGTTTGCCACGTCATCATATTCAAGCAACTGCTTACGAATATCGAAGTTACGCCCTTCCACTTTTTTCTGGGCACGCTCAACGGCGTTAGATACCATTTTGTGCTCAATGGCTTCGCCGCGCTCCAGGCCCAATGCCTGCATGAGACGCTTAACGCGGTCAGAACCAAATAGCCGCATCAGACTATCTTCCAACGACAGGAAGAACCGCGTTGAACCTGGATCGCCCTGACGGCCAGAACGCCCACGCAACTGGTTATCAATGCGCCGAGACTCATGGCGTTCCGAACCAATAACGTGCAGGCCACCGGCTTCCAGCACACCATCGTGACGCTGCTTCCACTCGGCTTTTAATGCATCAATCTGCGCCTGACTTGGGTTTTGCAGCTTGGCAACGTCAGCCTCCCAGTTGCCCCCCAACATAATATCGGTACCTCGACCGGCCATGTTGGTGGCAATAGTGATCGCGCCAGGACGCCCTGCCTGAGCAATAATCTCAGCTTCACTCTGGTGCTGCTTGGCATTCAGGACATTGAACTTCAGCCCCGCTTCGCGCATTAAGTGCGCCAGGTACTCAGACGTCTCGATGGACGCCGTACCTACCAACACCGGGCGGCCTGCCTCTGTTTCGGCCTGAACGTCCTTAATAATCGCCTCGTACTTCTCCTCGGAGCTAAGGTAGACCAGGTCGTTAAGGTCTTTACGGGCTAACGGGCGATTGGTGGGAATGACGATAACATCAAGCCCATAAATCTGACGGAACTCAAAGGCTTCCGTATCAGCAGTGCCGGTCATGCCTGCCAGTTTTTCATACAAGCGGAAATAGTTCTGGAAGGTGGTGGATGCCAGCGTCTGGCTCTCGCGCTGAACGGTGACCCCTTCCTTGGCTTCAACAGCCTGGTGAAGCCCTTCCGACCAACGTCGGCCAGGCATCGTCCGTCCAGTATGCTCATCAACGATGACCACTTGGTCTTCCACTACGATATAATCAACATCCTTATTGTAGAGATGGCGTGCCCGGAGCGCAGAATGCATGTGCTGAAGTAAATTCAGGTTTTGAGCGGCGTAAAGTGATTCACCCTCTTTAAGAAGGCCTTCCGCCTGCATCAACTCTTCAACCCTGTTATGCCCCTGCTCGGTCAGCTCAACCTGCTTTTGCTTCTCCTCCAGTACAAAATCGCCGGTTGCAGGCTGGTCGTCATCTTCCGAGACCTCACCCTCTTCCAACTGCTGGGCAAGCTGATTAACGACGTTATAAAGATTGGTATTTTCATCCACCGCACCTGATATGATCAGCGGCGTACGCGCCTCATCAATCAGGATAGAATCCACCTCATCGACAATGGCATAGTGCAGGCCACGCTGCACCTTATCCTCCAAAGAGAACGCCATGTTGTCGCGCAAGTAGTCAAAGCCAAATTCGTTATTGGTACCGTAGGTAATATCACACCGATATGCATGGCGTTTCTCCTCCCCGGTTTGACCGGAAAAGATAACCCCAACAGAAAGCCCTAAAAACTCATACAGCGGGCGCATCCACTCGGCATCACGGCGGGCAAGGTAGTCATTGACGGTGACAACGTGTACGCCCTTTGCAGGCAGTGCATTGAGATAAACGGCCAGTGTCGCTACCAGCGTTTTACCTTCGCCGGTTTTCATTTCAGCAATACGACCACGGTGCAGGGTCATGCCCCCCACCATCTGTACATCAAAATGCCGCATACCCATGACGCGCTTGCTGGCCTCTCGCACAATCGCAAACGCAGAAGGCAACAAACTATCCAGCGTCTCGCCATTTTCCAGGCGCAAACGCAGCTCCGCTGTCTTACCTTGTAATTCAGCGTCGCTTAATCCTTCATGCTCAGCTTCGAGCACGTTCACACTGCGAACGTTTTTGTGCATGCGCTTTACTTCACGGTCGTTCTTGGAGCCAACAACCTTGCGTAACAAATTATTAATCATGAAATTTCCAAATCATCTTGAGCGAACCAATGGGCTTCGCCCTGTTCCGTATAAGGCAAGTAAAGTACGTTTTAGAAAACCGTGAGTTAAGCGGGCGGACCGCGCTGGGTAAGCACATCGTGTGCGGCTACCCGGCGCTTTATAAAAACATAAACAGGTAAAAAGTGGCGCTGCACCGCGATACGTTTAAATCGCTGCTGCCAACCGCGCAACGCGCGTCGCCTTTTGGCGATCCAGTGCGATTGAGCACGTAAAATAGCCGGCACCCACAAACACACGCAGACGTTACGCTCAGCCCCCCGCATGGCATCAAAAGGCACTAAACTATTGGGCAACAAGCAGCTTACCAGGAGCCCCGCCAGCCACCAACGCGCCAAGCCATAGCGACGGTTACGTCGCGGCAAAGCAGAAAAGGTGTTAAGCGTGGAGGACATGCTGTGGATTGGCTCCTGAGCGTGTTAGGCTCTGCAAATAAGTAATGCATCCGTGTAGATGCCGCTACTTGGCTATATATTGAGGGGTTACCCCAGGATTCAAGCGTATGAGTATAAAGGTTAAGCGTTCTCGCGCACAGCCCATCGCCCGTCTGCTAAACAAGTCAGGGGATATTGGCCAATTAATGCGCCAGTCTCGCTTGATAGATCAGGCCCAGTGTCATTTAAGAGCCCACCTGCCAGAAGAGATGCGCCCACATATCTTTGTCGGCGGCTTTCGCGATGGGCGCTTAACCCTGATCAGTGGGCAGGCAAGCTGGCTGACATGGCTACGCTTTGAACAGCGGCGGCTGTTGACGCTGCTACATCAACTGCCAGGCTTTGAGGCTGTGAACGGCTTTACCTTTAAAGTACGCCCCGTCCGCCCAGTTGAAGCACCTTTGCGTAATACCCGACACTTATCCGCCAGTGCGGGAAAAACGCTCAGCGAGTGCGCAAGCGACACGCACAATCCTGCGCTGCGTAAAGCATTAGAGCGCCTTGCGTCTCACGCACCAAAATAAGCGTGCCGCGCGCCTTGCGCACTTTTCAAATGCCAGAAACGCAAAAGCACCGCCTGAACGGTGCTTTTATCATCAAGGCCAGTTATCGAGCTTGAGCACTATCAAAGGAGAAACCTGGATAGCGCGTCATAGCGAATATCTGACACTCCTGCTTGGCAGTTAGGCCATTGCAGGCGCTGCGTACGAAATAGGCGCAACGGCTTTTTCATCTTCAAACGTTACGATTTCATAAGCATCAGACTGTGCCATCAATTCGCGGCAAAGCTGGTTATTCAGCGCATGGCCAGATTTTGTACCGTGAAACTCACCAATCAGGCTGTAGCCTAACTGATACAAATCGCCGATCGCATCCAGCACCTTATGCTTGACGAACTCATCTTCGTAACGCAAACCACCTTCATTGACGATGCGATAATCATCAACCACGATCGCATTATCCAGACTCCCCCCCAGGGCCAGGTTATTAGAGCGCAAAAACTCCAAATCCTTCATAAACCCAAAGGTGCGCGCCCGAGAAACTTCTTTCACAAAAGAGGTCGTCGAAAAATCGATAAGCGCGGTTTGTTTCTGCTGTTCGAAAACCGGGTGGTCGAAGTCGATGGCGAACGAGACCTTGAACCCTTGGTGCGGAAGGAAAACGGCTTCTTTATCGCCATCTTTAACCGCGACGCGACGCTTGATACGTATAAATTTCTTTGCTGCATCCTGCTCAAGAATACCCGCCGATTGGATTAAAAACACAAACGGGCTGGCACTACCGTCCATAATCGGTACTTCGGGAGCACTTAGGTCAACGTAAGCATTATCGATGCCTAGTCCTGCAAACGCTGACATCAAATGCTCAACCGTTGCCACTTTCACACCTTCGAGTGAAAGTGCAGTGCAAAGTGTTGTGTCTTCCACTAACTCTGCGCGTGCGGGTATATGTACCACAGGCTCCAGATCGGTTCTAACAAACACAATCCCGGTGTTTGTCGGCGCCGGACGCAAAGCCATGTGGACTTTTTTGCCGGAGTGCAGACCCACTCCAGTGGCGCGGATGACGTTTTGTAGGGTGCGTTGTCTGATCATGGGCAGTGGTCGAACTCTAATGACGGTAGTACCGTAGGGGAAGGAAAGTTATCAAACAGTGTTCACTATAACAGCAAACGAGCGTTTTAACCAATAAAACACTCGTTTGCTGGCCCGGTAAACCTATAGAAACAATCAATCGGCCTGACGGCGCAAGAAAGCAGGTATGTCCAGATAGTCGTCAGCATCGGCTGAGCGACTCTTTTCCGGACGCGGTTTGGGCGCGTGTTCAGGCGCCTCTGCACGGGCAGTTGCTTGCTGACGCATTACGGTAGGCTGCTGTAGCTTACGGTAATCAGAAGAGTCAGCAGAAGAGCGACGTGCAGGTTCACGTGTCGTCGCTTTGGCAGCTTTCGCGCCATCTAATCCAGCAGCAACAACAGTAACACGCAGCTCATCAGACATTTCCATATCGATGGAAGTTCCCACGACAATGGTCGCTTCTTGTGAAGCAAACTCTTGAACGGTGGCACCTACATCGTTGAACTCGCCAATCGACAGATCCGGGCCTGCCGTAATATTGACCAGAATGCCTCGCGCGCCATGCAGATCGATATCTTCCAGAAGCGGGCTACGGATAGCTTTTTCGGCTGCTTCACGGGCGCGGTTCTCGCCGGTAGCTCCGCCCGTACCCATCATTGCCATGCCCATTTCAGACATAACAGTACGCACATCAGCAAAGTCGACGTTGATAATACCAGGGCTTGTGATCAGCTCGGCAATACCTTGAACAGCGCCAAGCAATACATCATTAGCAGCGCTAAACGCAGTTAACAACGTCGCGCTTTTACCCAGTACGGATAAAAGCTTTTCGTTGGGTATGGTGATCAGCGAATCAACATGCTGAGAGAGCTCTTTCATTCCCTCTTCGGCAGCGCGCATACGCTTGGGGCCTTCAAACGGGAAAGGCCGCGTAACGACAGCGACCGTTAAAATACCCAGTTCTTTGGCAACTTGCGCAACCACTGGCGCGCCGCCGGTGCCTGTACCACCGCCCATACCAGCGGTAATAAAGACCATATCGGCGCCTTCAAGCAGCTCAGCGATTCGGTCACGATCTTCCATCGCGGCCTGACGACCTACCTCAGGGTTGGCGCCAGCACCGAGCCCCTTGGTGATTTCACCACCTAGCTGTAATACTGTCTTTGCGGATACGCGTTTAAGCGCTTGGGCATCGGTGTTGGCGCAAATAAATTCAACGCCTTCAATGTTACTTTCAACCATGTGATTGACGGCATTGCCGCCACCACCACCAACACCGACTACTTTTATGACCGCACTACTTGAGGGTGCGTTATCTACCAATTCAAACATAAGCCCCGTCTCCTGAACCGCGCTTGCGGCCCTGTCAGAAATTTCCTTTGAACCAGCCCTTGATTCTGGCCAGCGCCGAATGGTCTTCCTTGATATCACGTCGAGAGAGCTCGTTGCGACCTTTGTGAGGTGCAATGACTCCCCCGTGGCTTTCTAGACCCTGCCCATGCCGCGCTTCTTGCAGTGCATAGTGCAATAAGCCGACACCTGTCGCATAAATGGGGTTTCGCACGACATCCGCTAAACCTTTAACGTTTTGCGGACAAGCAATACGAACCGGCATGTGGAATATCTCTTCCGCCAATTCGCCGACCCCTTCCATACGTGAGGTGCCACCAGTGAGCACAACACCAGCGGCAACCATGTCTTCATAGCCACTGCGACGTAATTCGTCTCTAACCAGTGTAAATAGCTCTTCATAGCGTGGTTCGACCACTTCTGCGAGCGCCTGACGCGACAAGTCGCGTGACGGACGATCACCCACACTAGGAACCTTAATCATTTCATCGCTTGCGGCCAATTGCGTTAAGGCACAAGCGTATTTAACCTTGATCTCTTCTGCGTGCTGCGTCGGGGTACGTAGCGCCATGGCAATATCGTTGGTGACCTGATCACCAGCAATCGGTATAACGGCCGTATGTCGAATGGCACCTTCAGTAAAGATGGCCATATCAGTGGTTCCACCGCCGATATCCACCATGCAAACGCCTAATTCACGCTCGTCTTCGGTCAACACTGCCATGCTGGATGCCAGCTGTTCCAGGATAATTGAGTCGACGTCCAAACCACAGCGTCGAACACATTTCTCAATATTCTGTACCGCGTTGAGTGCTGCCGTTACCAGATGAACTTGCGCTTCTAAACGTACACCGGACATGCCCAAGGGCTCGCGAATACCGCCTTGTGCATCAATTGCAAATTCCTGGGGCAGTACATGTAAAACGCGCTGACCTTCTGAAACCGCCCTTGCCCTCGCTGAATCAATAACGCGATCAATATCAGAAGGAGTAACTTCACGCTCTTTAATAGCGACCACGCCATCTGAATTCATCGAGCTAATATGACTACCCGCAATGCCCACATATACCGAGTGAATATCGCAACCAGCCATAAGCTCGGCTTCTTCCACAGCGCGCTGAATAGACTGAACGGTTGATTCAATATTAATGACAACGCCTCGCTTCATACCCCGTGACGGGTGCGAGCCGATACCAGCAATTTCAATGCCGCCATCATCGGTAGGTTGACCGACAATTGCGACGACCTTGGACGTTCCAATGTCCAACCCGACCACCATATTCGATGCATTGGGTGAGCCTGCCATGAGTCGGGAATTCTCCTTGTAAACTTTTTAAAATTAAAATAAATAGGGATACTTAAACCAACTTATTCTTTGCCTATTATAACTTGGCAACCGATAAGCACGGATAGCTCAATAGCGCTGATGTGAAGTTTAAATCTACAAAATCACCGATAGCCCATAGTATAGAAACAATTGGCATAATACGACCAGCCCGAGCCCACAATAATGGGCTTGAAGTGTAATTTAAACCCCATTAAAGCGTTTTTACGCGCTGACGGCGACTTATCATGGCTAAAGCACGTTAACTCAAATTTGAGTTAGTCTTCAGATGCCCCAAAATCACTCTGACCATGCCAGGCAACAGCGACACCGTTAGGATAGCGCAGATCAATATAACGAATATGCTCACTATACCTTGATAACTCGCGCTGCCAGGAGGCCGCTAAGCGTGCCAAACGCACTTCATGCTCGCGCCGGCCCAGCATAATCCAGGCACCGTTACTTAGCTGTACACGCCATGCACCGCGCGGTTCTAATCGAAACTGAGTAAGTGCCAACGACAAGTTTGCGAAATAAGGTGTTAGGCGATGATAGTAACTTAGCACCTCTTCACTGCTTCCGTTGGGGCCCGCAAGATCAGGCAGACCTGAAGGCACCGCCAGAGGTGCAAAAGCAAAGGGCTCGCCTTTCGGGTTAAGCAAAAAGTCATCATTCCAGCGCGCAACGGGCACTTGTTCCGCCAGTTCAAACACCAGCGCATTCGGCCACTCACGAGAAATACGTACTTCTTTAAGCCAGCCAATCTCCAGGGCCCGGTTACGCAGCACGCCTAAATCAGCCGATAACCAAGTGGCACCTTGAACCAAAGGGGCAAGCTGAGTGCGTAGGTAGTCTGCGCTTACGTAATCCCACTCCCCACGGATGGAAACACGCTCGATGGGCCGGTCCAGCCATAGCCATAGCGCGCGCCCTCCTGCCACTAACAGTAACGCCAGAAGCAGGATACCAAACCAGGCATTACGCCTTTTCATAAGGCCTCATCATGATGCGTTCTGCTTTCCGGCAGAGTGGAGTATCTGCACCACCAGGTCATCAAATTCGATGCCCGCATAGGCAGCGGCTTGAGGCACCAAACTGTGATCGGTCATGCCAGGCACGGTATTAACTTCCAATAGCCAGAACTGGCCATTGGCATCCCGCATCACGTCCACACGCCCCCAGCCTTCACACCCAATGGCCGCAAACGCGTGCTGGCACAGCGTTGCCAGCTGCGCTTCCTCTTCTGCGGTAAGCCCACAAGGAAGATGGTACTGGGTCGTATTGGAAACGTATTTGGCTTCATAGTCGTAGAATCCGCCAGGTACTTCGACCCGAATAGCGGGTAACACACGCTCATCCAGCAGCGCCACCGTGTACTCTTCACCGACCACAAAGCGCTCGGCCATCACCCGGGCATCAAATTGTGCCGCTTCGCGATAGGCGGCCTCAAGCGCTTCCTGGCTTTTAACTATACTGATCCCAAGCGTGGAGCCTTCATGTACTGGCTTAACCATCATCGGCAACCCAAGCTTGGCGACCACTCCGGCCCAGTCTGCATCAGCCGTCAACATAATGCTTTCCGGCGTGGGCAGCCCAATGGCTTGCCAAACCTGCTTGGTGCGTTGCTTATCCATTCCCAGCGCTGACGCCATGACGCCACTACCGGTATAGGGAATGTCCAAGAGTTCAAGCGCACCCTGTAGCGTACCGTCTTCACCACCACGACCATGCAGGGCGACAAATATCGCCGATGGCGCCATAGCCTCAAGTCCGGCTAACCCCTCATCGCGTAAGTCATAGCCTTCTGCGTTAATCTTTTGGCGTTTTAGCGCCTCGAGTACAGCGGCACCACTTTTAAGGGAAACCTCACGCTCAGCAGAAGAGCCGCCGTAAACCACCACCACACGTGAGCAATCAATATTGACGTCTTTCAGGCTCACAGCTCCACCTCACTCATTTGCAGCTTCGCCTTGGCCAAGCTGAGCGAGATACCACCTACGTCGCCCGCCCCCTGAGTAATTAGGATGTCGTCGGGTCTCAGTACATTGGCCAATAGCGCTGGCAGCTCCTGCTTATGTTCAACAAAAAGCGGGTCTACCTCACCGCGCTGACGAATCGAACCTGCAAGCGTGCGCCCTTCAGCGCCAGGGATAACCGCCTCGCCCGCGCTGTATACGTCTAAAAGCACCAGCGTATCTACCTGGGACAGTACTCGAACGAAATCTTCATAGAGATCCCGGGTCCGGCTGTAGCGGTGGGGCTGATAAAGCATCACTAAACGACGCTCAGGCCAGCCAGCGCGGACAGCTCTGATGACCATATCCACTTCGCGCGGATGATGGCCATAATCATCCACTAACATAATCTTGCCGGGCACTTTAGGCGCAGGGAAATGGCCATGCACTTGAAAGCGCCGCCCTACCCCAGCAAACCCTGCCAGACCGCGCAGAATCGCCTCGTCACTCACGCCTGCATCCGTAGCAACAACAATCGCTGCCATCGCATTAAGCGCATTGTGCTGACCAGGCATGGCAAGGCGCACGCTTAAGGGCGCGGCCTGACCAGGCCGCAAAGCCGTAAAGGAAACTTCACCACTTTGCTGCACAAAATCGGTAATTCGATAATCGGCATCGTCTTCAAAACCGTAGGTAACGAACTGGCGCTTGATCTGAGTTCGCAGTGCCCGCACATGCGGGTCATCGATACACAATATAGCCAACCCGTAGAACGGCAGGTTGTGTAGAAATTCGATAAAGGTATCTTTTAATCGTTCGAAGTCACCACCATAGGTGCTCATATGGTCAGCATCAATATTAGTAACTATCGACACCATTGGCTGCAAATGCAGGAATGAAGCGTCAGACTCATCAGCCTCTGCAACCAGATAATCCCCTTCACCCAAGCGCGCATTGGTACCGGCACTGGTCAACTTCCCGCCGATGACAAAGGTCGGGTCCAGGCCGCCTTCGGCTAACAGCGTCGCCGTTAAGCTGGTCGTGGTTGTTTTTCCATGGGTACCGGCAACCGCAATGCCGTGACGAAATCGCATTAACTCTGCCAGCATCTCGGCACGACGCACCACGGGGACACGGTGCTCATGTGCCCAGCGAATTTCAGGGTTGGTCGTATCAACGGCGCTTGAAACAACCACAACGTCGGCCCCTTCGACATTCTCCTCGGCATGGCCAATCTCAACCCGAACACCAC
This sequence comes from Halomonas sp. AOP7-E1-9, assembly GCF_052376035.1. Taxonomy (NCBI): domain Bacteria; kingdom Pseudomonadati; phylum Pseudomonadota; class Gammaproteobacteria; order Oceanospirillales; family Halomonadaceae; genus Halomonas; species Halomonas sp. AOP7-E1-9. The sequence continues at coordinate 137,277 of NZ_JBQSVC010000001.1, forward strand.
ACATGCGAAGCCGCTCAATAACCGAAGAGGCTTTCATATCGCTGCCACTGACGCTGTAACCTTGATTGGCCAATACTTCGGCAATACCACACATGCCCGCGCCACCGATACCGACGAAATGAATATGCTGAATACGGCGCATACCCGGGCCGCTTGAGCTTATGCGTTGCAGCGACGATGGGGTTACTGAGTCGGTCACACGTTTTCTCCTTTGTGTAGTATCGCCAGGCATCCTTCGGCTAATCGCTCTGTGGCATCCAGGTGCGCAGCCTGGCGTGCGCGGGAAGCCATCAGCGCCAGCGTAGCGGGCTCTAACAGGTCATTTAAATAGTGCGTTAAACGCTCAGGCGTCAGCGCGGATTGCACAACGCATAGCGCAGCACCCGCATTAACCAGTACATTGGCATTGACTCGCTGGTGATCATCGACCGCAAAAGGAAACGGAACAAGAAGCGAGGGCTTTGCCGCAGCCGCCAGCTCTGCAACCGTTAACGCCCCCGCTCGACAAACCACCAAATCAGCCCAATCATACGCTGCGGCCATATCATCAATAAACGCGGAAACATCGGCCTGTATGCCATGTTCGGCGTACCCTTGTGCCGTTTGAGCGTCCCGCGACTTCCCGGCCTGGTGGCGTATTTCCGGGCGCTTACCGGGTGGTAGCGCAGCAATCGCTTGGGGCAAGCGTTCATTTAATGCCACAGCTCCTAATGATCCCCCCACCACTAACAAGCGCAGCGGGCGCCCCTGTAATGCCTCGATCGTACGCGGCACTTGGCCAAGTGTCGCTATATCTTCACGCACGGGGTTGCCAATGACGTCTGCCCGCGTACCGAACGCTTCAGAAAAGGCAGCATAGCTGCGCGTCGCCAAGCGAGAAAGCACGCGGTTGGTTAAGCCGGCAACTGCATTTTGCTCATGAACAACCAGCGGAATACCCGATAGCCACGCAGCAAGCCCACCCGGGCCACTGGCAAAACCACCGAGGCCAACCACCAACTGCGGCTTAAAGCTTTTTATGACGTCACGTGCTTGCCAAATAGCGCGGCTAAGGTTCACAGGCGCTTTAAGCCAGCCTGCCATACCATTACCGCGCAACCCGCTCACGGCAATGGTATGCAGCTTTATACCGGCCTCAGGCACCAGCCGGTTTTCAATACCTCTGGGGCTACCCAACCACTCAACGTCAATGTTTTGCGCCATAAGCGCACGCGCAAGGGAAAGCGCGGGGATCACATGCCCGCCCGTTCCTCCTGCCATGATTAAAACACGCCGATGTGCGTTCACCGTCACAAACGACTCCTTGAAAATTATTTCGATAACCGCGGCTCATGGCGCGGTTTATAGGGGGTTGGCGCACGGCTCGGCCGCTGTCGTGTTTCTGCGTCAACCCGCAAAAGCAGACCAATCATCATGCCAATAACCAATAAGCTCGAACCACCATAACTTATCAAAGGCAAGGTCAGCCCCTTGGTGGGCAGTAGCCCCGAGCTTACCGCCATATTGATAAATGCCTGAGAGGCAATAACAAAACAGATACCGTAACTTACGTAAGCACCAAAAAGATGGCCCGCAAGTTCAGCCTTCCGGCCAATCCACATGGCGCGACTAATCAATAGGGTAAACAGCAGGATAATCGCAATAGCGCCAATCATGCCTAGCTCTTCGGCAATAACGGCAAAGATAAAATCGGTATGCGCCTCGGGTAAATAGTGCAGTTTCTGGACACTATTACCTAATCCGGTGCCTGTAACATGCCCACGACCAAAGGCAATCAGCGCTTGGGTCAACTGATAGCCGGTTGCGAACTGGTCTGCCCACGGGTCCAAAAAACTGGTCCAACGCGCCAGACGGTAAGGCTCCAGCGCCACCATCATGACCGCACCAAATCCCAAAACAGTACCACTGCCAATAAGTAACACGAGCGATGCACCACTCATCATTAACATGCCAATGACACACGTGGTGTAGACCACCATGCCGCCAAAGTCGGGCGCTAAAAACAGCAGTCCTGCGGGTAGCGCCAACACCGCAATGGGGCGCCACATGGTAAAAACACGACGGCGTAAATCATAGGTAAAACGCGACATAAACATCGCCATGTAAAAGATAAGGCCTATTTTACCAAGCTCAGATACTTGAAGACTAGGCAGCGGGCCCGGCAGCGCTATCCAGCGCTTACTGCCGTTAATTTCCTGACCAAACAGCAACACGCCTACCAACAGTGCTATGCTTATTAAAAAAATCAGTGCCGCATTCTGGCGCCATACTTCAAGGGGTACGCTAAGCATAAACAAGCAGCCTAACGTTGAAATGAGCAAGAAAACCCCATGCTGCCGAAAGTAGTAGAAGCTATTCTCCAGAAGTCCTATTGAGGCCGAGCTGACCATCACCCAGCCAATGCCTGCAAGCGCCACAGCGGCTGCAATGAGCCAGATATCACAGGGGAAGTTTCGCGTCGTTAATACAGTGTGCAAGCGCTTTAATCGCCTCATAAGGATACTCTCGCCGCACTGCTTTCCACCCAGTGACGAAAAGCATCACCTCGAACCTGGTAGTTGGGAAACTGGTCCAGGCTTGCACAGGCAGGTGACAGCAACACACAGTCGCCAGGCTCTGCCTGGCTAAATGCGGCCTCCATTGCCTGCGTTAAGTCGTTTACCTGCTGGACCGGCACATGCGCTGCTACCGCGTCTGAAATTCGATCACTATCAGCACCAAATAGCAGTGCCAGCCGCGCGCAGCGCGCCAACGGCACCACTAACGGCGAAAAGTCAGCGCCTTTACCTACACCACCCGCCAACCAAATCAAGCGGCCCGTTAACGTAGCGCCCAACCCTTCAATAGCGGCCAATGTTGCCCCAACATTGGTGCCTTTCGAGTCGTTTATCCACGTCACCCCATTAATACAGGCCACTGTTTCGCTCCGGTGAGGCAACCCCGTAAAGGCTTTTAAGGCTTCTACCATGGCAAATGCATCAAGCGCCAACGCCTGCCCCATTGCCAGTGCCGCTAATGCATTCGTATAGTTGTGCTGGCCAGCCATTTTCAATTCACTTGCCGAAACCCATGACGTCTGCCCCTGCATGAGCATAAGCTCGGCCCCTTGCCATACCAGCCCCCAGTTGCTGTCTGTGGGCGGGTTCGCTGAAAAGCTGACAATGCCTGGCCCTGCTTGAAAAGGCCAAGTCAGGGGGTTGTCCTGATTGACAACCGCATACTGCGCGCCGTTAAAAATGCGTTGTTTTGCCAAACGATAGGCCGACATATCACCATGCCTATCCAAATGATCTTCGCTCAGATTCAAGAAAGCCGCGACTTTCGCACCCAAGACAGGCGTGGTTTCAAGCTGAAAACTGGAAAGTTCAAGAACATACAGCTCTGCATCCGGCTGCTCGGCCAATAAATCCAGCGCGGGCGTTCCCAGGTTGCCGCCAACCGCCACTCGCAAACCAGCCGCCCTGGCCATCTCACCCAGTAGAGTGGTCACCGTGGATTTCGCGTTTGAGCCCGTGATAGCCGCAATGGGGACCTGGGTCGCGCGAACAAATAGCGCCGTTTCACCAATTAGCACAGGCTCGCCAGTATGCGGGTTAACGCGCCCAGCCAGGCTTTCAAGACCCGGCGAATCAGGGCCAACGCCTGGGCTAAGCACTACTTCATAAGCGTCCGTAAAATCGAGCGACGTCAGAGGGCCGCAGATGACGTCAACGTTTGGATGGGCTGCATAAAAAGCGTCAAGCCCCGGCGGCTCGCTGCGCGTATCGACGACCATAAACGGCGTATGCGTGCGTGCCAAGTGGCGGCATATTGCTCGGCCTGAAAGGCCCAAGCCAACGACCACCGTGACACCCTTGGGTACTCGCACCATCTCTGGCTCCTTTGCGGTTTACGCTTAAGGCGATAACGCTACCGATTAACGAACCTTGAGCGTCGCGAGGCCCAGCAGCACCAGCACAACGGTAATGATCCAGAAGCGCACAATAACGCGTGGCTCAGGCCAACCTTTTAACTCGAAGTGGTGATGCAGCGGCGCCATACGGAAAATACGCCGCCCCGTCAGTTTGTAAGACCCGACTTGCAGGATCACCGACAACGTCTCCACTACAAAGATACCGCCCATAATAAACAGGACGATCTCCTGGCGAACGATGACCGCCACAACCCCAAGCGCCGCCCCCAGGGCAAGCGCACCTACATCTCCCATAAACACCTGGGCGGGGTACGTGTTAAACCATAAAAAGCCGAGACCCGCACCTGCAATCGTGGCGCAGAAAATAGCCAGCTCACCGGTGCCGTTTATAAACGGGATATGCAAGTAGTTAGCGAACACTGCATTACCGCTAGCGTAGGCAAACACCGACAATCCCATCGCTACCAGCACGGTTGGCATAATGGCCAAGCCATCCAGCCCGTCGGTTAAATTCACGGCGTTAGAACTACCCACAATCACCAGGTAGGTTAATACGATATAGAACACGCCAAGCGGCAGTGCGACGTCTTTAAACAGCGGCACCAACAAGCTGGTTTCAACGGGCGTGGTTGCGGTGAAAAACAGCACTAACGCAGCGCCAAGGCCTACCACCGACTGCCAAAAGTATTTCCAGCGTGCCGGCAGGCCTCGCGGGTTCTTTTCTACCACTTTCCGGTAATCATCGACCCAGCCTATCGCGCCGAAGCCCAGCGTAACGGCCAATACCACCCACACGTAGCGGTTGGTTAAATCACCCCATATGATGGTGCTGATGCCGATGGCCAGCAGGATCATCACCCCTCCCATAGTAGGGGTGCCCGCTTTTGAAAGATGTGACTGCGGGCCATCATCACGCACGGCCTGGCCTATCTGGCCTTCCACAAGCCGACGAATAACCCACGGCCCCAGCCAAAGGCAAAGCATTAATGACGTTAACGCAGCAAGAATGACGCGCAGAGTGAGATAGTTAAAAACCTGAAAGCCCGTATAGTACTGAGCTAAAAAATTCGCCAAGTAAAGTAACATGAACGGCGTTTACCTTATTTCATCCGAGCACAGCGCAGTAATGATTTTTTCCATACCAGCGCTACGCGACCCTTTAACCAACAACGTGGCATTGGGCGGCAAAGTATTAATGACATGACGTACTAGCGTCTCGTGGTCGTCAAAATGCTGCCCGCGACCGAAGGCGTCACAAGCTGGACGCGCGTTATCACCCAACGTCAACAGCCCGTCGATGCCAAGCTCAGCCGCGTAGCGGCCCATCTCAGCATGCAGTTTTTCCGTTTCGTCTCCCAGCTCACCCATGGCGCCCAGTGCGCACCAACGCGGCGCGGGGAAACGCATTAACGTCTCCATAGCGGCTTTGACCGCCCCAGGGTTGGCATTATACGTATCGTCTAACAGCGTGGCACCATTAAGTCCCGAAACGATACTTAGCCTTCCTTTCAATGCGCGCAGGGTCCGCAGACCTTCAATCACATCCGTGGGCGTTACGCCTATCGCTAATGCGGCCGCAGCCGCGGCCAGCGCATTGCTCACGTTGTGCTTACCTGGCATGGCAAGCTGCACATCGCCCAGCGGTTTGCCATGTTGAACAAGCGTGAAAGCATACCGCCCCTGAGAGTCACAGGAAAGCGCCGAGGCATGAACATCCGCGGCACTATCAAACCCAAAACTGATCACACGGCGCGGCGACGCACAGGCAGCCCAAAAGGGGTAGTAACGATCATCGCGATTGAGCACCGCAATGCCCTGCTCACTTAGACCGTTCAGCAGCTCGCTTTTGGCTTGGGCAATATGACCCATGCCTCCAAACTCGCCAACATGCGCGCCCGTTACGTTGGTAATCACCGCCACACCCGGTACGGTTAATCGACTGGACCAGGCGATTTCACCCAAGTGATTTGCGCCTAACTCAATCACGCCTGCTTGATGCTCGGGCGCTAAGCGTAAAAGCGTGAGGGGTACGCCAATATCGTTATTAAGATTGGCTTTGGTGGCCAACACGTTACCCAACGGCGATAACAGCGCAGCCGTCATCTCCTTCACCGTCGTTTTGCCACTATTTCCCGTGATACCGACTAATGGGATAGCGCACTGACGGCGCCACGCGCCCGCTAAAAGCCCAAGCCCCAGGCGTGTATCAGGGCATACCAACTGAGTCAGTGGACTTTCAACAGCGGACTCAACCAGTGCCGCCGCCGCGCCTTTGTCGCGGGCCTGTTCGATAAAATCATGACCATCAAACCGCGGCCCTTTAAGCGCGATGAATAAGCAGCCAGGCACAATCTGCCGAGTGTCCGTCACAATGGAGGTAAATGCGCGCGATGCATCGCTGGCGGGCACCATAATTCCCAGCACTCTGGCGGCATCGGCCAGTGTCCAGTTCATTGTGCACTACCCCGCAATGCAAACGCCTTCATGACTTCATCTTCATCGTTATAAGCGTGGCGGACGCCGTTGATCTCCTGGTAGGCCTCGTGGCCTTTCCCTGCGACCAGAATCACATCGTTTTGAGCTGCCTGCTGAATTACTTGACTGATCGCGTGACGACGGTCCGCTATTTCGAGCAGTGTTGCCGTTGAGGCGAGCCCGGCAATAATGTGCTGACGAATCTGCGCTGCTGACTCGCCCCGTGGATTATCGTCAGTCACCACGACCACATCCGCCAGAGCCTCCGCCGCTTTTGCCATTTCTGCGCGCTTGCCTGTGTCGCGCTCACCGCCACAGCCAAACACACACCACAGCTTGCCCGCCTTGCTTAAATGGGCGCGCAGCGCTGTGAGCGCATTGTGTAACGCATCAGGAGTATGGGCATAGTCAATCACCACGCCCGGAACGCCTTTTGCGTGATAAAGCGCCATACGGCCAGGCACCGGGGTAAGCGCAGCGGCAGCCTCGAAAAGTGAGTTAATCGAATGGCCCCATCCATAAAGCGTCGCCATGGCCAACAACACATTATCCAGGTTGAAGCGCCCGACCAGACCCAGCACTAACATGTGCTCGCCTTCGGGCGTGGCAATAAGTGCTTGCTGGCCTGTTTCGCTTGTCTGAACGTCCATCACCCGTAGCGTTACGGCCTCATCCTGACCGACCGCCAATACGCGAACGCTTTGATCACAACCAGCCAGCATCAATCGCGCCAGAGGATCATCGGCATTAACCACTGCAAGCTCAAGCTCGCTACGTCTGAATAGCTTCGCCTTGGCCGCGGCATAAGCCGCCATGCTGCCATGATAATCAAGATGATCTCGCGTTAGATTGGTAAACACGCCCACCTTTATATTCGCAGCATCTAAACGATGCTGGTCAAGGGCATGGGAGGAAGCCTCAAGCGCTACTCGCTTAATGCCCTGAAGCGCCAGCTCTCCAAACGCCGCCTGCAGGGCTAAAGGCCCCGGCGTGGTGAGCCCAGTATCCACTAGCTGGCCCGGGCGGCCTACACCCAGCGTTCCTACCACACCCGCCGGAACACCTAGCACTTCGCTAAGTTCTGCAATGTAATGAGTAACGGAGCTTTTACCATTGGTACCGGTGACGCCAATAACCTCAAGGTCATCCGGAACATTAAAAAGTTGTTTACCCAACTCTCCCAAGCGGGCAGCCAGATGTGGCAAGTAGAGTACACGCCCATCCCAGGTCGCATGGCGCTCCGTGGTATGCGCCAGCACCAGCGAAGCGCCTTGCTCAAGCACTGCGCGAATAAAATCGCGCCCGTCACGCTGACTACCTGGAACAGCTACAAATATATCGCCGACTTCCAGCGCGCGTGAATCGGTGGTCAGACGTAAAGACGCGGGTAGTTCGGGAAGCGGCTGCTCAAACGAAGCACCCGGCCATACTTTGCTCAGCGCACTCCATACATCGGTGGGAGCCAACGTCATGCCATCTCCTTAGCCATTCTTACTCGTCAACTTCATGGTCTGGCGGTACGTCCAACAAGCGCAATGCGTTGCCTGTCACGCTTGAAAAGACCGGAGCGGCCACTGCACCGCCATAAAATTCACCCGCTTTAGGGTGATCAATCATCACCACGGTCACAATACGCGGGTCGGAAATAGGCGCAATGCCTGCAAATACACTGCGATAAGCATCCGTGGTATAACCGCCCTGCCCCGACTTACGCACAGTCCCGGTTTTGCCTCCCACACGATAACCTTCAACGCGTGCGCGCCGACCACCGGTATAGGCGGCAACGGATGTCTCCAGAATACTCAGCAAATCATTGGCGACGGCGGGCTCAATGGCAGGCAGTCCTTGGGGCGGTTCAGAAAGGCGTAGCAATGAAGGCGGTAAGCGCATGCCACCATTAGCCAGCGCGGTATAAGCACTGGCTAATTGAACAGCCGAGGTAGACAAACCATAGCCGTAAGAGAGCGCTGCCCGCTCACTACGCGACCAGCGCACCGGGGCCGGAAGACTGCCCGTTGACTCCCCAGGAAAACCCGTTCCAGGGGATTGCCCCAGCCCTAGTTGGTTATATTTTTCCCACATAGCCGTATCGCTTAACTGCAACGTTAAACGGGACATACCCACGTTGGATGAGTGCTCCAAAATACCAGCAAGCGTCAACTCACCATAATCGCGAAAGTCACGAATGGTAAATTGATCAAGACGCATCCAGCCAGGCGACGTATCCACAACGGCATCGCGATCCACAATGCCGCTTTCAAGAATGGCTGCCATGGCCAGCGGTTTCATAACAGAGCCTGGCTCAAACACATCAACCAGCGCCTGGTTACGCAACCCACGGGGATCAAGCCCGGTACGATTATTAGGGTTATAAGAAGGCAGGTTAGCCATCGCCAACACCTCGCCGGTGCGGGCATCCATCATGACAAGCACGCCACCATCGGCTTCATGCTCAGCCACCGCCGCTCGAAGCTCCCGGTACGCCATATATTGAATGCGCTGATCAATTGAGAGCACCAAGTCTCCGCCTGGCTGCGCTTCACGTATGACGCCTAGCTCGCGCACCAAACGCCCACGGCGGTCTTTAATGACGCGGCGCTGGCCAGGGTGACCGGCCAGGAAAGGCTGATAAGAGAGCTCCAACCCCTCCTGCCCCCTATCATCTACATTGGTCACGCCAAGTATCTGTGCGGCGACCTCGCCAGCAGGGTAGTAACGTTTGTACTCGCGCTGGGGATACACGCCGGGCGTGCGTAAATCCAGAATCTGCTGGGCCGCTTGAGGCGTCATCTGGCGGCGAAGGTACATAAACTCACGGCTGCTATAAAGTTCAACCCGCGCCTCAAAGTCATCCGGCGACATGCCTAGCGCCTGCGCCAGCATTACGCGCTGAATACCATCTTCGGGTAGCTCTTGAGGATTGGCCCACAGCGTAACAACCGGTGTTGAGATCGCGAGCGGCTCGCCGTTTCGATCCGTGATCATGCCGCGGTGCGCAGGGATCGCTTCATGGCGAAGTGTTCGCGCATCTCCCTGGCTCTGTAGAAAGGGTCGGTCAATCACCTGTAGCAGTGTGATGCGCCCAATAAGGATGCATGCCACTACGCAAAATACGATCAATATAAAGTAAAAACGACCGTTACCTAACGGGGGGGCAACAGGTAGATGACGGGGCATCCCTCCCCGACGTTCGCCTCTCATGGTCGTATCACCTCAACATCATGCACATCAGGAATACGCATATCCAAGCGCTCCGTCGAAATTTGCTCAATACGAGCGGGTGTCGACCAAGCGCCCTCTTCCAAAAGCAACTGCCCCCATTCGGTCTGCAGCTGATTTTTCTCCTGCCCAAGCTGTTGCAGCTGAGCATACTGAACGCGCGTTAAATGAGTAACAACAACGGTGGCTAAGCCACTAACAATGCAGGCAAAAAAAAGCAGGCAAATAACCAGCGGCCACGTGCGAAAACGTAGTTTAAAGGGCCATTCAGTGCGTAGCGTTGAGCTCCAACGCTCAATCCGATCCATGCTCATGGTTATACTCGTTTTCGGGCAGCCCGCATAACGGCGCTGCGCGCACGTGGATTACCGACCACCTCGTCATCACTAGGGCGTACGCCTTTGCCCAACGCCTCAAGACGGCGATTTAACTGATCATCACGGATAGGCATACCACGCGGTAGATGCGAATCGCCACGCACATAATGACGTATAAAGCGTTTTACACGGCGATCTTCCAGCGAGTGGAAACTGATAACCACAAGATGACCACCGGGCGCTAGCGCTTCAAGGGCTGCGTCTAAGGCAGCATCAAGTTGATCTAGTTCACCATTTAGATAAATTCGTAACCCTTGAAATGCTTTGGTCGCAGGGTGCCGCCCCTTTTCCCAAGCAGGGTGGGCTTTTTTCAGCACCTCGGCCAGGTCGACCGTATGCGTAAACGGCGTTTCAACACGCCGCTCGACCACCGCACGTGCCAAGCGCTTTGCATAGCGCTCTTCACCGTAGGCTTTAAACACGTGAGCGATATCCGCCTCTTTAGCACGTGCTAAAAATGTGGCTGCACTTTCGCCTTGCGTCGGGTCCATACGCATATCCAGCGGACCATTGCGCATAAAGCTAAACCCACGCTCAGGGTCATCCAACTGCGGAGAAGAAACACCTATATCCAACAACACGCCAGACAGCTTGCCAAACACACCCTGCTCACGCGCATAGTCAGCCAGGCGGGCGAATTCACGCTGGGTAATTTGAAAACGCGCATCATCGATTTCAGCGGCGGCAGCAATAGCTTGGGGATCGCGGTCCATGGCCATCAGGCGCCCCTGGTCGCCAAGGCGAGACAGGATTAACCGCGAATGACCGCCACGACCAAAGGTGCCATCTAAATAAATACCGTCAGGAGTATGTACAAGGGTATCAACCGCCCCTTCCAGTAATACGCTGGTATGGCGAAACGGTGAAACGACCTGGTCAGCGTCAGGAGAAGGCATGTTACTCTCACACAAATCTCATAGAAAAATAAAAGGGGCTCGCTACTGCGGGCCCCTTATGGAAATGGGGAGTCGGCCGATAAGCCGGGTTCTGTCGTGGACAGTCATTCCTCTAGGCGCTGCGTCACCACAGCGCTCAAGCAACCTACCCGGACCCAGCGCGGGCCACGCCTTTGGGTCCCTATTTGGTCTTGCTCCGAGTGGGGTTTACCATGCCACGCACTGTTGCCAGGCGCGCGGTGCGCTCTTACCGCACCCTTTCACCCTTACCGGCCCTTTGAGGTTTATTTCAAGAGGCTTAGGCGGTCTACTCTCTGCTGCACTTTCCGTCGGCTTACGCCGCCCAGGCGTTACCTGGCACTCTGCCCTATGGAGCCCGGACTTTCCTCCCCCAGCCCATCAAAAAGATGGGCTAGCGGCGACTGTCTGGCCAACTCCGGCGGCAAGCATACCAGCGCCCTCGCTTCGCCTCAATGCTCGGTTTTAATTGCCTGCAATCTTGCATACCACTCTTGTTTGCGACCGCCCAGCATTCGAGCCACTATCGCTGCTCCTTGCTTGACACCTACGCCCTCATCCAGCAGCACTTTCATCAACGCATCTGCGCCAATATTCTGATGTTCGCTTTGAGTGACGGGCGGGGCACCTGCCACCATTACCACAAACTCGCCTCTTGCCTGGTTAGGATCTTCTGTTAGCTGCGCCAACAGGGCTTCCGGAGTGCCCTGAAGAAAGGTCTCAAACGTTTTAGTCAACTCCCTGGCCAATACCACGCTACGTTCGGGCATTTGGTCACGCAGCGCCTCCAGGGTATGCACAATACGGTGTGGGGATTCGTAAAACACCAGCGTTTCTTCCCGAGCTTGCCACTGCTCCAGCGCCTGGCGGCGCGGGCCTGGCTTGGCGGGTAAAAAACCGCAAAACGTGAAGCGATCAGTCGGCAGACCCGCCCCAGAAAGCGCCGTCACAAAGGCACAAGGCCCGGGCAGCGCCACCACATGACGGCCACGCACGCGCAGCTCTCTCACCAGCACAAACCCAGGGTCACAAATAAGCGGCGTTCCAGCATCGCTAATCAATGCAATACTTTCGCCTGCCTCCAGATAAGCATCCAGGGTATCCACTCGGCGCGCCTCATTATGTTCATGAAGCGACAGCATGGGTGTATTAATCCCCAAATGCGCCAATAAGCGGGCGCTATGACGCGTATCCTCTGCCGCGATGCGCGATACTTCCGCTAATACCCGAGCTGCACGCGGCGATAAATCGTCCAAATTCCCAATTGGGGTGGCAACCACGTACAATGTGCCCGGATTGTGGTGTGTCATCGTGACTCCCGATTTGTTAATGGCTTGCTCTGACGGTGCGCTATGCTTGTGCTATGCCAACTTACCCACTGACATGCGGCGACAGCGCAAATGAAAACTAAGGAAGGATACATGAAACAGTCTCTGCGTGGCGTACTCGCCACAGGCCTCTTGGCACTTCTTATGACTGGCTGTGCGATGCAATCGCCCAGCGTGGTCGACCGCGCGGACGATCAGGAAGCGGGCCGTTTGCTCAATCAGGCAGAACAGCAGGCCCCGGATCAAGCGGCTAAAACTCGTCTCGAAGCAGCCACCATTTTTGCCCAACAAGGGCAGCGGCAACGTGCTTTTGAGACAGCCGATGCGCTTGATGAAGTCAGGCTTTCAGACACGGATCGCGTTCGCTGGGCACTGCTTTTCTCTGAATTAGCGCGTGGCATGGATGATCCACGCGCCGTGCTGCGTGCCACGCAAGTGCTCAACGACGACCTACCCATTCAGGATGATCAACGCGAAACGCTGACAGAGCGCCAGCGCTGGGCGCGTACCGCGCTTGATGAACCCGACATGGAACAACTGACACTACCAAGTCTTGAGGGTCAGGACATAAGCCGCATCATTGTGGCCCTGCCCGAATCAGGCCCGCTTAGCGGCGTCGCCAATACGCTATCGACCGCCATGCGTCGCCATCACGAGATTCGCGGTGACAATGTACAGCTCAGCTTCATCGACGCGTCACAATATTCGATGGATGAGATTTATAGCCGTGCAGGACAGATGAACGCGCAGCTGATTATCGGCCCCCTCGCCAAAGACGAGGTTAGCCAGCTCGAACAACGCAATAGCGTACCGCTTCCCACTCTTGCGCTGAATTATGGAAGCGGCGAACAGAACCGTGCTGCGGGTCTTTTCCAGTACGGCCTTTCCGCTGAAGATGAGGCCCGCCAGGCAGCACGCCGCGCATACCAGGACGGACATCGCCAGATGTCGGTAATGGTGCCAGATAATGACTGGGGACGCCGAGTCGGCGAAGCATTCTGGAATGAGTTTCACGGCCAGGGTGGCGAAGTGACGACGGCGGTACGCTACAACCCGGACAGCGCGGTCACCAATGCCGTTCAGACAGCCTTAAACGTGAGTGGCGAACGTGCTCAACTGGGCAGTATTGATGCCTTGTTCCTACTGGCCTTGCCTGATTACGCTCGCCAAGTCCCGCCCACCATGGATTACTACTACGCGCCCAACCTGCCTATTTACGCCACTTCCCACCTGCATGAAGGGCACTTACAAGCGCGTCGTGACCAGGATCTTGACGACGTCATGTTTATGGATATTCCATGGCAAATTCCTGACGCCGCTGTCGGTGGTGAAGAAGTACTCCCGTTCTACCCTACTTACCAGCGTTTGAGCGAAGAGTCTGACGCTTCCATGTTCCGCCTAATGGCCATGGGCGTAGATGCCTATGAAATTGCGACTGAGCTTTCAGATATTTCAGCGCTAAATGGCCTACGCGGCAGCACAGGAACGCTCTACCTGACGGGTGACGGCCGCATATATCGCGAACTACCCTGGGCGAAGTTTCAAAACGGTGTCCCGGCGCCCATTTTAATCCCTGGGCAATAATGGCAAATAACGCCCAAACTGCCCGTAAACGCGGCGCAGCCATTGAGCAGTTAGCTGCTCAATGGCTGCAGCAAAGGGGTCTTACCCTCGTTACCCAAAATCATCACGTAAAGGGTGGCGAGCTTGACCTAGTGATGCGCGACGGTGACACACTGGTGTTTGTTGAAGTAAAGCATCGGGTAACTACGCGATACGGACACCCTCTGGAAACCATCACGCCGACAAAAAGAAAGCGCCTAATTCGGGCCGCTCAGCTATATCTTGGCAATTTCGGCCTTGCATCGCCTTGCCGCTTTGATATTCTTGCCATTACGGGCGCTCCGCCCACTCTCGAGTTCCACTGGGAGAAAGCGGCTTTTGATGCCTACTAATTCCATTTTAACCAGGAAGCCCTAATGGACTTTCAATCGCGCATTCTTAACCACTTTAACGCCAGCATAGACACCAAAACCTATGCGAGCGAAGTACTCCCCCCCTTTATCGAAGTCGCCAGTCAAATGATGGTTCAGTGCCTGGTTAATGAGGGAAAAATTCTGGCATGCGGTAATGGAGGCAGTGCGGGCGACAGCCAACACTTCTCTTCTGAACTGCTCAATCGGTTTGAGCGGGAACGGCCAAGCTTGCCTGCCCTTGCGTTAACCACCGATACATCAACGTTGACATCCATTGCCAACGACTACAGCTATAACGAAGTATTTTCCAAACAGATACGCGCCCTTGGGCAGCCAGGCGACGTATTGCTGGCAATCTCTACCAGCGGTAATTCGGCTAATGTCGTGCAGGCGATCCAGGCAGCTCACGACCGTGAAATGACGGTTGTAGCATTAACCGGGCGAGACGGTGGCAACATGGCTTCCTTGCTGGGTCAGGATGATTGCGAGATTCGCGTCCCTGCCACATCAACAGCAAGAATCCAGGAGATTCACCTACTGGTCATTCACTGTTTATGTGACCTTATTGATGAACAGTTATTCGGCAGCGCTGACTAACGGGGCAGTACCCTACCACTCATCATTTTCATTAAGATAAGGAGTCATCCAACATGGCCCTGCGCTTTTTCTCTCGTCCGTTACTAGTTGCGACACTAGTAGCTGCTGCTCTGATCAGCGGCTGCGCCACGCACAGTGCTTCCAACCCCTCTAACTATGGGCAGCTCAGCAAGGACGTTAAAGCGGTCGATGCGACCATTGAGCGCGAATCCAAGCGTGCGCTGGACCAGGCCGATGCTCGACTGGCCGATGCCCGCATTCGTACGCACAGCTATAACGGTACATTATTATTGGTAGGCCAGGTCCCCAGCGAAGAACTACGCACGAAAGCGGGTAATGTTGTGCAAAACCTGCGTGGCGTTAATCAGGTGCATAACGAACTCACCATTGCGGGCAATCTGCCCGCCACCCAGCGCCTAACCGACACATGGATAACGACCAACGTTGTAAGCACACTCGCCACCAACGACCGCATCGACTCCTCCAAGATCAAAGTGACCACTGAAAATGCCAATGTTTACTTGATGGGCTCGGTCTCCCACGAAGAGTCTGATCGAATCGTTGCTGCGACCTCCTCAGTTGGCGGTATTCAGCGCATTGTCAAAGTATTCGAATACATTGATTAACCGGCTCTTGGGCCTATAAAAAAACCTCGCATAGTCACTATGCGAGGTTTTTTATGGCCTGACCTTTTATAGCCTGACCAGATAGCACTGGCGCTATTTTACGACGCGCAGTGTTGGCTTCTTCTTGGACGTCGAAGACGTTGAGGACGCTTCAGAAGCATCTTCAAGGTTGCCGCCAGAAACAGGCTCCGTCACCGTCAATTCAGGCTTGGAAGGTGAGTCAGGCGCCTCATCAAACTGCTCCTCTTCATCCCCTTCTTCAGCAAGCTCAGGCTCGTGACCAAACACCATGCCCACACCATTTTCACGGGCATAAATAGCAATCAGCGCAGGAATGGGCACCATCACCTGCATGGGCTGGCCGCCAAAACGTGCGTTAAAGCCAATTGCCTGATTCTCCATAAACAAATCACGCACGGCTGTTGGCGCCACGTTCAACACAATCTGACCATTCTGTACAAACTGGCGCGGCACTTCGACCCCGGCCTGCGTCGCATCAACGACCAGGTAAGGGGTTAGTTCATTATCCAGCAACCACTCATAGAGCGCTCGGGCGAGATAGGGGCGACTCGATTTCATAAGACTCCCTCCTCCTGACAAGTAAGGCCCCAGCCCTTACCGGACGATGGGGCCATGTAAATTCAAGTACGCATCTCTTTTTCGCGCTCACTCAAAGATGCTTTGAACGCTTCCCGCTCAAACACTCGCGACATATAGCTTAAAAGTGGCTTAACCTGCTTTTCAGGCAGCTCAATATTAAGATCTGGCAAACGCCACAAGATCGGCGCGAGACAGCAGTCCACCAGAGTGAACTCTTCGCTCATAAAGAAAGGCATATCTTCAAAGATCGGTGAAATACCAATCAGGCTTTCACGCAGCTCTTTACGCGCCTTGTCCGCCTCTTTCTTCCCACCGCTACGGATCTGGTCGACCTTGGGGCACCACTCTCGCTCAATGCGGTGCATCCAAAGACGGCTCTGCGCACGGGCCACAGGGTAAACTGGGAGTAACGGTGGATGCGGGAAACGCTCATCCAAATACTCCATCATGACTTTTGACTCATAGAGCACTAAATCACGATCCAACAACGTGGGCACACTGTTGTACGGGTTGAGGTCTGCTAAATCTTCGGGCGGCTGCTCTTCGTTAACATCAACAACATCAACGGCCACCCCCTTCTCAGCCAGAACAATGCGCACACGATGACTAAAATGATCATCACTACCTGAGTAAAAAATCATCGACGACCGCTTGGCCACAACACCCATGAAAGCATCCTCGCATTAAAACAATTATGGATAATAACACGCCAGAGGCACCTTATGGTAAGGCAGCCTGTTTTGGGTTACCGCTTAACATCAACGCAACCGCCATGTGATTTACACGATGGCTCAACTCTGTTTTTAGCATTCGACGCTAACGGATATCTTTCCAATATTCACGCTTCAGCAAGTAAGCAAACACGCCAAAAATAAATATGAAAAACAAAACTTTAGGGCCAATACTCTGCGCCTTCAGCCTAGAAGGCTCGCCAACATAGGCTAAAAAATTGGTAATATCGTATACGGCTTCTTCAAATGCTTCGGGCGATAGCTCTCCAGGCGCTGTCACGCTTAATTGCTGACACCGCCCGCCACCTAGCGCTAAAGGCCGAGCCTGACGACAGTCGAGCTCTTGCACACCTTGAAGAGGCTCAAGCACATTCGGCATTGCCACCGACTCATAGACCGTATTATTGACGCCTGTAGGGCGCGCGGGATCTCTGTAGAACCCCAACAGAAAGCTGTACACCCAATCGCCCCCACGCAAACGTGTCGTTAGGGATAAATCTGGCGGTACAGCGCCCCACCATTGCGCGGCATCGTCGTCGCTTAGCGCATTATGCATAGCGTCGTTAAATGCAAGGCCTGATGAGAACATAACACTATCTTTCATCAACGCCTCAGGAATACCCAGGTCGTCCGCAGTGCGCGAAAATCGCTGATAACTCAGCGTATGACACCCAAGACAGTAGTTAACATAAAGCTTGAGACCATTTTGCAGAGAGGCACTATCCTGCAAGTCGGGCGACATTGACGTCACGTTACGTGTTTCTTCTTGCGCCGTAGCCGTCATCGGCAACAGCCATAAAAACAGAGCCATTACGTATTTTTTCATTAGCCAGTCACCCTTTTCGGCACGGGCCTGGTTTTTTCCAACCGGGTGTAGAACGGCATCAATAAAAAATACGCAAAGTACAACACGGTAAATAGTTGCGCCAATCGTGTCCGAACAGGGGTAGACGGCAATACACCCAACACGCCTAACGCGACAAAGCTTGCAACAAACACGACCAGCATCAGCTTCGACATCCAGCCTTTATAGCGCATGGATCGCACCGGGCTACGGTCCAGCCACGGCAAAACAAACAGCACTGCAATAGCGCCACCCATAAAAACAACGCCCAAAAAGCGAGCATCCAGGCCCAGCAGCGAGAAATTCACTCCCCGTAAAATGGCATAGAAAGGCGTGAAGTACCAAACAGGCGCAATATGGTCGGGCGTATTAAGCGGATCAGCCGGCGCAAAGTTCGGCTGCTCAATAAAAAAACCGCCGCCTTCCGGGAAGTAAAACACAACGCCACAAAAAACGAAGAGAAAGATGGCCACGCCAACCAGATCTTTAACGGTATAGTAGGGATGAAAGGGAATACCATCTACCGGCTTGCCCGCAGCGTCTTTCAATCCGTTAATTTCAATACCATCAGGGTTATTCGACCCCACCTCATGCAGCGCTACAATATGCAGCACCACCAGCCCAAGAATCACCAGCGGCAGTGCAATGACATGCAGCGCGAAAAAACGATTCAAGGTAGCCCCTGACACCACATAATCGCCGCGCACCCACTCGGCAAGCCCGGGGCCGATACCTGGAATAGCTGAAAAAAATGAGGTAATTACCTGCGCTCCCCAATAGGACATTTGCCCCCACGGCAGCAAATATCCCATAAACGCCTCGGCCATCAGAATCAAATACAGCGCCATACCGAACACCCACACAAGCTCACGCGGCGCTTTATAAGAACCGTACAAAAGCCCCCTAAACATGTGTAGATAAACAACAATAAACAGAGCGGACGCACCCGTTGTATGGAGATAACGAATCCACCAGCCCCACTCAACGTCGCGCATTATATATTCGATGGACGCAAACGCCTCTTCAGGAGAAGGACGATAGCTCATGGTTAACCAGATGCCGGTCAAGAGCTGATTGACCAACACCAGTAGCGCAAGCGATCCAAAGATGTACCAGATATTAAGATTTTTAGGTACGTAGTAGTTGGCCAGGTGGTCGCGCCATAGCCTGCTTACTGGAAACCGAGCATCCAGCCAGCCCAGCAAACCACCTGACTTCTCGCGCGCCGCCATCAAACAGCCTCCTCATCTTCGCCCACCACGATAATAGTATCGTTAAGATAATGATAAGGGGGCACTTCTAGATTCGTCGGTGCAGGCATACCGGTATATACGCGTCCCGCCAAATCAAAACGCGAACCGTGGCACGGGCAAAAAAAACCACCTGACCAGTCATCATCACTATCGGCCTGTGCGTCTGGCTCAGGCCGATACAGCGGCGAACAGCCAAAATGCGTGCAGAGGCCAATCAACACCCCCACTTCTGGCTTAATCGAGCGAAGCGCTCCTTGTACATAGGCAGGTTGCTGAGGGTGATTTGAATCAGGGTCCGCCAAGCGCTCTGTCGCCACGGTTTCAGTGCGCGCTATCATTTCAGGCGTTCGGCGAATGATCCATACGGGCCTGCCCCGCCACTCAACGGTCATACGCTGACCAGGCTGCAGCTTGGCTATATCCGCTTGAACCGGCGCACCCGCCGCTCGCGCCCTCGCACTGGGTTGCCACGATGCCACAAAGGGAACGGACACGCCGACCATGCCTACTGCTCCTATAACGGAGGTAGCGCCAACAAGAAAACGTCGTCGACCTTTATTGATGCCGTGCTCTGCCATGCAAGGCTTCTCCCATTAACGTGATACGTGGCCACCCGATGCATAAAAGAACGAATCTGCGAAATACTATACGATAAATAGAGGGATATCCTTGATAGCCGTCATACTGCTCCAGGACCACCAAAATAACTTGATGCTAATATAATTTGATACTAATGCATTATACTTTTTGATTTTACAATAAAAAACGCCCAGGCCGATGGCCTGGGCGTTTTGCCGCATAAGCGTTGAAAAATTAACGCTTGGAGAACTGCGGACGACGACGTGCTTTACGCAGGCCGACTTTCTTACGCTCAACTTGACGCGCATCACGCGTTACGTAGCCAGCGGCACGCAGCGTGGGACGCAGATCTTCGTTGTAGCTCATCAGGGCACGAGTAATGCCGTGACGGATAGCGCCAGCCTGAGAAGAACCACCGCCACCAGCGACAGTGACAAAAATGTCGAACTGGCTCAGGGTTTCAGTCAATTCCAGCGGCTGACGAACCACCATACGACCAGTAACGCGACCGAAATACAGGTCGAGATCCTGGTTGTTAACGGTGATTTTGCCAGAGCCCGGCTTCATAAACACGCGAGCGGTGGAAGTCTTGCGGCGCCCGGTACCGTAATACTGCTGTGTCATGGCGAAGATTTCCTCAGATGTTCAGTTCAAGCGGCTGCTGGGCAGCATGCGGATGCTCGGCACCGGCGTACACTTTTAACTTGGTATACATGGCACGACCCAACGGACCTTTCGGCAACATGCCCTTAACGGCAAACTCAATGATACGCTCGGGCGCATGATCAAGCATTTTGTCGAATGTCATGGTGCGCAGGCCGCCCGGGTAACCGGTGTGGCGATAATAGGTCTTAGCCTTCGCCTTGTTGCCAGTCACTTGGACTTTCTCAGCGTTGATGACAACGATGTAGTCGCCAGTATCAACGTGAGGAGTAAATTCGGGCTTATGCTTGCCACGCAGGCGGCGAGCAATCTCGGTTGCCAGACGACCGAGCGTTTTGTCCGTAGCGTCGACAACATACCAGTCGCGCTGGACGGACTGCGGCTTAGCACTGAACGTCTTCATGGATGAAATCACCAGATTAAGTGTGTTGGGTGGCTAACACCGTCAAGCGGTGAAGCACCTTCCCTATTTTTTTTGGTTGCCAAGCTTAGCCTGACAACATGTAGCGAGGCGGCATTCTACAGTATGGCGCGGGACAAGTTAAGCCCTAATCGTGGCTTTTCTTAACGACCGGACCATAAACCTCATCACGGCTTATGGGGCAGCGCTAAATATTCACGCGACTGCATTTCCTGAAGGCGCGACAGCGTACGCTGAAACTCAAAGGTTAGCTTACCGTCACTATAAAGCTCTTCTACCGGCACCTCTGCTGACATTAATAGCTTTACCCCGCGATCATAAAACTCATCGACCATATTGATAAAGCGGCGCGCCTGATCGTCATGCTTGGCTTCCATCCGCTTCACATTCGACACAAGCACCGTATTGAAGCTACGCGCTATTTCAATATAGTCATTCTGGCTACGCGGCCCATCGCAGAGCTCCAGGAATTCAAACCACGCCACATTTTCATGCAGCCTGCGCGCTTTCAGCACCCGATGATTGATTTCCAACGGCGCATCCGCCTCACCCTCGTGACCAGCAATCTCGCGAAAGCTACGCGTAAGCTCCTGCTCGGCCGCCTCATCCAGCGACGAGTGAAATATCTCCGCGCGTTCCAAGGCGCGCAGCCGGTAGTCGACTCCGGAATCAACATTGACTATCTCACAGTGACGCTTGACCAGATCGATGGCAGGGAGAAAGCGCGCCCGCTGCAGGCCATCCTTGTACAGGTCATCCGGCACGATGTTGGAAGTAGCGACTAGCACAACGCCCCGCTCGAACAGCGCCTCAAGCAGGTTGGCCAGAATCATGGCATCCGTAATATCCTTGACGAAGAACTCATCAAAGCAGATAACCCGAGCCTCTGAGGCAAATTTACCAGCAATCAGCGTGAGAGGATTCTTCTCACCCTTATAGTGGGTTAACTCGTTATGCACCCGCTGCATGAAACGATGAAAATGGGTGCGCATCTTTTCAGGAAAGGGCAGCGACTCAAAAAAATTATCAACCAGATAGGTTTTACCACGCCCTACACCGCCCCAAAAATAGAGGCCTTGCACTTGGGGCAACGTCGGTTCGTTTGACGATGAGGCTTTACCGAACAGGCCCTTCATTTTGGCCTTCAAGCCGCCATGTGCCAGCACGGCCTTGGAAACCGCGGTGGGCGTCGCCATTAGGTCGTCATAAAGGCGCTGCAAATGCTCAACCGCTAACTCCTGCGCCGCATCATGCTGAAAGTCCTCGCGCCGTAGATCTGCACGATAGCGCTCCATGGGCGTTGGCCGAGATGACGGACCTGCCTTTTGGTTTGCAGAAGTAGCTGACATTTACTCGCTCCAATGCGTATTACGACGACCCTCTAAATCCGACCAGCCGCCTTCAAAAAGCTGGGATTATACGCTGCACATCGTCTAAGCGCATGGTTGGATTGACCTAACCTGCCAATCGACGCCTATAATGAGGCTTGATTCGTTCGCAAACCGTCCACTCAAGCGTGACGGGGCGCTCCAAGTATCAGGGAGAAAACTGTGGAAGCAAGCTCGCCTTATACCTTTGCCATCATTGGCATTATTATTGGCTTCATCCTCGGCTTGGGATGCTATCGGCTGTTTAGTAAAGGAGAGCGTCATAACGCGTCTTTACGCCAAACAGTGCTGGAACGAGAACATCAAATCGCCGAGCTTAAAAAAGGCATGGGAGGACATTTAGAGGGTGTCTTTGAGCATTTGAAGTGCATTCGCGCCGAGGCCGACCAGCTTGAGCAGAAAATCACCGAGGATGCACAGCAGTGGCATTTGGGCAGCAACACGCCTGCGGCCATCAAAGAACGACAGCAACCAGCGCAGCATCAAGCCGCCACCCCCACAGGGCCTGATTCGGAGGGTAGCCTGGCCACCCCCCGTGACTATGCGGATGGTAAAAATGGCACGCTGGCAGAAAACTTTGGCTTAAAAGGCGATAACGCCGATACGCCCCAACCGCCCCGCTATTAAGCCAGCACCTCACGCCATCGCCCATTACCGGTGATTTTCAACCCCGTCGCCAAAAGGTCAGGCGGGGTTATCGATATCGACAAAGCGGTGCTCAATATCGTATTCATCGGCCAGCCACTCCCCCAGCGCCTGCACCCCATAGCGCTCGGTTGCATGATGACCCGCGGCAATGTAGTGAATGCCTAGCTCGCGCGCCAAATGGGTAGTACGCTCCGAAATCTCACCTGACACAAACACCTGTGCACCTGCTTCAAAAGCAGCTGTAATCATGTCTTGCGCGCCGCCTGTGCACCAAGCGATCCGCTCAATATCCCCCATGTTCGGTGCCTCGATCACCAAAGGCGCACGTTGCAAGACATTCGCCATTTGTTCTGCCAACGCGGTCACGCTTTGCGCTTGAGCCAAGCGCCCCGACCACAAAAAACCCTCGCCCAACTCACCATCCAGACAACCCTCTACCCGCCAGCCCAATCGCCTGGCAAGCTCTGCGTTATTCCCCATCTCGCTATGGGCATCAAGCGGAAGATGATAGGCAAGCAAATTGATATCGTGGTTAATCAGCGTTTTTATACGCTGATGCTTCATGCCCGTAATGGCCACTGGCTCATTTTTCCAGAAGTAGCCGTGGTGAACCAACAGCATGTCGGCCTGCCAAGCGACAGCTTCCTCCAGCAACGCCTGGCACGCAGTGACCCCACTCATTACACGCTTAATATCCGGCCGCCCAGCGATTTGCAGGCCATTAATCGTAAAGTCCTTAAACGTTGAAGCACGCAGCTGATGGTCGCAAGCAGCTACGATTTGATCGCGATGAGTCACAAGGGCTCCTTTAATGATTCGTCGACTATCATGAGGATGAGCATCAGAAAGTGTTACCATAATGCCATAGTAAAACCCGCTTCGTGTGATCGCGAACCTCACGTTTGACAAGACCACTACCCGCTGAGGATTTTTTGCATGCACCGCTTTGTGCTGCCTTATTTATGGCCTATTTTGACCGGGGTATTATTAGCTGCCCTGCTACTGTTTGCGTTCCCGGACACGCTGCCCAATCCCTTTACCAACGCGCCCTCTACGACATCACAAGCACCCACTTCCCCTCTGGTGAATGTCAGCGACGAGGTTAGCAGCCGCCCGGCCCCCGAAACTCGCCAGGCCGCTCCGCTTTCGCGTGACCAAGGGCCTGCCAGCTATTCAAGCGCGGTCGGCCAGGCAGCGCCTGCCGTCGTTAATATCTACTCATCGCGTATTGTCGAGCGCGATCAACACCCGCTGATGTCTGACCCTTTTTTCCAGCAGTTTTTCAGCGGTGACGATGCGACAACCCACCAGCGCATGCTATCCAGCCTCGGCTCAGGGGTTATTATCAGTCACGATGGCTACGTACTAACCAACCATCACGTGATAAATGGCGCTGATGAGATTCAGGTGGCACTGCGTGATGGGCGCGAGACACTCGCCGAGGTCATTGGCACCGATCCCGAAAGCGACCTCGCCGTATTGCATATCGACCTTGAGGATCTTCCGGTCATTGAAATAGCCGACTCAGCGGATGTGGCCGTTGGGGATGTTGCGCTGGCCATCGGCAATCCATTTGGTGTAGGGCAAACCGTTACCATGGGCATCATCAGCGCGACCGGCCGTAATCATTTAGGCTTAAATGCCTATGAAGATTTTATTCAAACGGACGCAGCAATTAATCCGGGTAACTCAGGCGGCGCACTGATCAACCCCGACGGCGCCCTGGTGGGCATCAACACAGCGATTTTCTCACGCTCCGGCGGCTCGCAAGGCATCGGCTTTGCGATCCCGGCCAACCTGGCGCACAGCGTTCTGGATGAGCTAGTGACTCAGGGGCGGGTCATACGTGGCTGGCTGGGAATTGAAGCGCAAGCGCTGTCACGCGAACTCGCTGCCTCGTTTGGGCTACGTACACCTCAGGGGGTTATTGTTGCAGGCGTGGCGAGTGGAGGCCCAGCAGACGAAGCGGGGCTAGAGCCTGGCGACATCCTGCTCTCGGTTAACGGCCAAACCGTGCTGGACGCTCGCGCTACGATGAGCAATATTGCCTCCATCCCCCCCGGCACAACGCTGCCTATCACCATTGTTCGTGGCGGCGAGCGCATCGATATCTCGCTTGAAGTGGGCGAGCGCCCGCTGGTTCCCAACGCACCATTGGGCGAGCGACCTAAAGAGTCCTAGTGCTCGCCCGCAGGCTAATTACGGCTTAATCCGATACTCCGCTGACCGCGCATGCGCGGTCAGCGACTCTCCGCGAGCCAATACTGATGCGACCTCGCCCAGTGCTGACGCACCCTCACGCGAGCAGTGGATAATGGAGGAGCGCTTCTGGAAGTCGTAAACCCCCAGGGGAGATGAGAAGCGCGCCGTACCGGACGTGGGTAGAACATGGTTCGGGCCTGCGCAGTAATCCCCTAGCGCTTCTGCCGTGTAACGCCCCATAAAGATCGCACCGGCATGACGCACATCAGCAAGCCAAGTGTCCGGTGCATCGACAGAAAGCTCAAGATGCTCGGGCGCGATACGGTTAATGATACCAACCGCCTCAGCCTTGCTCTGACAAAGCACCAACGCCCCCCGCCGACTCAGCGATTCACGCACGATTGATTCGCGATCAAGTGTGGGCAACAAACGCTCAATAGAGGCGGACACCGCATCCAAGTGTTCACTATCCCAACTGACCAGAATCGCCTGAGCATCTTCGTCATGCTCCGCCTGTGAAAACAGGTCCATGGCCAGCCAATCCGGGTCGGTCTGCCCGTCGGAGACCACTAAAATCTCGGAAGGCCCCGCAATCATGTCGATACCGACCTGACCGAACACTGCCCGCTTAGCCGTCGCGACATAAATATTGCCGGGCCCAACAATCTTGTCCACTCTTGGCACGGTTTCTGTGCCGTATGCCATCGCAGCGATAGCCTGAGCGCCACCAATAGTGAAGACGTCATCGACCCCCGCCAGGTGCGCCGCCGCCAATACCAACTCATTGACCACGCCGTCAGGAGTAGGAACGACCATCACAATTTCGCGCACGCCCGCCACATGGGCAGGAATCGCGTTCATCAACACAGAAGAAGGATAAGCCGCCTTACCCCCCGGGACATAAATACCCGCGCGATCAAGCGCCGTAACCTGCTGCCCCAGCACCGTGCCATCAGCCTCTTCATACTGCCAAGAGGTTGGCTTTTGCCGCTCATGATAGAGCCGGATACGCTCGGCGGCGCTGGCTAACGCATCGCGCTGCGCTGCGGGCAAGTTTTCGAAAGCGTGCTTTAGCTGCTCGGGTTTTAAACGCAGTTCGTCCATGCGCTCAACCGAAAGCCGATCAAAACGATTGGTCGCTTCAATAACCGCTGCGTCGCCGCGCTTTCTAACATCCGCCAGAATCTCATCAACCCGTGCTTTTACCGCCGTATCCGAGACCCCTTCCCAATCCAACAGCGTATCAAGGCGGTCATCGAACGAGGCATCAAGCGTTGAAAGCCGGGCGATCATGGGCGTGGAGCCAACCGCTGAAGACATAGTGCTCATAAAGACCCCGCGTTATGTGGAAGGCTGTGCTTGGCGTTTTTTCACGGCGCACTCCAAGCGCGCCAAAAGCGGCTTGATACGTTCATGCTTCATGGTCATGGCGGCCTTGTTCACGACCAGACGTGTGCTGATATGAGCAATTAACTCACGTGGCTCCATGCCATTGGCGCGCAGCGTATTGCCCGTATCGACAATATCAACAATTTCATCGGCCAGATTCATTAAAGGCGCTAATTCCATTGCCCCATAAAGCTTAATGACTTCGGCTTGAATACCCTGTTCGGCATAGTAGCGCCTGGCAATATTCACAAACTTGGTAGCTACGCGCCGACGCGCATGAGCAGGCTGCTCCCCTGTCACTCCGGCGGTCATCAGCTTACAGCGAGCAATCTCCAGGTCCAGCGGCTCATAAAGACCTTCAGCACCATGCTCCAATAAAACATCTTTCCCCGCGATACCTAGGTCAGCTGCGCCCAGCTGTACATAGGTCGGCACATCGGTGGCACGAATAACCACCAGTTTTACATCAGGCAGGTTGGTATCAAACAACAGCTTACGGCTCTTGCCCAGGTCTTCTGCCGGTGTAACACCGGCATCAGCGAGTAACGGCAGCGTCTCATCCAAAATACGCCCTTTGGAAAGGGCTAAAATTAGTTGCTTACTCATTATAATGGCCAATGGTTAATAGCATGGCTTAGCCAGGAATACGGCGAATACGTGCACCCAGCAGCTGCAATTTCTCTTCGATACACTCGTAGCCACGATCAATATGATAGATACGGTCAACCAGCGTTTCGCCTTCCGCCATCATGGCGGCAATCACCAGCGACGCGGAAGCACGCAGGTCAGTGGCCATCACAGGCGCGCCTGAAAGCTTTTCAACACCGTTAATTAATGCGGTGTTACCTTCAAGGGCTATGTCCGCCCCCATGCGGTTAAGCTCTTGCACGTGCATGAAGCGGTTTTCGAAGATGGTTTCCACTACGCGCGAATGGCCAATGGCGACGGCGTTCATGGCCACAAACTGGGCCTGCATATCGGTAGGGAACGCCGGGTACGGCGCGGTGCGGATATTAACGGCCTTGGGCCTTTTACCGTGCATATCCAGCGCGATCCAGTCATCACCACTGGTAATCTCGGCGCCCGCTTCTTCAAGCTTGGCAAGCACAGCTTCCAAAATGTCCGCACGGGTACGCTTTACTTTCACCCGTCCACCGGTCATGGCGGCTGCCACCAGGAAGGTGCCGGTCTCAATACGGTCGGGCATAACATCGTGGTGACAACCATGTAGCTTCTCGACACCTTCAATCACAATGGTGTCAGTGCCGTGGCCACGAATATTGGCGCCCATTTTGATCAAGCATTCGGCCAGATCAACAATTTCTGGTTCACGCGCCGCATTCTCAAGGACAGTCTTACCCTCGGCAAGGGTGGCGGCCATCAACAGATTCTCAGTGCCAGTTACCGTGACCGTATCGAAGAAAATAGTCGCGCCTTTCAAGCGACCATCAACGCGAGCACGGATATACCCGGCTTCAACCCGAATGTCCGCCCCCATGGCCTCCAGGCCACGGATGTGCAGATCAACAGGCCGAGAACCGATGGCACACCCGCCAGGCAGCGACACATCTGCTTCCCCGAAGTGGGCAAGCAAGGGGCCTAGCACCAGAATGGAGGCACGCATTTTCTTCACTAACTCATAAGGAGCGTGACAGTGCGTGACTTGAGAGCCATCCAACTGAATAGTGAGCCGTTCACCCATGACAGGCTCAACGCCCATACGGCCCAACAACTCAAGCGTCGTGGTAATATCCTGAAGATGTGGCAGGTTGCCGACAACCACCGGGCCATCGGCCAAAAGGGTGGCACATAAGATAGGCAGAGCCGCGTTTTTGGCGCCGCTTACCCAGACCTCACCATCCACCGACCCATTGCCGGTAATAATTAACTTATCCATGCAGGCGCCGTTATTGAGCGTTTTCCGACGTAGTGGACCACTGCGCCGGAGTGAACGTTTTAATACTGATGGCGTGTAAAGCGCCCGAGGCAATTTCATCACTTAACGCGGCGTAAACCAGCTGTTGGCGCTTAACCGGAGAGAGGCCTTCAAAGGCGTCACCCACCGCAATCACCTGAAAATTACAGCCTTCGCCCTGGATATGAAAGTCACATCCGTCGATACGGGATTCAAGCAGTGCTTTTACCTCATTGGGTTGCATGAGACAGGAAACTCCTTCAGGTCGATGTGAATAGTACTAATAAGGCAACATAATAAAGAAAAGCGACACGCTTGGCGATGCCAAGGGTGCCTCCCCCTAACGGGCGAGGGTTGGCGGATGAATAAGGGATTCAATTTCTGAAAGAAGCGCTAAGCGTTCAAGGGGCGCTGAAAGGGTCACCGCATTGACGGTAATGCTGCGCGACTGGCAGGTACGCATCCATTCAAACAGCACGCTTATAACCGCACTACTGGCTTTATGGACGCCATTAAAATCAAACGTAACATCACGTTGCTCTGTCGCCTGGAGCCATTTTTTACCCGCGGCGGCAAGCTCTGCCGCCGCGTCCATGCCAACATCGCCCGTAACGCACAATGTATTTTGCGAGGCCTCGAGGCTTAGCTGGGGCAGTGACAGTAAACGTGTCACGCATCGCCCCCCTGCTCCAGCTCGTCGACACCAATTTCAGGTGCCCAGCCACGAATAACCGCATCATAGTCACGATTGTTTTCACGCATTGCTTGGTCAAACTGATTGCGGAACGTCAGGCCCAGGTTAATACCGTTAACAATCACGTTCACTACGCGCCATTCGTTATCGGATAGGCGCAAGCTGTAGCTCACTGGATACACTTGACCGTTATTGGCTACCACTTCCATATCGACACTGGCCTGGTCTTCGTAACGCTGACCACGCTGATTGCTCAACACCCGCAGCTCACGATAATCGAACGTTACCAAGCCACGTGCATACGTATCAATCAAGGTCTGGCGAAACACGTTTGCAAAGCGACTGCGCTGCTCCGGGGTCGCGTTACGAAAGTAGCTTCCCATGACGCTGGCACCGATATAGCGAAAGTCCGCCACGCCTTCAAGGCTGGTGTCGACCAACGCTTCAAGCTCACCCATATGATTGGCGTAATACTCCCTCTTGCCCTCGATCTCTCCCATCAGAGCATTGACGTTTTCCCGAACCATCGCTTCAGGCGACTGGGTTTGCGCATGCGCCTGAAGCGGTAAGACCAGTACCAACATCATGAACGCAAAAAGCCAGCGCACCGGCGTCAGTGTCGTGTTTCGCATTACATTCACCTCTACTAATAGAATGTTTAATTACTCGCCATATTGGATACAAATTGCTGGATTAGTTCTTCAAGCACCAGCGCAGACTGGGTGTCACGAATGGTATCGCCATCTTCAAGCACTTCAGGGGCGCCACCCACGCTTAAGCCAATATACTGCTCGCCCAACAGGCCAGAGGTTAAAATGGCGGCTGTTGTGTCTTCGGAGAGCTGCCCTTCCAAGTCATTATCCAGGCGTAGCGTGACCCGAGCGTCAAACCAATCGGTATCTAAATTAATCGACTCCACGCGCCCAACGGTCACGCCCGCCATGGTGACTCTAGAGCGCGGCTTTAATCCGCCAATATTGGAGAAATTGGCGTCAAGGTGAAACGTTTCAGAAGAGCTAGCAAGGCTTAAACCACTGACGCGCAGGCCCAGAAAAATCAGCCCAACAATCCCCGCCAGCATAAATAGACCCACGCCAAATTCCATTGTTTTACTGCGTTTCATGAAACCACTCCACCTATTAAAGGCCGCCGAACATTACGGCGGTTAATACAAAATCAAGCCCCAATACTGCAAGCGATGAATAAACGACGGTGCGCGTTGTGGCCCGCGAAATCCCTTCAGACGTCGGCATTAAGTCATAACCTTGAAACACCGCGATCCAGGTAACAACGACGGCAAAGACAAGACTCTTGATGATGCCGTTACCTACATCGCCGATAAACGATACGCTGGCCTGCATGTTGCTCCAGTAAGAGCCTTCAAAAACGCCAAGCCACTCCACACCGACCAGGTAGCCACCCCAAATACCCACGACGCTAAAGCCAACCGTTAGAATGGGCAGCGAAACGAACCCAGCCCAGAGCCTGGGCGCAATAATTCTACGCAGTGGGTCTACGCCAATCATTTCCATACTGGTTAGCTGCTCGGTGGCTTTCATTAAGCCAATCTCAGCGGTAAGTGCTGACCCTGCCCGCCCGGCGAATAGCAGCGCAGCGACAACCGGTGCCAATTCCCGCAGCAAGGAAAGCGCAACCATTTGCCCTAACGCCTGCTCCGCGCCAAAATCGACCAAAATAGTGTAGCCCTGCAGCGCCAGCACCATGCCAATAAAAACTCCCGATACGATCACAATCGCCAGCGAGAGCACGCCCACAAAATGCATTTGACGCAGCCAGAGGCTCCACCCTTCACGAGACGGCACGCCGACCGCTGACTGGCCAAGAAATAGCCCGGCACGGCCCAGCGCTTCCATTACATCGCACCCTTTACGCCCCAAACGGGCGATATAGCCGATGCCTTGTTCAAATTTCGACTGCATTACCCTGCCCTTGTCGCGGTAACGGGGCCAAGAATATCGCTATACAGCGTCTCGGCGGGATAGTGAAATGGCACAGGGCCATCTGGCTCGCCATGAACGAACTGGCTAACGCGTGGGTCCTGGTTGGCATTTAGTGTTTGTGGCGTTCCCTCAGCGACGACCTGACCATCAGCGAGAAGATAGAGATAATCGGCGATGCTTAGTGTCTCTTTAATATCGTGAGAAACCACCACCGAGGTAAGCGCTAGTGCCTGGTTAAGCCGTTTAATCAACTGCACCAGCACGCCCATGGAAATAGGATCCTGCCCGACAAAAGGCTCATCATACAAAATGAGCTCCGGGTCTAACGCTATTGCCCGAGCCAGCGCCACGCGCCTGGCCATACCGCCCGAAAGCTCTGCAGGCGTTAGATGGCGAGCCCCGCGCAGCCCCACCGCTTGAAGCTTTAGCAATACCAGATCTCGAATCATGGCATCGGGCAGGTCGGTATGGACGCGCAAGGGAAACGCGACGTTCTCGAACACATCCAGGTCAGAAAACAGAGCGCCGCTTTGAAACAGCATGCCCATACGTTTACGCAATGCAAACAGCGCTTTTCGCGACAGCCGATGAACGTCCTGGCCATCGACGATAATACGTCCACGATCCGGCGTTAGCTGACCACCAATGAGTTTTAGCAAGGTTGTCTTGCCGGTACCGCTAGGCCCCATAATGGCGGTGACGTTACCCTGAGGAATAATCATGCTAATTCCACGAAAGATCTCATGGCTCCCACGTGAAAAATGCACGTCTTCAATTTCGATGAAGGGAACGTCTGTCATGGGTTGGTTGACTCCCATTGTTACTTAATAGTAGCGGGTGCGTTTATCGGTTGGATATTCTACCGTTTAAAAACAGCGTTTTCTAAATATTCTCGAACATCAAGCTTGGCTTCAATGGCACTTATGGCAAGACGTGCGTTCCAACCCACCCTAAAAACCCGTTAAAGCGCTATGCTTATAGATGCCCACAAAATGGTATTCTTGTCAGTTAATCGCACTACGTTTGCACTGTATTTCTATTAAAACGAGATGTTCATGCCCCAGCCCTCACCCACTGTTAGCCCGTTGCGTGAAAGCGCCCTACGCACGCTGCAAATAGAACAAGCCGCCATTGGCGGTCTTCAAGGCAAGCTTGATGAAAGCTTCGACCGTGCATGTGAATTGATGCTGGCGTGTCAGGGCCGGGTCGTCGTGACGGGAATGGGCAAGTCTGGCCATATAGCAGGAAAGCTGGCCGCCACGCTTGCCAGCACCGGCACACCTGCTTTTTTTGTTCACCCAGGTGAAGCTAGCCACGGCGATCTGGGGATGATTACGCGCAACGACGTGGTCCTGGCACTATCAAACTCCGGAGAAACCGCCGAAGTGACGGCGCTACTGCCTCTGTTAAAACGGCTAGGCACACCGTTAATTAGCATGACAGGCCGCCCTGGCTCAACACTTGCCAAACATGCGGATGCTCACCTGAACAGCGGTGTTGAACGCGAAGCGTGCCCTCTGGACTTGGCCCCCACAAGCTCCACGACGGCCGCCCTTGCCCTGGGCGACGCGCTTGCCGTTGCGCTACTTGAAACACGCGGATTTACCGCTGATGATTTTGCCTTATCGCATCCCGGTGGCAGCCTGGGAAAACGACTGCTATTGCGCGTTAAAGACCTTATGCATAGCGGCACACGCTTGCCGCAGATAGCACTAGGCAGCCCGTTGCGTGATGCGCTCTTGGAGATTACCCGCCAAGGGTTGGGATTTACCTGTGTTGTCGACAGCGAAGGGCGACTTGCAGGTGTTTATACCGATGGCGACTTACGCCGCACCCTCGACCAGTTTCATGATCTGCGTAAAGTAACCGTGGACGATGTAATGACCCGACCCGGCAAACGTATTGGCCCCGACCTACTGGCCGCCGAAGCGGTGCGCATCATGGAAGATAGCCGTATTACTGCGCTAGCGGTCGTCGATGACGAACAGCGCCCCATCGGGGCGCTCCATATGCACGACTTGCTTGCCAGCGGCGTTATCTAACCACTTTACCCAACAGTTTACTGACAAGGAGTCCCTATGGCCCTCCCCACTGCGCTACTTGACCAGCTTCGCCATGTGCGACTACTTGCCCTCGATGTTGACGGTGTGCTCACCGATGGACGGTTATACTTTCAGGCCGACGGTATCGAGATCAAAGCCTTCCATACACAAGACGGCCATGGCTTAAAGTTGCTTAAACGTGTGGGCATTCATGTGGCGTTAATTACAGGACGCGACTCCCCCATGGTGAGCCAGCGTGCTGCGGCGCTGGGAATTAACCTTGTCCACCAGGGCTGCGAAGATAAGCTCACTACTTTGAAAGCGCTGTGCGAGCGCCTCAATCTGAACCTAAGCCAGGTGGCTTACTGCGGCGATGACCTGCCTGATCTTGCGCCTATCAAACGCGCAGGCGTTGGCATTACGGTCCCCAACGCACCCGATTACATGCATACCCACGCTGACTGGATTACCGACCGCTTGGGTGGTCACGGCGCCGTACGTGAAATTTGCGATACATTACTTGAAGCGCAGGGCCACTGGAGTACTGTTCTTGAGTCGTATTTGAATGGTCGCGTGTAATGTTTCAAAGAACCAAGAAACGCGTCGGGTTAGCGGCCCTGGTGGTCGCTTTAGGGGGGCTGCTGGTATGGCTGGACCCACGCGGCCCGGAAGACCGGCCCGTTGACGAAGAAGCGCAGGCTGAAGAGCCTGGCCACGTGCTGGAAAATGCCGAGATCACGCTGTTTGGTGAAACAGGGCATATCCAGCAGTCGCTGTCCGCGCCTTTATTGGTTTACATACCACAAAGCACCCAGGCCGAAGTCACTCAACCCGAAGCGACACTGTTTGATAGTGATAACCGAGAGTGGCTCGCTCACGCCAACGAAGGCGTTCTGAACACGGCCACCCAAGCACTAACACTGTCTGGTGATGCACAGCTCCTGGCGCCTACAGAAGGCTGGCAGCTTGATACTGAGTTATTACATTATGATGGGGTAGCGCGTCATGTCTGGAGCGAGGCGCCCGCCGTGTTTCAGCAGCCACCTCAACGAATGAGCGCATCACGTATGGATGTTTGGCTTGATGATAGCCAAGTCCGACTAACCGATAACGTCCGCGGCCATCACCCCCCCGCAACACAAAATCCTTAGGAGTCGCTATGAACGCTTTTATTCGCACCGCGCTTTTCGCCCTTGCGGTGCCGCTATCGGCAGCGGCCCAGACAAGCCAAGCCCCCATTGAAGTAGAAGCCGACCAGCTAGACCTTGATCAGCGTGCAGGCACTGCCGTTTATTCAGGCGATGTCAATATTCGCCAAGGCAGTATGCAGCTACGTGGTGATCGCGTTGAAATTATCCGTAACGACGCGGGTGAGCTTTCTCGCGCTATTGCCACCGGAGAGCGCGCCTATCTACGCAATCAACTCGATGATCAGGACGCGCCGATGGAAGGATGGGCACGCCGCGTGGTTTATCACGTAGCAGAGCGGCGTGTAGAGCTTATTGACCAGGCCGAACTGACCCAAGCGGGTGATCAGTTTACCGGTGGCCGCCTGGAGTACTTCATTGACCGCGAAGTGGTGCAGGCACGCTCCGATGTAAACGGTAGCGAGCCGCAGCGTATTCGTATGACGCTTCAGCCAGCGCAATAGGAGTCAACCATGTCTATTGCGGAAGCACCGCCCATAAAAACTCTTTACGCCAATCACTTGGCAAAAAGCTATAAGCGCCGCCGCGTGGTTAAAGACATTAGCCTGGAGATTGCTCAAGGCAGCGTGGTAGGCCTGCTCGGCCCTAACGGCGCGGGTAAAACCACATCGTTTTATATGATTGTGGGCCTGGTGAAGTCTGATGCGGGTACGGTGCGTATCGACGAGCAAGACTTAACCCGCGTTCCCATGCACGAACGCGCGATGGCCGGCATTGGCTATCTACCCCAGGAAGCGTCTATTTTTCGCAAGCTATCGGTTGCGGATAATATTATGGCGATTCTGGAAACCCGCAAAGATCTGGACAGGGCAGGACGAGAGCAGCGGCTTGAGGCCCTGCTTGACGACTTTCATATTACCCACATCCGTGACAACCTGGGCATGAGCCTTTCCGGCGGCGAGCGGCGACGCGTCGAAATTGCCCGTTCCTTGGCCACAGAGCCCGCGTTTATCTTGCTGGACGAGCCATTTGCAGGTGTCGATCCCATCTCGGTTGGCGAAATCAAGAGCATTATTCGCGCCTTAAAACAGCGCCACATTGGCGTGCTAATTACTGATCATAACGTCCGAGAAACACTGGATATTTGCGATATCGCCTATATTGTCGGTGACGGCCACATCATTGCTGGCGGTAGCCCTCAGACTATCCTTGATAACCAAAAAGTGAGGGAAGTTTACCTGGGTGCTGATTTTCGCTTATGAATTTAATTTCACCGCTAAACAGTGATCTGCAGTAAAAAATTTATCAGTGGCATGCTTATTGCACTTGCACAACAACATGACTCGCACTAGGGTGAAGCTTTCCGATTAACGAGTGGTTCTCAGATGGTCATGAAAGCTTCTCTCCAATTGCGTATCGGTACGCAGCTGACCATGACACCTCAGCTGCAGCAAGCGATTGCACTGCTACAGCTATCGACATTGGATCTACGTCAGGAAATTCAGCAGGCACTGGATGCCAACCCAATGCTGGAGCAGGAAGACGAGTTCGGCGAGCAGGCGACCGTCGAAACACCCGACGAGGAGTGGTCAGAAAGCATTCCCGAGGAACTGTCTGTCGATAGCGACTGGTCTGACACTTACCAGGACATGGGTAGCTCTGGCAGCAGCGAAGGCCCCGATTTTGAACGCCAGGCCGCGGGACAAAGCCTGCATGGACATCTCCTTTGGCAGCTGGCGATGACCGATTTTACGGCTCGTGAGCAGCTAATCGCCGAAAGCCTGATTGATGCACTGGATGCCAATGGCTACCTGACGCAGCCGCTCAACGATATCCGCGATGGGTTACGTGCTCAAAGCATCGAAGGTCTCAGCCAGCGAGAGTTGGAGACCATTCTGATGCGCTTACAGCAGTTCGAGCCAACGGGCGTCTTCGCCCGTGACTTGCGCGAATGTTTGATGCTTCAGCTAGCAACGCTCCCCGACGACACGCCCCTACTGGTTCCCGCGCGCCGATTGGTTCGTCAGTTTCTTGAAGCGCTGGGCAAAAATGACATGCGCCTATTAAAGCGCCGCCTAAGCCTGGACGATGAGCAGCTAGACGATGTGATCGGTCTGATCCGAAGCCTGGACCCACGCCCAGGCAGCGCTTATGGCGTCACCGACGATAGCTACATCACGCCCGACCTGGTTGTACGTCATGATCATGAAGGCTGGCACCTGGAGCTTAACCCTGAAGCCCTGCCCCGGCTGCGTATCCAGCCCGACTATGCCAGCTTAATCAAGCGTGCAGACAAGAGTCAGGATAACCAGTTTTTAAAAGAGCACTTGCAAGAAGCGCGCTGGCTAATCAAAAGCCTGTCCAGCCGCAACGACACGCTTCTACGCGTAGGACGCGAGATTATCACTCGCCAAATCGGTTTTTTAGAGCACGGTGAAGAAGCGATGAAGCCGTTGATTCTTGCCGATATTGCCGAGGCGGTTGAGATGCACGAATCAACCATTTCTCGAGTCACCACACAAAAATATATCCATACCCCACGGGGCGTATTCGAACTCAAGTACTTTTTCTCAAGCCAAATTAGCGGGCAGGATGGCGCAGACAGCCATTCAAGCACCGCAATTCGCGCCCGGCTTAAAAAGTTGATTCAAGATGAGCCTCCCGGCAAACCTCTTTCGGACAGTCGTTTGGTGACATTACTGGGAGATGGCGGCATCACAGTGGCACGCCGTACGGTGGCGAAATATCGTGAGTCGCTGGGCATTCCCTCATCAAGTGAACGTCGTCGTTTGCGTTAGTCGTTACAAGAGAAATGGCAAAACTCGCGACAGGGGCTTTGCAACACCGTAAAAAGGGTTACAATCGAAATTCAGTCCGATGGATAAGGAGCACGTCAATGCAAGTAAATATCACGGGTCATCATGTAGAACTGACTGACGCCTTGCGTGACTACGTTAATGAAAAACTTGAACGCATCGAACGTCATTACGACCACATCACCACGGTACAAGTCACCTTATCTATTGAGAAGGAGCGCCAACATGCCGCGTGCACCCTTCATGCAGCAGGCGCCGACTTACATGCCGACGCCGAAGATGTCGATATGTATGCCGCTATTGACGCCTTAGCAGACAAAATTGATCGTCAACTCGTTAAGCACAAGGAAAAAGCACAAGCTCGCGCCCAAGGCGCTGGCGTGCGTTAATTCAATGACGTTGGAAACCATCCTCCCCCCGGAGCGCGTACTTTACGACGTGCCCGGGGGCAGCAAAAAGCGGGTGCTGGAGTTTTTCAGCACCTTTATCGCTCAAAATACACCCAGTCTGGATAGCCAGGAAGTTTTCAGCCGACTGATCGGCCGGGAACGTCTTGGCAGCACGGGGATCGGTAACGGCGTCGCCATCCCCCATGCGCGCAGCCCACATTGCGTTACGCCTATTGCGGGTTTTTTAAAATTATCAGAACCTATTGATTTTGATGCTATTGATGGCGACCCGGTCGACCTCGTCTTTGTGCTGCTGGTTCCCGAAGAGGCTGACGACACACATTTGTCGCTTTTGGGCCAAGTGGCCACCATTATGAATGATGCGAGCACACGCCAGGCATTACGCAAAACCAGCAGCCAGCACGATTTGCTTGACCTGCTAATGGGCAAGATTCGCGAACAGGCCGCTCCATAATCGCCCATAACGACTAACACATTTTCATGCGTTATCCCTTTTATACGTTCAATCAGAGAGAGCCACTATGCAACTGGTGATTATTAGCGGCCGCTCTGGCTCTGGCAAATCAATCGCATTACAAGCGCTGGAAGATATTGGCTATTACGCCATTGACAATCTCCCCGCCATGTTGCTTGGTTCTTTGATTGACGAACTCCGTGACGAGGGTGAACGTACACATCTAGCGGTCAGTATCGATGCCCGCAACCTGCCAGCGGCGCTTGAGCGCCTTCCCGCACTGCTTGAAGAGCTGCGCGCGCGGCCTATAGATTGTCAGGTTATCTATCTAACCACCGATTCACGTATTTTACTGGAACGCTATTCTGCGACACGGCGACGCCATCCGTTAACGCGCAACAGTGATATGACGCTTGAAGAGGCGATAGAGAAAGAGGAAGAGACGCTCAACGAAATACGTGATTTGGCCGACCTGCGGATTGATACATCACGCTTATCGGTCCACGACCTGCGTCGGCGCATTTCAGACCAGGTAGCCCACCAGCGCAAAGACCAGCTAACACTCACCTTTGAGTCGTTCGGCTACAAGCATGGCGTACCCATGGATGCAGATTTAGTCTTTGATGTACGCTGCCTGCCCAACCCTTATTGGGACCCAACGCTACGCCAGTACACAGGACGTGATGCCACGATTATTGCGTTTCTGCGCGGCTACCCGATTGTCGAAGAGATGAGCCATGATATTCAGGCAATGCTTGAGCGCTGGCTGCCTGCTTACCAAAATAGTCAGCGCAGCTATATGACGGTGGCTATTGGCTGTACCGGCGGGCAGCACCGTTCTGTGTATATTGCCGAACAGCTGGCGCAAAAGCTGGCACCGCTCATCGGCGAAGTCCAGTTGCGTCACCGAGAACTGGAGCTGCAATACACGCTACGAGGAACCCGGGCAGAGCCACCGACGGCTCCTCCATTTTCCGAGTAGACGCCCAGCCCTACGTAAACGCTTATGCCTAATGACACCACTCGGAAAAAAGGAACCAGGGTGCCAGAAAGAACCTTAACGCTTACCAATCAGCGCGGCCTACATGCCCGCGCCGCCACAAAACTGGTGAAGTGCAGCCAGCACTACTCCGCCAGCATACAGGTGTATAAACAGCAGCAAATGGCTGATGCAGCCAACATCATGTCGCTATTGATGCTGGCCGCACCCTGCGGCACCCAACTGCGGATTTGTGCGGAAGGCGAGGATGCCGAACAAGCGCTTGATGCAATCCAAGCGCTGTTCGACGCCCGCTTTGACGAAGATCAGTAGTGCGGCTTTTTTAGCTACCGGCGACGGTCATCGCATCCACTAACCAGCTGCCCGTATGAATGCTGCCGCGCGTATCGATATCACTTCCGATACCGACAAGGCCTGAGAACATACGCTCAAGGTTTCCAGCGATGGTAAATTCTTCAACCGGATACTGGATTTCTCCATTCTCGACCCAGAAGCCCGCCGCACCACGCGAGTAATCCCCGGTTACGCCGTTCACGCCTTGGCCCATTAGTTCGGTAACCCAAATGCCTCGACCCATCGTTTTAAGCAGCGCATCACGCGTCTGCAAGGGTGCGTCTAAACGCACGTTGCGGGCACCGCCAGCATTCCCCGTGGTTTGCATGCCCAAGCGACGGGCACTGTAGGACGAAAGCATATAGCTTGCGATACGCCCCTGTTCGATAAAGCGGTTATTACGTGTCTGTACACCTTCTCCATCAAACGGCGTACTGGCGGTCGCTCCTATTTCCATAGGGCGCTCTTCCAGACTAAACCACTCAGGAAATAACGGCGTGCCCAAACGGTCACACAAGAAAGAGGATTGGCGATACAGCGCACCACCCGCCAACGCGCCCAATAAATGCCCAACCAGACCACTAGACAGCGAAGGATCAAACAGAATGGGAAAGGTGCCGGTTGGCGGCCGCTTGGCA
This sequence comes from Halomonas sp. AOP7-E1-9, assembly GCF_052376035.1. Lineage (NCBI taxonomy): Bacteria > Pseudomonadati > Pseudomonadota > Gammaproteobacteria > Oceanospirillales > Halomonadaceae > Halomonas > Halomonas sp. AOP7-E1-9. The sequence goes on from NZ_JBQSVC010000001.1 coordinate 176,831, forward strand.
CCTAACCGGCGCAGCGTACGGGCCGCGGCCTCGCGCCCTACTTCACTCGGGTCGCGCAAATGCTGTGGATTACGCGCAGAGGTATAGTCATAGTCCCGCTGCATACCGCCCTCATCCTGAGCAATGAGCATGCATGAAAGGGAGTGACTACTGCCTTTTTGGGTACCTAAAAAACCATGGCTGTTAGCATAAACCCGTACGCCCTCACCGCTTGAAAGCGACGCGCCTTCTGACTGACTAATACCCTCAACGTCACGACCCGCCTGCTCGCAGGCAAGCGCAAGGTCGATTGCTTGCTCAGTTGTCAGCGCCCACGGGTAATGAACCTTAAGGTCCGGCAATTCGGTCGCCATCTGATCGGCATCCGCCAAGCCAGCCACCGGGTCTTCACCGGTATAACGCGCAATGGCTAATGCTTTCTCAACCGTTGCTTGAATCGAGGCACTGCTGGCGTCACTCGACGATGCACTTCCTTTGCGCTTGCCGACGTAAAGCGTGACGGCAATGCCCTGGTCTCGTGAAAGCTCAACCGTCTCCACATCGCCCAAGCGCACGCTAACGCCCACGCCCTGATCAACGCTTGCGCCCACTTCCGCCGCATCGGCTCCCAGGCGCTTGGCCAAGGTCAACGCCTCTTCTGCACGCGCGGTTAACAGTGCCTGCTGCGAGGATGCATCAAATGCCTGTGCCATATAGCCTCCTTTTTCGTACGAATCTCATCGCCGAATCAATGTTCTTGTCGCAGCCTGATATAATGCTGCCAACGAATCTTGTCTGTGAGCCTTACTATGCCGAAGAAACGCCCCGAGCCCCTTGATACTCAAGAACCCGAAGAGCGCCCCAGCAAGTCGCAGCTCAAACGCGAAATGCATGCACTCCAAGCGCTCGGCGAAACCTTAATCGCCATGAAACCTGCTGAGCGTGCCCGCTTTCCTCTCTCCGACGACATGCTGCGCGCTATCGAAGAGACCTCTCGTATTCGCTCCCACGAAGGGCGCCGCCGTCATATGCAGTATGTCGGCAAGCTGGTTCGCAAAGAGGACCTGACCGCGATTCAAGGTGTCTTTGACTCAATTGAGCAGGAAAAAGAGCAGCGCGACCATGCCTTTCATCGTCTTGAAAAGTGGCGGGACCGGCTTATTGGAGAAGGCGATCCTGCCGTTGACCAGTTTATGGCAGACTATCCCAACGCGGATCGCCAAGCGCTACGTCAGTTAGTGCGCAACGCTCAGCGTGAGCGCGATCAGGACAAACCACCCGCCAGCTCGCGTAAGCTGTTCAAACTTCTCCGCGACACGCTGGCGCTTTAACACTTACGAGGACTGCGTACCGCCAACGGTTAGCTCATCCAGTTTTAGTGTGGGCTGACCCACCCCAACCGGTACGCCTTGACCCTCTTTGCCACACACGCCAATTCCTGTATCCAGCGCCATATCGTGGCCAATCATGGAGACACACCCCATCGCCTCCGGCCCATTACCAATCAGCGTGGCGCCCTTAACGGGAACCGTAATGCGCCCATCCTCAATCAGGTAGGCTTCGCTGGCGGAGAATACAAATTTGCCCGAGGTGATATCCACTTGGCCGCCACCGAAGCTAACGGCATAAATACCTTTTGTGACGCTTTTGATAATATCCTCGGGTGCATCCTGGCCTGCCAGCATGACCGTATTGGTCATGCGCGGCATGGGTAAATGCGCAAACGACTCGCGGCGAGCATTACCGGTTGGCGCCATGTTCATTAATCGGGCATTCAGCTTGTCCTGCATATAGCCAGTAAGAATGCCGTCTTCGATCAACGGCGTGTTTTGCCCGGGCGTGCCCTCGTCATCGACACTTAACGAGCCGCGACCATCAGCAATCGTGGCATCATCGACCACCGTCACACCCTTGGCAGCGACGCGTTGCCCCATACGACCCGAGAATGCCGAACTGCCTTTACGGTTGAAATCACCTTCCAGCCCATGGCCGACGGCTTCGTGCAGCAAAATACCCGGCCAGCCAGAAGCCAGTACCACCGGCATTTGTCCGGCTGGCGCATCGACCGCCTCAAGATTGACGAGCGCTTGGCGTACGGCCTCTTTTGCGTATCGCTCGGCAACACCTTCATTACGCAGGCGAGCCATGGAGTAGCGTCCGCCACCGCCTGCACTGCCGCGCTCTCTGCGGCCATTTTTCACGGCAATTACGCTAACGTTAAAGCGCACCAGCGGGCGAATATCCGCGGCCAAAGTGCCATCACTGGCACGCACCAGAACTACTTCGTAAGTGCCTGAAAGCGAGGCGCTTACCTGAGAAACGCTAGGGTCTGCCGCGCGCGCGATGCGATCGGCTTCTTTTAGCATGGCGACCTTCTCTTCAGCAGTCAGCCCCGCTAAAGGATCAACACCAGCGTAAAAAGGGGCCACTGAAACCGGCTTAACGGCCTGCCCAGGCAAGCGCTTGCCACTACGCACAATGCCTGAGGCCGTGCGCCCGGTATCGATCAGCGCATCCGCACTAATCTGATTGGAGTAGGCAAAGCCGGTTTTTTCTCCGGCCAGGGAGCGGACGCCCACACCGCCATCAATGTTGTAGCTTGCCTCTTTTACCTCACCATCTTCCAACACCCAGCCCTCTGTCCAGGTGCGCTGAAAGTAGAGATCGGCGTAATCCACACCCGCGCCCATGGCGTACTCAAGGCCTTTATCAAGCCCATCAAGGTCCAAGCCACCCGGCGTAAGAAGAATGGAAACGGCGGAGTCTATATCGCTCTTAAATGCGGTCATTCGGAGCCTTCTAAAGTAACCTGCGGCGAAGTCCAGGGGCCTCGCGCGCGATAATGAATGGTCGTCGCTCGATCCAGAGCGCTGCCAAAAAGCTGATCAGCAATAAATAGTGCGCCACCTACAACAGGAGCGCCCACCGCAAGGGCGGCAATGGGCAGTGTTTGCGTCACCGGCATCACAACGCCAAGGCGCAAATCAAGCTCTCGATGAAGCAAGTTAACATTACCGGTTAGGGTTAAGTTGGCGGCAGGTGCTTTAATTTGCAATGGCTCGCTCAACGAAAGCTGGCCATTTTCGACATCTGCCGTGCCGTCAACGCGATCAAAAGCGGTGCCCGTGCCGGTGACGTCAGAAAAATCCAACCGCAATCGACGCAATATATTATCGAAATTCAGCAGGCCAACGAGACGCACCGGTGCAGAGTCCAGATGCATAAAGCGCCCATCCTGCACGTCGATGCCTATGTCGCCCTGCGCCTGATTTAACGAGAACTGCCATGGTGCGCCCGCCCAGCCAAGATTGGCGGTTGCGGTAGTACGTCGGCTGCGTAAGGCAACGGGTTGATCCATGCGCTCAAGAGCGGTACCTACATCGCCGCCTTCGATGGAAATATTGGCCTGGGTTCGACTGGTCGAGGCATCGCCCTCCCAATAGAGTTCACCACGAGCAGAAAGTTGCCCAAGCGTTAACCCAACCGGCATTAGCGAAAACCGGCCTGGTTCAGTGTACCAATAGGCGGATAAAGGCCCGAAACGGCTTTCCCCCATGCTCATTTCCGCCAACCGAAGTCGCCCATCGGGTAGCTCAGCCAGCCACTCAGGAATAGCCGCAGGCACTGTGCGCTGCGTCTCCACTTCACCGAGCCAAGAATCCGGCGAGGTCGTTTCTGACTCACTGCTCGTATCTGCCAAATTAGTCAGCCTATCCAGTGCTAACTGGCTAATGGTGATATCCAGAGGGTGCTGAGCTGCTTGCTGATAGCGAAGATGCCCCGTCACCAAGTCGCTCTCAAGCGCTGCGGTAACTGTGCCATTCTGTACACTGCCGATTAATGCCGCACCACCAACGCATGCTTGCTGATAGACAAGGCAAGCGGTATCCAGGGAAAACTCCAACGGCGGATGCTGACCGGATAGTTGAGCGGTTAGATCACCGCTCACACCCTGGTCGCCTCGAAACAGTGGAGCGACGGCTTGTTGCCACGCCATTGGGTCAATGCGAGGAAGGTTTGCCTGTAAGCGAAAGCCTGACTGCATCGGCCACTCGGGTGCGCTTACCTCTGCATCCGCCACATGCAGGTTGCCTGACACGTCACCTAACCGATCCTTTAAGCGTAAATGCGCGATATCGGCCAAGCGACCCTCCACCCGACCACTGTCGAAATCAGCATTAAGCGTCCAGGGCCAAGGCTCGCCTGCAGCCTTGGCAAAAGGTTCAGGCAGATCAAGACGCACCCCTTCAAGCTGGCTTTCTAGAGATAGCGCAGGGCCTGGCTCAAGCGTTACGCGCCCTTGCCACTGCATCGTTCCATCAAGCAGCTGCTTGCCTTGCTCGGCAGGTATATCCACCAATGAGAAAAGTGACGCCACCGGCGTTTGCCCCCGCAAGCGGATACCGTCTCGCTGGGTATGCATGTCAGCACTAATATCGCCGCCCAATAGCTGTCCATCGACACTGCCTATTAGCGCCATGCTGTCACCGTACTGCTGCCAGGTTAACTGGCCCTTTACCGCCTGAAGCGCCTCGCCCACGGGGGCGTAAGCGACACGGGTGAGCGCAGGGACTGCATTGACTTCCAGCTGGAAATTATCTGGCGCTTCCAGAGGTAGTGATATGGCTAAATCAGCCTCTACCTCGCCTTCAGCCTGAAGGTCGTTGAGAATATTCATATCGACATCAGGTATCGATGTTAAAAATGCGATCAGGGCGGAGCCATCGCCATGCAGGTTACCCGACACATTGAGTATCTCATCTTGCATGGTCAGCTCGCCTTGTGAAGCGGTTAGACCGCGACTCTGGGCATGCTCAACCCGCGCTTCAAGCACCTGATTTTGCCACGTTAAACGCCCTTCAACATCCTCCAGGCGAGGCCAGCCGGGGGCAATAGGCAAATGCCCTTCGGTTATCTTAAGTGCCAGCGTTGCGGATATATCATCAGCGCTAATGTCGCTCTCGATAGGCAGGCTCAGTTTGAGCGAACCATTGGGCACCTTGCCGCCAATATCATCTAACAGCCAGTCACGCAGTTCCTCATCGAATACATGTAAGGGCAGCCATTGACCCAGAGGGCGCTCAAGCGCATCGACATTGGCAAAATCGATATCCAGTCCGAACCGACCTGTCTCCTCTGCAACCACTAACCCAAACCCACCGCTTATCTGGGCATCGTCCCAATCCACGTTAATTTGACGGCCGCTGACCATCGTATTAGGTCCATCGTAGACCCACTCTACGATGCCCTCAGCCTGCTGAAGCTGCATGGGTTCGGTGAACAAGTCGGGGAAATAGAGCGAACTGTCACCGGCACTATTAAACGTCACCCGGCCACGGGAGTCCCGAGCTTGAACCCAGGCATCCATGGGGCCGCCACCTGGCGCGCCTTCCCAAGGCGATACTTCGACATTGGTTAACGCCGCATCGACCTCCCAGCTACCCTCCTTCTGGCCCAAGCTCAGCCCTTGCACCCGCCCCCTCGGAGCCAGCGTTTCCAGTACACGCGTCACGGATTCGGGTAACAATACGTAGTCTCGCCAAGCAGTGAGCGAAGCCAGCTCAAAAGCACTGGTACGCAGCGCCCACTGGCCTGGCCGATGAGACAGGTACCAGTGATGCGGAAGTGCCGGGCCCTCTATCGCCTCGCCAGGTTCAGCCCAATCAACACTCTCTGCGTTACCGCTTAACCATGCTTCACCGCCCTCTCCTTCGCGCTGCCACTCACCCTGTGCTTGTATGTTTCTTAACACGGCGAACTGAATATCCTGGCGTAGCACTAGCTGAGGGATATCGATGGCAAGGCGCACCTCCTGAAGCCTGCCTTCATACCAGCGGCCCCACACGCGTGCATCGCCTCCGGCCTGCTCCAGGTTCGGCATATGTTCTGGCCGAAACAGCTCAACCAGCGTCAGCAGCTGATCAAACTGGGCCTCCAGCTTCAACGTGGCAGAGAAATCGTTCAGACCATCTCGGCCCGGCTGCATTTCCGCTAGTAGTTGTACGGCGGGTATCGGTGGCGTTTCGCTGCGCTCCGAATAAAGAACGTCGACCGTGCCCTGAAGTTTTGCCCCTTGCTGATTGCCGGCTAACAACAGCGCAGGAGCTTCGAGAATGACTTGCTCTTGCTTGCCGTGTAGCACAACACGTGTGTCATCAATCCAGATTTGCTGGCGCAATACCCATTCCGTCCAGGCATCAATGGTTGGTAGGTCAACATCCGGCTCTGGCGCTATATGCAACGGCAGCTTGGCAGGGTCGGGCCATTGCCAAACGTCGTTCACTCCTTGATAAAGGTGAAATTCGGTTTGATGTAATCTGATATCGCTAAAGATAGGCAAGAGATTACGTAGCGATGCGCCAATATCCAGGCGCAGCTCGGCTTGGCGCAGTGAAAAAAGCGGCTGACCGCTCGGCGTTTCGACCCCAAAGCCTTCAAGCTCCACAATCAGCTCACTACGCGCCATTGAAAATGAGAGATTCTCAATCGTTACCGGCACACCAATCTGAGCTTCCAAAAAAGCTTCAACATGCGGCGTCAAAGTATCTGCCTGACTGACCATGAGCCGGAAAAGCAGCGCTATTACCGCAATGCCGCCCAGTCCCCAGGCAAGTAGAAGTAAACTCCAACGCGTCAGCGAGCGGATCGTCATGGCATCACATCAACACAATGTCGTACTGCTCTTGTGAGTAGTGTTGCTCCACCTGAAAGCGAATCGTTTTATTAATAAACGTTTCCAGGTCTGCCACTGCCGCCGACTCCTCATCCAGCAGCCTATCAACGACGGACTGGGAAGCGAGCACGGTATACGTTTCAGGGCTATAGGCGCGTTCTTCACGCAGAATCTCGCGGAAGATCTCGTAACACACCGTTTCGGGGGTTCTGAGCGTGCCGCGTCCGCTACAGGTAGGACATGCATCGCACAACGTTTGCTCAAGGCTCTCACGCGTACGCTTGCGCGTCAGTTGCACAAGCCCTAACTCGGTAACACCGGTGCATTTGGTCTTGGCATGATCACGCTCCAGCGCTTTTTCAAGCACACGAATAACCTGGCGCTGATGCTCTACCTCCACCATATCAATAAAATCGATGATGATAATACCGCCCAGATTGCGTAACCGAAGCTGGCGGGCAATGGCCGTTGCGGCCTCAAGGTTGGTCTTGAAAATGGTCTCTTCGAGGTTGCGATGCCCAACGTACCCCCCCGTATTGACATCAATTGTCGTCATCGCCTCGGTCGGGTCAATGACCAGATATCCGCCTGACTTCAGTTGCACCTTGCGGCCCAGCGCCTTCTGAATCTCATCTTCTACACTATAGAGATCAAAAATGGGCCGCTCGCCTGGGTAGTACTCAATTCTATCCACGGCATAGGGCATAAACTCTTCGGCAAATTCGACCAGTTTGACAAAATTTTCCCGAGAATCGATACGCACTTTCTCGATATCATCACGCATCACATCGCGCAAGGTACGCATAAATAGCGGCAAGTCGTCATAAATGACGTTGGACGGCGCCGCGCTAATTTTGCGCTCGGCAACCTTACGCCAGATACGCAGCAAAAAGTGCATATCGCCCGCCAGTTCCTCATCGCCGACGCCTTCAGCGGCCGTGCGTACGATAAAGCCGCCAGTCACTTCCAATGTTTGCTCAGTAATGCTGCTATCCAGCAGGGCCTTCAGGCGCTCGCGTTCACGCTCATCTTCAATGCGCTGCGAAACTCCATGATGAGGAGAGTCGGGCATATACACCAGATAGCGAGAGGGAATAGAGAGGTGCGTGGTAAGACGCGCCCCTTTCGTACCAATGGGGTCCTTGGTTACCTGTACAACCAGCGCTTGCCCCTCGTGCAATAACTGCCCAATGGTTTGCTGCTCATCAACGGGCGTGCCGGAGGGCATAACTTCATGGGCATGGATAAACGCCGCGCGCTCAAGGCCAATATCGACAAAGGCAGCCTGCATGCCAGGCAATACGCGAACCACTTTGCCTTTGTAGATATTACCTACAATGCCACGTCGTCGTGAGCGCTCTATAAGCGCCTCTTGCAAAACGCCATTTTCAACGAGCGCAACCCGTGTTTCCATGGGCGTTAAATTGATGAGGACTTCACCGCTCATGCAAAATTCCTTCTCGGTTCACGTATATCACACCCGTTACAGGGGGCATGAGACGACGAATAAGTGTGCGAGTATTAATGCCCCATCCAAATAGGCACTCCCTGCTGGCCAAGCAACTGCGCCGTTTCATAAAGCGGCAAACCCACAACGGCAGAGTGGCTACCCTTGATTTCTTCGACAAAAATGGCGGCCAAGCCTTGTATGGCATATCCGCCCGCCTTGTCCGCTGGCTCACCCGTTAACCAGTAATCGCTAATTTCCTGAGCGGTGACCTGTCGCATCTTGACGTCCGTCGTTACGCAGCAACACAGCACCCCCTTGGGCCCTGTAACAGCCACCGCCGTCAGCACCTGATGTGTCCGATTCGACAACTGCCTCAGCATAGCGGCGGCATCGTCTGCATTAACCGGCTTGCCCAGAATAGTACCGTCTACCACTACGGCGGTATCCGACCCAAGCACCGGTAACAGCGTCTTCGGCGCAGTTGCCAAGGCCTTGGCAACCGCAAGACGCTGTACATAAGCCGCTGCTGACTCTCCCGGCTTTGGCGTTTCATCTACATCGCTGGGTATAACACTCACCGTCACCCCAATAGACGCCAGCAGGTCTCGCCGCCTGGGTGAAGCAGACGCCAAACAAAGCATGGGCGATGATGTAGTAGCCAGCGTTGACTGCATGCCTAAGCCCCCAGTAAGCGTCTTTCCAGTGCCTTAAACATGGTAGCTAACCATGGCCATAAAAAGGCACTGATTAACGCCGACATCAGGAAAGAGAGGTGTATTGAGAACTCCCCGGTTAAGGTACGTAACCACTGTTCGACTAACTGCACCAGACCAAGCAGCACCAGCACCAGCAGCGACTGTTGAACCAGTGAATACGCTCGAAAGCGCGGATACACCAGGGCGCATAGAAACGCTAATAACGACAATATCAGCGCATGTTGGCCAAGCGCCGTTCCCTCTATCAGGTCAAGCAGCAGCCCAAGTACAAAGCCATGGAAAACACCGACTCGGTCAGGTGATCGCATACACCAGTAAATCAGCATCAGCCCGATCCATTCAGGCCGATAAACTTGCCACCCCTCGGCCAGTGGCATGACTTGCAAACACAGCGCCAGAATCAAGCTAAACCACACCACTACCAAAGGTACAACAGGTGCGCGCGCCATTAGCGAACCTCCTGAGGATCAGCAGGTACCGTTGGCGCAAGGCGCTGGGCTGCATGTATCGCGCTGGCTGAGATATCCATGGAGTCATCCCAAATTGAATCTTCGATGTCTTCGCGCGGCGGTGGGAAAAGCAGCAAGAAATGACGAGCACGCTGCAACTGGGCAGTAGGTTCAGCCGTTACATGCGCAAATGGCTGGCCGGGGTCATGATAAACGTTGGTAACGCGCGCAACGGGGTATCCCGGCGGAAAACGACCGGCAATCCCTGAGGTGGTGAGCAAATCGCCTTCCCGAATATCCGCCGTGTCTGGCACGTGTAATACATTGACGCTGCCATAGCGACCAGCCCCCTGGACAATAAAGCGCAATCCGTTACGGTTAATCTGAACAGGCAGTGCATGGCTTGCATCTGCCAGCAACAGCACACGACTAGAGTACGCTGAAACGGCTGTCACTTGGCCTACCAGCCCCGACGCATCAATCACAGGTTGCCCAACATACGCCCCGTTACGATGCCCACGATCAACCACCATTTGATGGCTAAACGGGTCATTATCCAGGGAAAGCAGCTCTGCACTGATATAAGGAATTTGACGCCGTTCTGCAGCGTTTAATAGATGACGAAGCTCGGTATTTTCAGCCGTCAGGTTGGCCATGCGCTGCCCACGATGAGACAGCGTCAGAATTTGTTCGCGCAGTCGGCGGTTTTCATCCACCAATGCCTGCTGATCAGACAGCGCGAGCGCGCCCCAATTCAATAGATCGCTAGGCACGCTAACAATCCATTGAACAGGCGCAACAACCATCGTCATTTGGGCGCGCACGCCTTCCATGCGTGTAAATCGGTGGTCGGCAAACATCAAGGCGCTTGCCGCCAGCACGCAGAAAAACAGCCGGTAGCCCGGCAGCGACCCGTGTGAAAATAGCGGTTTAATAGGCAATCCCCCGCGATAAACCGCTAAAAATTAGTCGCTTGAGAGCAGCTCAAACGTGTGCTGATCGATCATTTCAAGCGCTTTACCGCCGCCTCTTGCCACACAGGTAAGTGGGTCTTCGGCAACGATGACCGGCAATCCCGTCTCTTCAGCAATCAGCTGATCGAGGTCGCGCAGCAACGCGCCACCGCCTGTTAACACCAAACCGCGCTCCGCAATATCAGAAGCAAGCTCTGGAGGCGACTGCTCAAGTGCGCTTTTAACAGCGGCGACAATCGAGCCAAGCGTTTCCTGCAGCGCTTCCAGAATCTCGTGCGAGTTCAACGTGAAACTGCGCGGTATACCTTCCGCTAAATTACGCCCACGGACGTCGATTTCACGCAGCTCACCACCGGGGTAGGCGCAACCAATCTCTTCCTTGATTCGCTCAGCCGTGGCTTCACCAATCAAGCTGCCATAGTGGCGGCGCACGTACGCGGTGATCGCCTCATCAAAACGGTCACCGCCTACGCGGATCGATTCTGAATACACCACGCCATTAAGCGAAATAATGGCAATTTCGGTGGTACCACCACCAATATCTACCACCATCGAACCTTGTGCTTCCTCAACTGGCAGCCCAGCGCCAATCGCAGCAGCCATTGGCTCTTCGATCAGGAACACTTCACGGGCGCCAGCCCCTTCAGCCGATTCACGGATCGCTCGCCGTTCAACCTGCGTTGACATGCACGGTACGCATACCAGTACGCGCGGGCTAGGCGTCAGGAAGGTGCTTTGGTGCACTTTACGAATAAAGTGCTGAAGCATCTGCTCGGTGACCGTAAAGTCGGCGATGACGCCGTCTTTCATGGGCCGGATGGCGGTAATATTGCCAGGCGTACGCCCCAGCATACGCTTTGCGTCGGCACCTACCGATGCCACGCTACGCATACTGCCAGACTGGCGAATGGCGACAACGGACGGCTCATCGAGCACGATGCCACGACCGCGAACATAAATCAGTGTGTTGGCCGTACCCAGATCGATCGACAGATCGCTGGAAAACAGCCCCCTCAAACGTTTGAACATGGATGTTGTTACCTAGTGCAGACCGGGAACCCTGTGCGGATGCAAACGGTATCACCGCAACCCCTTGGCAGCAAGCACGAGTCGCGCTGAACACTGCCCGCGGAGGTCAAAATGTGCTACCTTTTGCGGCTATTTTCCACGTCTGCTACACAAGACGTTTTTTTCGATGACTGATTGTATACCGTATAACGCGGAATATGTTCCATCTCACGTTTTAGCGAGGAATTTTCGATCATGGCGCTTGAAGAATCTCATGTGCGCCGGGCTGCACATCTGGCCCGACTCGCCGTCAGCGATGACCAGGCTATTGGCTTTGTAGACGATCTAAGCCGCATTTTGGACATGGTCGACCAATTACAAAGCATTGATACAGAGGGAGTTTCTCCGCTTTCACACCCATTGGACGCCACCCAGCGCCTGCGTGCGGACGAAGTAACCGAAACCAACCAGCGCGACACCTTTCAGCGTTGTGCTCCGGCAGTGGAAAACGGCCTATATCTGGTCCCCCGTGTCGTTGAGTAAGAAAGCCGTGTTTTTAAGGCTGTTTTAACGACAGTTTTAATGACGGTTTCCACACTTTTCATACGTTCTCGAACGGAGCTTTCGGGTCATGCTTGATAAAACGTTAACGCAACTCGCTGCCGCCTTAAAAAGTGGTGAGTTTTCCAGCCGCGAGTTAACCTCGCACTATTTACAAAAAATTGAAAAAGCTGATAGCAAGATCAACAGCTTTATTACCGTGACCGCTGAACAGGCGCTTAATCAGGCCGAAGCGGCCGATAAAGCACGCGCAGCGGGTAATGCCGGGCTGCTTACCGGCATTCCTTTGGCGTTAAAAGATATTTTTTGTACACGCGATGTAAAAACCAGCTGTGGCTCCAAAATGCTGGATAACTTCATCGCGCCGTATGATGCCACCGTCGTAGAGAAGCTTAATGCGGCCGGCACCATCAGCCTGGGTAAAACCAATATGGATGAGTTCGCCATGGGCTCCTCCAATGAGAATAGCTACTACGGTGCGGTTAAAAACCCTTGGGATTCAACCGCTGTTCCCGGCGGCAGTTCCGGCGGAAGCGCTGCTGCAGTCGCTGCCGGCCTTGTGCCTGCGGCCATGGGTACCGATACCGGCGGCTCTATTCGCCAGCCGGCGGCTTTTTGCGGCATTACGGGGTTGAAGCCCACTTACGGGCGCGTTTCGCGCTACGGCATCATTGCCTACGCATCCAGCCTGGACCAGGCAGGCCCCATGGCCCGCTCGGCTTCCGACTGCGCGCATTTGATGAACGTGATTGCGGGTCACGACGTACGCGACTCCACCAGCGTCGCCCGCGGTGTGCCTGACTATACCGAAACCCTCAATGCACCGCTTTCAGGCCTAAAAATCGGCCTACCGAAAGAGTATTTTGGTGACGGACTAGACCCCGAGGTCGAAAAAGCCGTGCGTGACGCGGTAAGCGTGTATGAGTCGCTGGGTGCGACGGTACGCGAAGTGAGCCTTCCGCATACTCACTATGCGATTCCGGCCTACTACGTCATCGCCCCTGCGGAAGCTTCCTCCAACCTGTCGCGCTATGACGGCGTGCGCTTTGGATACCGCTGCAATGAGCCGGTCGATTTAGTCGATCTTTACATGCGCAGCCGTGCCGAAGGCTTCGGTGAAGAGGTCAAACGACGCATTCTGATTGGTACGCATACTCTTTCTGAAGGCTTTTTTGACGCCTACTACACCAAAGCGCAGAAAGTTCGCCGCTTGATTCGCCAGGACTTTTTAGACGCGTTTGAAGATGTTGACGTCTTGATGGGGCCGGCCTCGCCGACTCCGGCCTTTGACCTGGGTGCCAAAAAGGATCCGGTCTCGATGTATCTGCAGGACATTTATACGATTGCCGTAAACCTGGCGGGCATCCCCGGCATCAGCGTACCCGCAGGCTTTGCCGACGGCCGCCCAGTAGGCTTACAGATTCTGGGTACGCACTTTGCTGAAGCGCAGCTTTTAAATGTGGCGCACCAGTATCAGCAAGCGACCGACTGGCACCTTCAACTTCCTGCTATTGCCGAGGAGCACGCCTAATGCAATGGGAAACCGTAATTGGGCTGGAAGTCCATGTTCAGCTCGCTACTCGCTCCAAAATTTTCTCTGGTGCTTCTACCGCGTTTGGCGCCGAGCCAAACACTCAGGCGTGCGCAGTTGATTTGGGCCTTCCAGGAACGCTGCCTGTGCTCAACGAGCAGGCCGTGGCCATGGCCGTTCAGTTTGGTCTAGCGGTCCATGCGGATATTGCTGAAGTATCGGTATTTGATCGCAAAAACTACTTCTACGCGGACCTACCCAAAGGCTATCAAACCAGCCAGATGTATCAGCCCATAGTGGGTCCTGGGGACGTGGAAATTACCCTGGATGACGATACTACCAAGCGTATTCGCATTCACCATGCGCACCTGGAAGAAGACGCTGGAAAGTCGCTACACGAAGACTTTTTAGGCATGACCGGCATCGATTTAAACCGTGCAGGCACCCCGCTGCTAGAGATCGTTTCCGAGCCGGATATGCGCAGCGCCAAAGAAGCCGCCGCGTATCTTAAGGCGATTCACTCCATCGTTACGTACCTGGGCATTTCCGACGGCAATATGGCCGAAGGCTCAATGCGCTGCGATGTGAACGTGTCTGTGCGCCCGAAAGGCCAGGAAGCCTTTGGCACCCGGGCAGAGATCAAAAACGTTAACTCGTTCCGCTTTGTCGAGCGGGCGATTGCGTTTGAAGTAGAGCGCCAGATTGAGCTCATCGAAGACGGCGGCACCGTTGTTCAAGAGACACGCCTGTTTGATCCTGAGCGCGATGAAACCCGCAGCATGCGGACCAAAGAGGAAGCCAACGACTACCGCTACTTCCCCTGCCCCGACCTACTGCCTGTCGTACTTGATAACGCTTACCTGGACCACTTACGCAGCCAGCTGCCTGAACTGCCCGCCGACAAGCGTGAACGCTTCAAGAGTGAGCTAGGCCTTTCTGCTTATGACGCCGCGGTGCTGTCTGCCAGCCGTGAAATGGCCGAGTTCTTTGAGGAGGTTCACCAAGGTTGCGGTGATGCCAAGCAGGCCGCAAACTGGGTACAGGGCGAGCTTTCCGGGGCGCTTAACCGTGAGAACCTCGCCATCAACAGTAGCCCGATATCGGCGCGCCAGCTGGGCGAGTTACTTAGCCGAGTGATTGACGATACGATCAACGGCAAAGCTGCCAAGCAGGTCTTCCAGGCGCTCTGGAATGGCCAGGGCGAAAGTGCCGACGCCATCATCGAAGCCAAAGGGCTTAAACAGGTCACTGATACCGGCGCGATTGAAGCCATGATCGACCAGGTGATTTCTGAAAGCCCGGCTCAGGTCGCGCAGTATCGCGACGCAGAACCTGAAAAACGCGGCAAGATGATTGGCTACTTTGTGGGTCAGGTAATGAAAGCCTCGCGCGGCACGGCTAACCCCCAGCAGGTTAACGGCGTGTTAAAAGAGAAGCTCGACGCGCTGCTGTAAGCATCAACGTTTGGCTCGTACAGCAACGCGAACGGCGGCCCAGGGGCCGCCGTTTTTATTACCTTTTTATTACCTTAAAACGGTCCTTTCAAACCAACTGACCTGGCGACATATAACGCGCTAACTGAGCGCAGCCTGCTGCCCATACGTCTGCCTCTAACTCCGCAATGCCCGCGGTGTCGAACCCCAGCCCCTGGCCCGGCCTGCCCTCCACCAGCAGTTCCGTCAAATTACCCACCAGCGGCATATGGCTGACCAGCATTATAGGCGCGCTGTCTGGTTGTGTTAACAACCAATCGCTTACCTTGGCCGGGTCATCCTCTGGGGTTATAAAGTCCAGCGTGCTTAGCGAACAGCCTAATGCCTCAGCGACCATACGTGCCGTTTGTTGCGCACGCGCATAGGGGCTTGCATAAAGAGCCGGTACGAAAAGCTCCCCTTTTGCCAAGCGTGCAGCCAGCCATTGCGCCATCATCGCGGCTTCGCGCTCCCCCTGCGGGGTGAGCAGCCGTTTGCTATCCGGAAAGCCGGGCGCTGCTTCTCCGTGGCGCATAATGAATAAGCTACTCATGCCAGCCTCGATTATCCAAATGGGCCTGCTGAACTGCCTCACGAGGCAGAATAAATTCTACATCACTGCTCTGCTCGCCCATCATCAGCGTACGCGCCATCTCCTGGGCAGGCACACCGCCGAAGAGAACATGGGAGAGGCCTTCGGCAAGCGGCATATATACGCCCATTTCCTGCGCCTTGGCACACACCAGTTTAACCGTATTGACGCCTTCAGCCACTTGGCCAAGCGCAGAAACAGCCTCTTCAAGGCTGCGCCCCTCGCCCATGGCATACCCCACGCGATAATTACGCGACAGGTTCGACGAGCAGGTCACAATCAAGTCGCCCACCCCGGCAAGGCCAAGGAATGTCATGGGGTTGGCCCCCTGGGCCACGGCAAAGCGGCTCATTTCAGCCAGCGCCCGAGTCATTAGCATACTGCGGGTATTTTCCCCCATACCCAACGCAGCGGCCATGCCCGCCGCAATGGCATAAATATTCTTAAGTGCACCGCCCAACTCCACCCCGTGGCGATCATTGCTGGCATAAACACGAAAGTAGCGACAGCCCAATGCTTGCTGTACACGGGTGCGCGTTAGCGCATCGGCACTGGCAATCACTGTCGCCGTTAGCTGCTTATCGGCTATTTCTGAGGCAAGGTTGGGGCCTGCGATGACGCCAATATGGGAAAAGCCGGTTTCATCCGCTAACACCTGACTCATCAGCAGAAAGCTATCCGGTTCAATACCTTTGGTGGTACTGACCAGAATTTGGCTGGCCTTTAGCCAAGGTTTCGCGGCCTGAACCACACTTCGAAACGCCTTTGAGGGAATGGCGATAAGCACAAGCTCGGCATCGTCCAGCACCGTGTGCAGGTCCGTTGAAGCTTGAACGGCAGGATTCATTGCATAGTGCGGCAAGTAGCGACCGTTACGGTGCTCTTGATTAATTTGTGCGACCAGCGCTTCGTCTCGCATCCATTGACGCACATGGGCACCGTTATCCGCCGCGATGCTGGCAAGCGCCGTACCGAAACTGCCACCTCCCAGCACCGCGACCTTGATTTGCTGCTCAGCCATAAGGATGTCCTGAAAAAATCACGCGAAAAGTAACAGCTACTTTATCAAAACAAACGGCCCGCTTGGGAATCCAAACGGGCCGTGAAAGGTAGCAACGACGATTAAGCGGTCAGTACGCTATTTAGACGCTTCACATAAGCGGCTGGGTCGTCCAGATGACCACCTTCGGCGATAATCGCCTGGTCAAGCAGGATGTGCGCTAGCTGTGTGAAGATCTCGCCTTCTGCTCCTTCCAGGCGTGTTACCAGCGGGTGCTCCGGGTTGAGCTCTAAAATGGGCTTAACGTCCGGCATTTTTTGCCCGGCGGCTTCCATAATGCGGCGCATTTGAAAGCCCATCTCATGCTCAGGCAGCACGACGCAAGCCGGAGAGTCAGTCAAACGATGGGTAACCTTGACGTCCTGAACGCCATCGCTAAGCGCTTCTTTAACACGCTTCAGCAAGTCTTCTTTCGCCTTGGCGGTCTCTTCCTGAGCTTTTTTCTCGGCTTCGTCTTCGACATCACCAAGGTCCAGCTCGCCTTTGGCAACATCCGCAAAGGATTTACCGTCAAACTCGGTCAGATGGCTCATCAGCCACTCATCAATACGGTCAGACAGCAGCAGAACTTCGATACCTTTCTTGCGGAATATCTCCAGGTGCGGGCTGTTTTTCGCCGCATTGAAGCTATCTGCTACCACGTAGTAGATCTTCTGCTGGCCTTCTTTCATGCGCTCGACGTAGTCGGCAAGCGATTGATCCTGGGTAGCGGTGTCGCTGTGCGTTGACGCAAAGCGTAAAAGACCGGCGACTTTTTCGCGGTTGGCAAAATCTTCGCCTGGGCCTTCCTTCAGCACGCTGCCGAAGGTGTTCCAGAAGGTTTGGTACTCTTCGCTGTCCTTGGAAAGCTTTTTAAGCATATCCAGCGCACGCTTGGTCAGCGCCCCTTTGATCTTGTCGACCTGCGGGTCCTGCTGCAAAAGCTCGCGGGAAACGTTGAGCGACAGATCGCGCGTATCCAACACGCCTTTGATAAAGCGCAGGTAGAGCGGCAGGAACTGTTCAGCGTCATCCATGATAAATACGCGCTGCACATAAAGCTTAACGCCGCGAGCGCCATCGCGCTCATACATATCAAAAGGCGCCCGGCCCGGCACGTAGAGCAAACTAGTGTACTCAAGCTTGCCCTCTACCTTGTTGTGGCTCCAGGCAAGCGGGTCGCTAAAGTCATGGGCAACGTGCTTATAAAACGCCTTGTACTCGTCATCAGAAACGTCGCTCTTGGGGCGCGCCCAGAGTGCAGTGGCTTCGTTAACGGTTTCCCACGTGGTGACTTCGCTGCCTTCGATGTCGTTGCCTTCATCATCCTTGGCCGTTTCGGTCTTGGGCATGCGCACGGGCACTTCAATATGATCAGAGTACTTGCGCACCAGGTTTTGAAGGCGGTAATCGTCAGCAAACTCTTGAGCGTCTTCTTTCAGATAAAGCGTAATTTCGGTGCCGTGAAGCTCGCGCTCAATATCAGCGACGGTAAACTCACCTTCGCCTTTAGAGCGCCACTCAACGCCTTCAGAGGCGGCCGTCCCGGCTTTGCGGGTACGCACTGCCACTTCATCAGCCACAATAAAGCCTGAGTAGAAACCTACACCGAACTGGCCGATCAACTTGGCATCTTTTTGCTGCTCGCCTGACATCTGCTTTAAAAACTCAGCGGTGCCTGAGCGGGCGATGGTGCCCAGATTAGCGATAACGTCTTCGCGGTTCATACCAATACCGTTGTCGCGCAACGTAATGGTATTGGCTTCTTTATCGTGCTCAATTTCTACCCGAAGCTCGCTGTCGCCCTCGTACAGCGCATCGTTATCTAGCGCCGCGTAGCGCAGTTTGTCACAGGCATCCGCGGCGTTAGAGATAAGCTCACGCAGGAAAATCTCCCGGTTGGAATACAGGGAGTGAATCATCAGGTTGAGAAGCTGCTTAACTTCTGTTTGAAAGCCTAACGTTTCTTCGTGGGTCGCTGTTGACATTCGCCTAGCCCTCATCAATCACGTTTGTTTAGAGTTCCTGCCTCCCAATGAGACAGGAACGAAAAAATGTGTGAGTTGGATATGGGGATAAGCAGAGCGATTTCAAGAAGGTGAGTGTTGAGAAGTAGCGATATCAATATCGCCGTACTTCCAGGCGCGGTAATCTGCCAAGCGCTGGTCGATACGGTTGAGAAGCCAGCCAACGATAATGACATCGTCAACCAGACCTATGAAAACGAGAAAGTCCGGAATTAAATCGAACGGCATTGCAAGGTAGGCAAGCGCCAACGCCATCATGCCAAAGGCAGCCCAGGGCACAGGTCGAAAGCGACCGCTCAGGACATCAGACGTCATGGGCACAAACAGTTTCAGTGCGCGTCCGATACGTTTTACAGCCCAAAGGCGGGATTTAAGTCGACGAAATAGCCACAACGTGGATAATCGAGCCATCGTAATTGAATCCTCCAAGTGTCACGATTGTCTGAACACTATTTGCCCATTTCGTTCACTATTAGCGGTTGCCAATCCGTTAGCGAGAAAGAGAGAAAATTATGCAGGCATCGTCATTCAGATCCCCTTTTCGCACCCTATGCGCGGCAATCCTGGTGGGCTTACCCTCTGCCTCATGGGCCGCTTCTGATACCGCAATGCGCGATGCGTTAGAAGCCGCTCGTCAACAACAGTGGAACCACATCGACGAGCGCGCTATTGAAGGTCATGTGCTGAGCGGCTATGTCGACTACCACCGATTACGCAATCAACTACCCAACGTCTCGACGGCCCAAGTACAACGCTTTATTGACCAGCATAACGACTCTCCGCTTTCTGAGTGGCTACGCGGTCAGGCCATTGCCCAATATGGCCACGCGGGGCGTTATAGCGATTTGCTGGCCGTTGCCGATGGCGAACCTGCAGGCACCGCTCGCCAGTGTTATTACTATACGGCCATACTGGATTCACAGCCCCAGCAGGCCGCAGAGGCAGGCCTTGCACTTTGGCTTGAAGGCAGCTCTCAGCCCGATGCGTGTGACCCCCTGTTTGACCGCCTGCGGGCTAACGGCACGATTGATGCAACGGCTATCTGGGAGCGAAGAATGCTCGCTTGGCAAGCCGGTGAAGATCGTCTCTCAGCCTATTTAGACGGGCTGCTCAGTGGCCAGTGGCACACCGCGATTGAAACCGCCGACCAAGTGAATACCAATACCCGCGCGGTCACCTCAGCGCCCGCCTGCCTTGGCCCTGAATGTGCGGCAACCGCCAGTTTCTACAAAGCCGCGATGCAGCGGTTCACCCGTAAAGATACCCCGGCCGCATTGAGTAGCTGGCAAACCATCTCGCCCAATTTGAACCTTCTACCCAGTGATCAGCAAGCCATTGAAGAAGAGTTGGCTTTCTATGCACTGGTACGCAATGTACCCGGCGCATTAGGCTGGGTAGATGACGCTCTTCCCTCGCTGGATAGCGAGCGCGTGCTTGAGCTACGCGTACGCCGTGCATTGGCAGACCGGCAGTGGCAGGAGGTAATTCACTGGATTGCGGAAATGCCCACCAGCCAACAAGAAAACAGCCGCTGGCAGTACTGGCTGGGGCGTGCCAATGAACAGCTGGGCAGCCAGGAGGCGGCCACCGCTCGCTACCGTCAGGCGGCGACCGACCGCAGCTTTTATGGGTTTGCGGCCGCTGAACAACTTGGCCAGCCTTACCAACTCAATCTTGAGCGCAATCATTTTGATGAGGCTTCACGCGAACGCACTGCACGCCTCCCCGTTGTCCAGCGTACCGAAGCGCTGCTACGCATTGGCGAAGACGGCCTTGCCAATAGCGAATGGCTGTATGCGGTGAAAAACGGCACGCCCCAGCAGGCGCGCGCCTTGGCCGACTATGCAGCCCATCAACAGTGGCATGCACGCCTGGTACAGACCACGATTGCTGGTAGCATGTGGGATGCGCTTGATTGGCGTTTCCCCGAGGCTTACCGGGAGAGCTTTATGCACTGGGGCCACCAAACCGGTGTAGACCCGTATATGCTAATGGCGATTACCCGTCGTGAAAGTGCTTATAACCCGGTAGCGCTCTCTCCAGCAGGCGCCCGCGGTTTGATGCAGCTAATGCCCGGCACGGCAAGCCTGGTAAGCCGCCAACTGGGTATTAGTGACCCAGGGCCTTACGGCATTCTTGACCCTGAACTTAATATTCGCCTGGGCAGCACTTATCTGCGCGACAAGCTGAACCGCTATCAGGGTAACCGACTTGCCGCCGCTGCGGCCTATAATGCTGGCCCTGGGCGTGTTGATCAGTGGCTGGGAAGCGATATGGAGTCATTTGATCTGTTTGTGGAAAGCATTCCCTTTAAAGAAACACGCGATTATGTACAGGCGGTGCTTAGCTATCGGGTAATTTTTGAAAGCCTGGCCAACGGTGGTAACAGCGAAGGTGTTTCACTGTTGAGTGATAGTGAACAACAGGTACGTTACGACCGCGCTTTGCTGGCTCGTCAATAAGCGTACAAAGGTAATCGCGCTTACTGCCTGGTCAGTTTACTCACCAAGCGCCCAGCTATACTGGGCGCTGTTCCATCGCCAAACGGAGCCCAAACGCGACCAGCACCGCGCCAGTCGCGGCATTTAACACCTGCGCAAAGCGCACGCTGGCGAGCCACTTGCTGGCACCTCCTACCATGAATACCACGCTAATTTGCCAGATATTGGCAATGATAAAGTGGACACCTGCTAGCCACAGGGACTTGACCAACGCCGGATCACCCGGCGCAATAAACTGAGGCAAAAAAGCCATATAAAAAATAATCGTTTTTGGATTCAATACATTGGACAGCAAGCCTTCCTTAATGGGCTGCCAAAGCGGAACAGGAGAAGCAGCACCGATCACCCCTTTGACCGGTAATGGCTGGCCACGCCTTGCGGCTAACAAACTGGTGGCCCCTAGCCATACCAGATACCCCGCCCCGACTAACTTTAATAGATGAAATGCCCAGGCCGACTGGAGCAGAATCAGTGAAATGCCTAATGCCGAGATGGTCGCGTGTACAAACAGACCGCAGCAGATCGCTAAGCTGGTGGCAATGCCGTCCCGTGCCCCGCCTCGGGCAGTGTTACGGATAACCAGCAAGGTATCCACGCCAGGCGTAATCGACAACAGTGTAATAGCGACCAAAAAGGCTACAAACTGAGAATCCACAAGCTGTATTGACGACATATACGCGGCTCAACAAAAGTTAAGAAACATTAGATTGTTACTGGACGACCCATTTTTTTGCATCTACATTGATTTTGGCGGGCGAATCCTATGCAGGTTCGCTTGATCATTATAAGCACGTTAAGGAAACGACTAATGGCAACTGGCACCGTCAAGTGGTTCAACGATACGAAAGGTTACGGCTTCATCTCACCCGATGATGGCAGTGACGACCTGTTTGCGCACTTCTCCGAAATTCAAGCGGAAGGCTTCAAGACCCTGCAAGATGGTCAAAAAGTCAGCTTTGAGGTAACGCAGGGTAAAAAGGGCCTTCAGGCTTCTACCATTCGCCTTGCTTAATCATGGCCGAATGTAGCGAGGCCCGCCAAGGCGGGCCTTTTTATTGCCTACTCAACGCGCCTTATTGATGAGTAGCGTTAGCATTATCGCTGTCTGCGTCTTCATTCAGAATAACCCCACGGCTACTACTGCCATTATGTTCACGCTCGATTTCCTGAAACTGCTCTTCAAGGCGCTTTTGGGCTTCCTCAAAGCGGCGTTCGGTATCCTCAATCAATGCATCAACATCGGTAGCTTCCCGGTTATCTTCCAAGCGCGAGCTTTCGGGTAGGCTGCTCTGTGTTTCCCACTCATTGGACAATGCTTCTTGCTCAATAGCATCGTACTCTTCGGCTTGTTGCTCTGCTTCTTCAAACTGCTCATTTAAGCGCCGCTGGGCTTCCTGAAAGCGCTGTTCAGTCTCTTCAATCATTTGATCGACGTCGGAGCGCGTTGCCTCTCCTGGTAATGCACCACCCTCTTGCAGTATCTCATCAGGGTCCGCCGCCAGAGTGTCTTCGCCTGCTGTTACCTCTTGGGCCTCGGACTCGTCAGCGTTGACTGCATCATCTTGCATATCATCACGCAGCGCCTCGGCCTGCTCTAGCTCTTCAGCGGCTTGGCGCGCCTCAACGTCATCCTCTATCTCCGCAGGGCTTGGAATATCCGCGGCATTTTCAGCGGCGGCCGACGCCTCTTCCTCTTGTACAACGTCATCATCAGAAACCGACGAAGGCTCATCCGGTGTCACATCAGTCTCTTCTTGAGAGTCGCCACATGCGCTTAGCAATAGTGCCAAGGTGGCAATAACCGGTATCCATAAACGGTTTACCATTAGATTCCCCTTCTTAAATAACGCTTTTAAAGACAGCCTACGATCAGTGCCGGTCATTTGCTGACAGTAACGGACAGCCCTCAGGCAATAAAACGTGCAGCGCCAACGGCACCACTTCAACGCAAAAACGATCATACTGACACATTTCGCCGTCCAGCGTTAAGGGCCAAGCGGGATCATCTTTCTGAGTTGTGACAGTCAGCTCAGTCGCTGTGAAATAGCGTACATACTGCCCATCAGAGGGAAAGCTCTGAAGCTCGCTAATCAGCGTCGGCAGTTCCGTTACGGAGCTAAAATCCTTCACCAGAAGAACATCCAAGCGGCCATCATCAAGCTTGGCACGTGGGGCGAGCACCTGTCCGCCGCCTGATTGCCGGCCATTACCTAACGCCAATAACAGCAGCGAGACATCCTGCTCTTTATCGCCCCAGTGAAGCGTGCCACGATAGCTGCGATGCCGCCAGGCTTTAAGCGCCCCCATTAAGGAGTATGCACCTCCGCCTAACAAGCGTTTCAGCGTCTTCGGTGTTGAAGAGGTAATTTCCGCCCCAAATCCGCCCGTGGTCATGTTGACGTAGTACTGAACGACGGTTTTATTATTAGCCTCAGCCGTTACTCGTACGACATCAACGGGGTATGCGCTTAGTGTCCTTGCCTGTGCCAGCGCAGGGCTTGGCTCCAACGGTAACCCCGTGGAGGTGGCAAAGTCGTTGGCACTGCCCAGCGGCACAACGCCCAAAGCGGGACGCTTATCATGAGCGACACGCATTAGCCCGTTAACCACTTCGTTAACAGTGCCATCGCCGCCGCAGGCGATGACATGGGTGATGCCCATATCACATGCCTGCTCGGCAAAGAGAGCGGCGTCACCGCCCTCCCATGTTGAGCGCACGGTAATCGGCATCCCTGCCTCACGCTGCTCTTCAACGGCTTCACGCAGTGCCGGGTTCCCGGCTGATTTACCATTTATAATCAGTAAAAAATGCGGTTGTGAGTCGTTCACCAATGGCTTCCCTTTCATGGTTGGAACGCTGGGAGTGCTTACGCCAGCGCTTTTTCAACTACTTCATATACGTTCGAAGATAGCGGCTCTTTTTTGATACGTTCCAACTGCGCATGCATTAAGGCCTGGCGCGCTTCGTCAAAACGCTGCCAGCGTGTTAGCGGGGTAACCAATCGCGCGGCAATTTCCGGGTTTAGTCGATTAAGCTCAATCACCACATCGGCAAGCAGCGCGTAACCCTTACCATCCAGGCGATGGAAATTAACCCGATTTTGCGTAAAAGCACCCACTAGCGCACGTACTTTGTTTGGGTTCTTGATTGAAAATGCCGGATGCTGCATCAAGAGCTCGACACGCTCCAGCACATCAGGCTGAGGCCGCGTCACCTGAATCGTAAACCACTGATCCATAACCAGCGAATCATGCGCCCATTTTTCACCAAACGCTTTTAAAGCGGGTGACGACACGTCATCACGTTCGCTATGCACAAGCAGCGTTAGCGCATGGCGTACATCGGTCATATTGTGGTCAGCGGCAAACTGAGCCTGACAAAATGCAATCGCCTGCTCATCCTCAATCGACATCAAATAGCTAAGCGCTATGTTTTTGAGGCTACGCTGGGCGATTTGCTCAGGCGTTGGCGCGTAAGCCTCCTCCGAGCGATTGGCTTCAAACGTGGCCATAAATTCATCGCGAAGTGCTAACGCCAATGATTGGCGCACAAACTCACGCGCCGCGTGAATCGCATCGACATCGACGATCGGCTGCTGCTCGGCAATGTAGGCTTCAGAAGGCAGGGTTAGCATCTCGGCCAGCACCGCCTTGTCAGACGTGGAGCTTGTCAGCAGCGCTCTAAAGGCTTCCGTAACGCGGCCATCCATGACTTTTTCAACGCCATTACGATGCGCCGCGATCAGATCGTCCAACGCCAACATGGCCAAGCGCTGACCGGCATCCCAGCGGTTAAAACCATCACTATCATGGGTGAGCAGAAACGCCAGTTCTTCACGTGAATAGGGGAAATGTAGCTTCACTGGTGCCGAGAAGTCACGCAGCAGTGACGGTACTGGCGCCTCGGCCACATCGGTAAAGACAAAGGTCTGCTCGTTATCGCGTAAATGGATCACCGCATCCTTGCCCAGTACTTCCCCGGCCATGGTCAGCGTTAAGTCCTGACCAGACTTGGTTCCCACCAGCCCCATCCGCACAGGGATATGCAGCGGCTGCTTCTCGGTTTGGCCGGGCGTGGCAGGAGTGCGCTGCCGAAGCGTTAGCCTGTATTCACTATGTACATAGTCATATTCGCCGTGGACATCAATCTCTGGCGTACCTGCCTGCGCGTACCAGCGCATAAATTGATCAAGTGTTTGGCCCGACGCCTCTTCCATACAGCCAACAAAGTCTTCAATGGTGACCGCCTGACCATCAAAGCGTTCAAAGTAGGCATCGGCCCCTTGGCGGAAATTTTCCCACCCCACCAGGTTACACAGCATACGCACTACTTCTGCACCCTTTTCATAAATAGTCAGGGTATAGAAATTGGTGATTTCAATGTAGTGGTCGGGGCGCACAGGATGCGCAGTGGGGCCTGCATCTTCTGCAAACTGCGCCGTACGGAAAAAAGACACATCTTGAATACGCTTAACCGGCGCCGAGTTGGTATCAGCGGAAAAACACTGGTCCCTAAAAACGGTAAAGCCTTCTTTCAGCGATAGCTGGAACCAGTCACGACAGGTCACTCGATTACCGGACCAGTTATGAAAATATTCGTGGGCCACAATGCCTTCCACGTTTTGAAACGTGGCATCGGTGGCGGTATTGGGATGCGTCAGTACAGCGGCAGAGTTGAAAATATTCAGCCCCTTGTTTTCCATCGCTCCCATATTGAAATCGTTAACGGCCACGATCATAAACAGATCAAGGTCATATTCGCGGCCATAGGTCTGTTCATCCCACGCCATGGAACGCTTGAGCGAAGCCATAGCGTGTTCGGTCTTATCGAGATTTTCCTCTTCTACCCAAATTTGCAGCGTGACATCACGGCCGCTCATGGTAGAAAAGTGGTCTTCAACCTTGTGTAAATCACCCGCTACCAACGCAAACAGGTAGCACGGTTTAGGATGCGGATCTTCCCATTTCACGAAATGGCGACCGTTTTCCAATATACCGCTGTCCACGGGGTTGCCGTTGGCCAGCAAAACGGGTTCGTTGTTTTGATCACCAATGACCGTGACGGTAAAGGTGGCCATCACATCCGGGCGGTCGGGGTAGAACGTAATGCGCCGAAAACCTTCCGCTTCACACTGAGTACAGTACATACCACTCGACTGATAAAGTCCCTCCAGAGCAGTGTTAGCACCAGGCGCAATTTCTACCTCACTTTCAAGGCTGAACGCTGCCGGCACCTGCATAATACGCAGGCTGCCCTCATCCAACTGGTAATCCGCTTCCGCTAGCGGTGTGCCATCAATGGCCAACGAGATCAGCGACAACTGCTCGCCATTCAGCACCAGGGGCGTTTGGGCGTCTACGTTTTCGTTACGTTCAATCAACAATCGTGCTTTTACACGGGTGGCAGCAGGGTCAAGATCAAACGTCAGCTCGGTATGGGTGACCTGGTAGGCGGGCGGCTGATAGTCGCTTAAATAAACCGGCTGCGGATCAGACATAGTGCGTTAGCTCCTGTAATAAACGATGGTTGCGAGTAGGCAAAAGAGTGGCAAAAACGGGGCTGCGCATAGACACCGCCCTACACGTGATAAGGCTTAATCGCGGAAATTATCAAACTGCAGAGGTAGTTCAGGCCCCTCTTCACCCCGTAAAAGCGCCATGACGCCTTGTAAGTCGTCACGTTTTTTCCCGGTCACGCGAACTTTTTCACCCTGAATTTGCGCTTGGACTTTAAGCTTACTCGCCTTGATACGCTTTACCACATCCTTGGCTTCTGCCGCATCAAGCCCCTGCTTCAAAACGACGTCCTGACGCGCCTTCACCCCGGAAAGCTCGGGGTCTTGAATATCCATGCAGCGCGCATCAATGCCTCTGGCAATTAACCGACCGCGCAGTACATCCAGCATCTGCTTAAGTTGAAAATCGACCTGGGCCTCTAACTGCACTTTTTCGCCTTCAAGGGCGAAGCTTGCGTCAACGCCTTTAAAATCAAAACGCGACTGCACTTCACGATTCGCCTGGTCAACGGCGTTAGACGCTTCGTGCTGATCAAATTCCGACACAATATCAAAAGAGGGCATGGCATTTTTCCTGGCAAGTTATGAAGGGTTATTTTAGAGCAGTAAGCTCCCTATCGGCCAATTCTGTTATTGATTAGCCGCAAAAACCTCGATTCCTACGGAAAAGCTTAACAACTGTATAAATTTTATTCACATTTAAGCCACCATCACGGCATTGCAAGCTCTATATGGCGTAGGCTAGAGACCTTCATGCAGCCTTTTAAGAGGAAAGCGACGGTGAAAGACCGCGATACACGCCATAAAGCGTCGATGGAAAAACTCAAAGCCCGCGTGGATGAAAAAGTAGCCAGCGCTACAGAACAGCGCGGACTGCTGCTGGTGAATACCGGAAATGGTAAAGGCAAGACCACGGCCGCCTGGGGCACCGTCACCCGTGCGTTGGGCTATGGCTATAACGTGGGGGTTATTCAGTTTATTAAAGGCTTATGGGAGTGTGGCGAACGCAACCGTTTGGAAGATGACCCTAATCTTGACGTCGCAATTATGGCAACGGGCTTTACCTGGGACACCCAAAACCGTGAGGCCGACACTCAAGCCTGCCTGGCCGTTTGGAAAGAGGCTGAGCGCATGCTGGCTGACCCAAACACTTACCTGGTCGTGCTGGATGAAATTACCTACATGCTCAAATTTGGCTACCTGGATATCGCCACCGTTAAAGCGGCGCTTGAAAATCGCCCCAGCGAGCAGACAGTAATTATTACGGGGCGTAATGCGCATCGAGAACTGGTAGCCATGGCGGATACCGTCACCGAAATGCAGGAAGTTCGCCACGCCTTTAATAATGGCCTACAGGCACGTCGCGGCATTGATTTTTAATCAAGATTTACCAAAAAGGGGCGCCAAGGCACCCCTTCTCATACACCCGACGATATTCTCAGCGAGTGTTATTCGACGACAGCGGATTATTCGCCGTCAAACGGATTGCGCAGTACGATGGTTTCAACACGGTCTGGGCCCGTTGAAATAATATCAATACTGGTGCCTACCTGCTCTTCCAAGAAACTGATGTAAGCACGGGCATTAGCCGGTAAATCGTCGACGTTTTTAGCACCCAGCGTTGACTCTTTCCAGCCTGGTAAATCCTGATAAAGCGGCTCTATGGCTTCGTAGCCTTCAGAATCAACCGGGTTGTCCAGCACGTCACCATCTTTACTGCGATAGCCCACGCACACCCGAATATTTTCCAGACCATCGAGCACGTCAAGCTTGGTCAGGCAGATGCCGGATATTGAGTTAATTTGTACCGCATGACGCAGGGCCACTGCATCAAACCAACCGCAACGGCGTGGACGACCCGTGGTGGCACCAAATTCGTGGCCACGCTCAGCCAGGTGACGGCCATGGTCGTCGAACAGCTCAGTGGGGAACGGTCCTGAACCCACGCGCGTGGTATACGCTTTGGTAATACCCAGCACATAATCCAGGTAAAGCGGGCCGACACCAGAACCCGTGGCCGTGCCGCCAGCCGTGGTGTTGGAGCTGGTAACAAACGGGTACGTACCGTGGTCGATATCCAGTAGCGAGCCTTGGGCGCCCTCAAACAGAATATTCTCACCCGCCTTGCGCAGGTCGTGAACCATGCTCACGGTATCGCATACCATCGGACGAAGCTCATCGGCCATTTGCATGGCGCTGTCCAGCACTTCCTGGAAGTCGACGGCGGGTTCACCGTGGTAGTTAACCAATACGAAGTTGTGGTAATCCAGCACTTCGCCCAGTTTGGAGGCAAACCGCTCCCGATGAAGCATATCGCCCAAGCGCAAGCCACGGCGTGCCACTTTATCTTCGTAAGCCGGACCAATGCCTCGACCCGTTGTGCCAATCTTGGCAACGCCACGGGCTTTTTCGCGGGCCTGATCAAGGCGCACGTGGTAAGGCAAAATCAGCGGGCAGGCAGGTGAAAGGCGCAGGCGCTCACGCACCGGTACACCTTTATCTTCAAGCTCGCGGATCTCTTTGATCAGCGCTTCAGGCGAAAGCACCACCCCGTTGCCGATTACGCAGGTTTTACCCGGACGCAGGACACCCGACGGAATGAGATGAAGCACCGTTTTTTCACCGTCGATTACCAGCGTGTGGCCCGCATTATGGCCACCCTGGAAACGCACTACCGCCGCCGCTGACTCGGTGAGCAGGTCAACAATCTTGCCTTTGCCTTCATCACCCCATTGGGTGCCCAGGACTACGACATTCTTACCCATTATGCACTCGTCTCTTGTGTCAGGGCCGTTGTCTGCCAACAGCCATCGATAAACTCAAGACGGCGGTCACACTTGTGCTCCGCCGGCCCAGTACGCTGCCCAGGCAGCGCTTGAATAACGCGTTCTCCCTGCTCTCGCAGTGCAACTATGGCAGCGTTGAGAGACTCTTCCTCTTGGGCAGGCGCCCAAATGGCGCCGTTTCCTGGCGATGCCAAGGCCAATGATGCCAACTGCTTTAAATCCATCGAAAAGCCAGTAGCCGGACGTGCACGCCCAAAGGCGCGCCCCGTATCATCATAGCGGCCACCCTTTGCAAGCGCATGGCCGTAACCTGGCACATAAGCGGCAAACATCATGCCTGTGTGGTATTGATACCCACGCAGCTCGGCAAGATCAAAATAGAGCGACACGTCAAAGCGAGCCAACACGCCCTGATACAGCGCACTTAACTGATCAAGCGCGGCGGTTACAGAGGCCGGAGCACCTGCAAAGCGCTCGCGTGCTTGCTCAAGTATACTGGCGTCGCCGTGCAACTCACCTAGCGCCATAAACATATCGGCCAGTACCGGGTCGCTGACGCTTGCGTTAACTTGCTCCGCCAATTGTCCCGGCGACTTGAGTGCCAGTGCCTCAAACAGCGTGCTCTCCTGCTCATTATTAAGCGCGGCAGCGTCTACCAAACTACGGTAAATGCCGATGTGCCCAAGAGCCAGATGTATTTCACCTGCGCCTGCGGCTTTTAAACTGGCGAGCGCCAAATGAATGATTTCACTATCGGCCTCTAACCCAGCATGGCCAAACAGTTCGACGCCGACCTGAACAGGGCTGCGTCCGCCCTGATGCTGATCAGCTTTAGCGCGCAGTACGTTCGTGCAGTAGCACAGCCGAACGGGCCCTTGGCGTTTGAGCGAGTGGGCATCCATACGCGCCACCTGCGGCGTAACATCTGCCGAGGCGCCCATCATACGGCCGGTTAATTGGTCTGTTAGCTTAAAGGTTTGCAGATCAAGGTCGGTACCGGTACCGGTCAACAAGGAGTCTAGAAACTCCACCGGTGGTGGCATGACCTGGTCATAGCCCCAGCAATGATAAAGATCAAGCAGCGCGCGGCGCAGCTCTTCCATGCGGCTTGCCTGAGGCGGTAGCACCTCATCCATGCCGTCGGGCAACAGCCAGCGGTCAGCGATGGTCATGTAAACAATCCTGCAAGACGATGAAGGCCCTGGAGTCGATGAATACGCGCTTGACGCATTAACGTTAAATGAGGGCCACAAAAAAACCGGGCGACGCCCGGTTCAATTAAGTCTACCACGTTTGCTCAAGGGATGAACCCCGCCATGCGTTCTGCTTCATGGCAAAATTCACCCCTATACCAACTTACTCTTCTCCGCCTGCTTGCCCGTTAGGATTAGCACTGCGCAGGTAACGGAAAAAGTCGCTGCTGGGGTCTAATACCAGCATATCACCGTCGCCCGAGAAGCTATCGCGGTAAGCATTCAAGCTACGCCAAAAGGAGAAAAACTCCTGATCCTGGCCATACGCTTCAGAAAAGATACTGGCTGCCTGAGCATCACCTTCACCGCGCAGCGTCTCTGCACGCTCATTTGCCTGAGCGATAAGTACGTGGCGACGACGGTCAGCATTAGCGCGAATCCGCTCCGCTTCTTCCTGTCCCTGGGCACGCCATTCGCGGGCTTCGCGCTCACGCTCAGAGCGCATCCGCTCAAAGACTGCCGCTGACACGTCTTCAGGTAAATCAATACGCTTGATGCGAATATCGCGGATAGCGACACCCAGCTCATCACGCATCAGGCTATCCAGCTCTTCGGTAGGGCCAATCATCAGGTCATCACGGCGCTCGGCAATGATTTCCTGCAGATTAAGACGGCCAAACTCGTTACGTAAGCTCTCGTCAACACGTGGCTGAATAAGGCGGATCGCCATCATTTCATCGCCTGCCGTTGCCTCGTAGTAGCGGGTAGGATTAACCACCTGCCATTTAACGTAGGAGTCGACGATAACTGCTTTTTGCTCAAGCGTCAGATAACGACTGGTATCGGTATCCAGCGTCAGCAGGCGCGTATCAAACTTACGGATCGTTTGAGCAACCGGTATTTTGACATGCAGGCCAGGCTGAATATTCTCTTCAATAACCTCACCAAAGCGCAGTTTTACGGCACGCTGTGTCTCATCAACAACATACAGCGAATTACTTGCCAACCACGCGACAACAGCCAAGCCACCAACGATCAGCAGGGATCGATTATTAATCATTTACCGGCCCTCCCTGCGAATAGAGCTACTACTTGAAGATGAAGAATTCGTCGTTTGGCTTCCACGTAAACTTTCTACAACACGCGGATCCAACTCCTCACTGCCTGAGCCACTGTCATTAGCGCTTGATGCGCTATTGCTGCGCCCACTATTGCCACGCATTTGATCAAGCGGCAGATACATTAGCGGTGCATTTTCGCTTACATCCATGAGTACCTTGGGCGTACCGCCGTAGACGCTTTCAAGCGTATCCAGGTACATCCGCTCACGCATTACCTCTGGCGCATTTTGGTACTCTGTTAACAAGGCATTGAAGCGATTCGCTTGACCCTGAGCTTCGGCCACGACCGACTCACGATACCCTTGGCCTTGCTCAACCACGCGTTGGGCTTGACCCTGAGCGGCCGGGATAATGGCGTTAGCGTAAGCCATGCCTTCGTTAATGGTACGCTGGCGGTCTTCGCGAGCACGAATTACGTCATCGAATGCGTCGATAACCGGCGCAGGCGCGGAAGTCGACTCAATGTTAATGGTTTGTAAACGGATACCCGCTCCATACGCATCAAGATAGGACTGCAAGCGGCTAGCGACCGAGCTGCCCAGGATTTCACGCCCTGAGGTCAGGATATCGATCATGTCTGTGCCACCTACAACGTGACGCAAAGCAGAATCAAGCGCATTTTCCATGGACAGTGCAGGATCACGCACATTGAGAACAAAATCTTGCGGATTTGCGACCTGGTACTGCGCCGATATTTCCACTTCCACGATGTTTTCATCGCGCGTCAGCATCGCCTGGGTTTGTGACACAGAGCGAACACGCGTGACATTCACCATGCGGACATCGTCAATCAACGGCGGATTCCAGTGAAGGCCCGGCCCAACAACGCTCTGGTACTCACCAAAACGTAAAACAACGCCACGCTCAGACTGATCCACCAGATAGAAGCCGGAGGCTGCCCAAATCGCTAGCGCAACCACAACTAAAAGGCCCGGCAATGCAAGCGTATTACGTGGTTTACCACCACCGCTTCCACTGTTCCGCTTGTTTCCGTTGCCTTTTTTACTGCCGCCGCCCAGCATGCCGTTCAGCTTGTCTTGAAACTTCTTGAGCGCTTCATCAAGGTCAGGAGGGCCTTGGTTATTACCCCCATTATTCCCGCCCCGATTACCGCCGTCGTTGCCACCACGGTTATCACCGTCGTTGCCACCCCGTCGACCACCACCACTCCATGGGTCGTGCTGGTTGCCACCACCAGGCTCATTCCAGGCCATACTTCGTCTCCACTAAGGTGCTCATCTGCGCATGGCATGCCTTCGGCAAGCTCCATGCGCTTTATTGAAATTATTGCTATATCAAACTGTTATTACCATCCCTTACACGAGTAGAAAAGCAAGGACCTACCACTCGTCAACTTCACGTAATGCTACAGGCAAATAGGTGTTAGCACGCTCACCCAGCTGCGCCATTAATTGGTTAAAGTCGCGACGCGGTAGTCGAACATCCAATACAGAGCGCCCCTGCTCATCAAATGCTTCCTGACGCACGGCGTTTAGCTCATGAAGTCCTGCCCGCAGCTTGCCCTGTTCTGGCGTCAGTGTCAGCGAAAATCCGATGACATCGCCAGCCAAGCGCTCAGTAAGCGCTTCATGAAGTAGCTCAAGACCTTGGCCTTGTTGAGCAGACAACCACACCACTTCAGGCACGCCATGCCCATCACGCTCAATACGCGGTGCGCTATCAAGCTTGTCGATTTTATTCATTACCTTGAGAACCGGCACACTATCGGCGCCAATCTCTTTCAATACGTGCTCTACCTGGTCAACGTTTAGCTCGCGATCAGGGTCGGCTGCATCAATCACATGCACAAGCAAAGTGGCTTCCGCTGCCTCCTGAAGCGTCGCCTGGAACGCCTCAACAAGCTTATGGGGCAAATGCCGGATAAACCCTACTGTATCCGCCATCACCACCGGGCCCACGTCTTCGATCTCAAGGCGCCTCAGTGTCGGGTCCAGTGTTGCAAACAATTGGTCAGCGGCATACACATCGGCATTGGTTAACGTATTAAACAGCGTCGATTTGCCTGCGTTGGTATACCCGACCAGCGACACACTGTGGATTTCCGCACGTGCACGGGCGCGGCGGTTCTGCTCACGCTGGCTACGGACTTTATCCAGCCGCTTATTGATTGACTTAATACGCCCTCTTAATAAACGGCGGTCGGTTTCCAGCTGCGTTTCGCCGGGCCCACGCAAGCCAATCCCGCCTTTTTGGCGCTCAAGGTGCGTCCACCCACGCACAAGGCGAGTAGACATATACTCTAGCTGAGCAAGCTCGACCTGCAGCTTACCCTCATGGGTTCGTGCCCGTTGCGCAAAAATATCGAGAATCAGACCCGTACGGTCAAGGACTCGGCACTTGAGTTCTTTCTCAAGGTTGCGCTGCTGGGAAGGACTTAAACTATGATTGAAGATCACCAGCTCCGCCTCATGAGCCGCGAGCATCGCTCGCAACTCTTCCAGCTTTCCCGAACCCACAAAGGTTCGTGAATCAGGGCGCTGACGACTAGCGGTGAGCAGCGTCGCGGGCTCTGCACCTGCAGAGCGCACGAGCTCTAAGAACTCACCCGGGTCTTCACGTGCTTGTTCGTCATGAAAATCAACGTGGACAAGAACTGCCGTTTCACCGGCTTCTGGGCGTTCAAAAAACAATCAATACCTCGAGGACTCTATTGCTCATCCAGCGGTGTTAAATATCCGCATCAGGCGCGGCCGGGTCTTGTGCCGGCAAACGCACATTACGCGAAGGCACCACCGTGGAAATAGCATGTTTATAAACCATCTGACTAACGGTGTTACGCAGCAGAATAACAAACTGGTCAAACGATTCGATCTGGCCTTGAAGCTTAATGCCATTTACCAAAAAGATGGAGACCGGAATGCGCTCTTTGCGCAAAATATTCAAGTAAGGATCTTGAAGGGACTGCCCTTTGGACATGTTGCTCTCCCTAAACTGTCGTTGGGGTTGGTTGTTAAATGGCGTGCCCTACTGGTGCTACGCCGCAATCTATTTGCCCGAAAGGCCCGTGTGGTTGAAAGCGCCCTTCGGCTACTCAAAAACACACGCTCACGAAACCACTATCTTACGCTAAGCACCGCTTTCACGCACGAATTTCAGCGTCTTATCCACCACGTCCAACTGCTGCGAATCAATCCAGGTAAGATTAGACCAGCTTCTTAACCAGGTTAGCTGACGCTTGGCGAGCTGGCGAGTAGCAATTACGCCGCGCTCCTTTAAGACAGCATAGTCGTACTCACCGTTCAGATACTCCCACACCTGACGATAACCAACGCTTTTCATGGCGGGCAGTTCCAGATGTAGGTCACTACGCTTTTTGAGGGCGGCCACCTCATCTATCAAGCCCTCCTCAAGCATAGCGGCAAAACGTTTTTCAATACGTGCGTGTAAAACACGCCTGTCGTCTGGCGCCAACGCAATGGATAGCACGCGCCAAGGGAAAGGCGCTGGCTGCTGCTCACCCCACAGTTCACTCATTGAGCGCCCACTGGCGTAATAAACTTCGAGTGCGCGCATTAAGCGTTGAGGATCATTGGGATGGATGCGCTGCGCCGACACAGGATCCACATCCATCAGTTTTTTATGCAGCGATTCCAGGCCTTCACTTTCACGCTGTTTGGCTAGCTGCTCGCGAATAGCGGGGTCCGCCGCAGGCATATTTGCGACCCCTTCAACCAGGCGCTTGTAGTACAGCATGGTGCCGCCCACGAGCAGTGGCACCTTTCCCGCTGCGCTGATTTGCCGCATCTCACTAAGCGCATCTTCTCGAAAATCAGCGGCTGAATAGGGCTCTGCCGGATCACGCAGATCTATTAACCGATGGGGTGCACGGGCAAGCTCAGCAGCACTGGGCTTAGCACTACCAATATTCATACCGCGGTAGACCATTGCGGAATCAACGCTGATTAGCTCATGCCCTAGCCGCTCGTGCAGCGCGATTGCCGTATCGGTTTTTCCGGCCGCTGTGGGACCCATTAAAAAAATCGCCCAAGGGCGTGTATCAGCCATACCGTGGCAAACTCCGCCAAAAAATAACAGGGATTAATTCAGCCAGCCGCCACTTGGCAACATCTGGCAGCACCACTACTGTCCGCGCAAAAACAACCGATCAAGCGCTTTTAGGTTCATTTGTGTCCAGGTAGGCCGACCATGATTACACTGATCGCTACGCTCGGTGCGTTCCATATCGCGCAGCAGTCCATTCATCTCTTCAATAGTTAGCCGTCGATTCGCACGCACGCTACCGTGGCATGCCATAGTGGAAAGCAGCTCATGAATACGTGTTTCTACCTGATGGGTGCGCCCAAAACGGGCAAGCTCTTCAAGCATTTCGCGCACCAGTGCTTCGGGGTCAGCCTGGGCCAAAAGCGCAGGCAACTGGCGCACCAGCAGCGTTTCCGGCCCTGCAACATCCAGCTCAATCCCCAATTGAGAAATGGCTTTCTGTTCGCTTTCTGCCGTTGCCACTTCCGTGCGGCTGGCAGCAAGCGACACGGGCACCAACAGCGGCTGTGTATCAATGCCACTAGCGGCTGCCAGCTGATTTTTCATCCGCTCGTAGACAATGCGCTCATGGGCGGCGTGCATATCCACCAGCACGAGCCCTTGGGCATTTTGCGCAAGAATATAAATCCCATGCAGTTGCCCCAAGGCAAAGCCTAGCGGCGGCGCACTGGTCGGGTCACTTTCAGGCATTACCGCAGGTGCTTCGCGCACCTCGCTAACAGACTCGTGACCGCCAGCCCATGCACCCGGCGGCTGCGGCGTAAGCAGCGTATCCTCATGATTAGGGTGCAAGGCCTGATAGCCCTGCATAAAGCGGCGTACTTTTTCAGCCCCCGGGTGACGGTCAGGCGCTTGAGAAAGCGCCATGCCTTGCTGCTGCCACCGGGTAGAATCGGTCTGCTCAGGTTCGGCAGTGGCACCATTCACGCCTTCTGCTGAATGCTCCGAGGCATCACTGGCATCGCCATCACTTTCTTGCGCTGGCTTAGACGTCGCCAGGCAGTGGTGCAGACTTGAGTAGAGAAAATCATGCACCATGCGCCCATCACGAAAGCGCACTTCATGCTTGGTGGGATGAACATTCACGTCGACCACATCAGGGTCCAGTGTCAGGTAGAGTACAAACACAGGATGGCGGCCGTTATAGAGCACGTCCCGGTAGGCCTGGCGCACGGCATGGGCCACCAGGCGGTCACGCACCACACGCCCGTTAACAAAAAAGTACTGCTGATCGGCCTGAGAGCGTGAGTGTGTGGGCAAGCCCACCCAACCGCTTAGGCGCAGACCACCAGCTTCGCGCTCAATATAGCGTGCATGCTCAATAAAATTCTTACCCAGCAGCGAGGCGATACGCCGCTCCTGAGCCACCGCCGTATGCCCAGCAGGTAGCTGGTGGACTACCTTCTGGTTATGACGGAGCACCCAGGTGATGTCGTAACGCGACAGTGCCTGACGCCGAAAGGCCTCTTCCACGTGGGCAAACTCGGTCTTTTCAGTACGTAAGAACTTGCGCCGCGCAGGCGTATTAAAGAACAAATCACGCACCGCAACGCTGGTGCCTCGCGGGTGTGGTGCAGGCGTTACTCGCGCCTCCATCCCTCGCCCTTCGGCCACCACTCGCCAGCCGGTTCGCGGGTCTTCTTCCGCATTGGACACAAGCTCCAACCGAGAGACAGAGCTTATTGAGGCCAGCGCCTCGCCACGAAACCCCAGAGAACCGACGCCCTCCAGGTCCTCAAGGCTTCCGATTTTACTGGTGGCATGACGTGCAAGCGCCAGCGGCAAGTCCTGCTCACTAATACCGATGCCGTCATCGCGTACTTTAATTAATCGCGCACCGCCCTGTTCGATCTCAACCTCAATGCGCTGACTTCCCGCATCAATGGCATTTTCCACCAGCTCCTTGGTTACCGACGATGGACGTTCGACAACCTCCCCCGCGGCGATTTGGTTGGCCAAGCGGGGGTCGAGTACATGAATACGTGATGGCAAAGAACTCGACTCGGACACCAGACACCTCAAGAGTTGGGAATACGTAATACTTGGCCCACGCGAATAACGTCGCCATTCAAATCATTAGCTTGGCGCAGCTGGCCCACTGGCACACCGTGGCGCAGCGCAATCGAAGAGAGCGTATCGCCTGACTGAATACGGTACTCATTCCCCGTAGGCTGGCGATGATTATCGCGCTGCCAGGCAAGCAGGCTCGCCGGTGGCGGGTTACGTTCAAAATGCGCGTTTAACCCGGAAAAAATCGCATCCGCAAGCCCCTGCTGATGAACGGGATCACGCAGTCGACGCTCTTCACTGGGGTTGGAAATAAAGCCAACCTCAACCAATAGCGAAGGAATATCAGGCGATTTAAGTACCATAAAGCCGGCCTGCTCAACGCGGGATTTGTGCAACCGATTAATCCGCCCCAACTGCTCAAGTACCTGCCCGCCAATAGACAGCGAATCGTTCAGCGTGGCGGTCATGGTTAAATCAAGCAAAACGCCGCGGAGCACTTGATCCTTATCACGCAGCGAAAGGTTGCCATCCACCCCTCCAATCAGGTCAGCGCGGTTTTCGCTGTCGGCAAGCCACTGGGCTGTTTCTGACGTAGCGCCACGCTGCGAAAGCGCGTATACCGAGCTGCCCTCGGGGCGCGGACTGTTAAATGCATCGGCGTGAACCGACACAAAGAAATCGGCCTTTTGCTCACGGGCAAGCTGGGTACGTTGCCGCAAGCCTATGTAATAATCACCATCACGAATAAGCACCGCTTTATAGCCCGGCGTGGCATTGATTTTGGCAGCCAACCGACGCCCGATATCCAGCACGACGTCTTTTTCTCGCGTACCGCCAGGGCCAATAGCACCCGGATCTTCACCACCGTGACCAGCATCAACGGCAATAATAACATCGCGTTGGGGGTGCGGCTGGGCGGGCTGAACTTCGGCCGGCTCAGGGCTTTGCGTTCCAGGCGACGCTTGGCTATCCGGCAATTGAGCCTGAACATCGTTTCGCTGCGCCAGCATTTCCTGATCACGAATCATCGCTTCTATCGGATCAATCGGGTTTTCAACGGCACTCTCGCCGGGATACTCAAGGTCTACCACCAAGCGGTGACCATATTGGTCATTAGGCGGCAACACAAAGTGGCGCGGTTCCACTAAGCGATTGAGTTCCAGCACCACGCGCAAACCGCCCCCATCCCGCGGCCCGGTCCGCACAACCTCAATCGCGCTGCCATCTAGCGGCAATGTGGAGGCATCCGTTTTTAGCTGGCTCTCCTCCAAATCAATCACCAGGCGCTCGGGGTCCGACAGGGAAAAAACATTCGCCTGAGTGACGCCGGAAAGATCAAATACCAGCCGCGCGTGGTCGGGGGCGGCCCATAACCGCATGCTTTCAACATCAGCGGCCTGTACAGAAGAAACGCTCGCCATTAGCGCCATCAGCCCAGGCATGAGATACCGGGCCAGGCCGGTGAATTCGTTGCTAGTTACCATGAAGTGGCACCGTCTTCTGACTGCTTAAACGATTGTCTTGACTGCAGCCCATTAAGGACGCACTCACCGTACTCACTGAGTGCGTTCAACGTCGCCTCGCGCCCTGCACCCGCTACCGTAAGTGATAAGAAAATATCGGGAGCTGGCAGCCATCCCTCGCCGCGACTTGGCCACTCAACAATACATAGAGCGTCGTCCGCCAGCACATCACGACCGCCGATAAACTCAAGCTCCTCAGGGTCAGATAAACGATAGAGATCTAAATGATAAATGCGCTGTGTGCCCAGCTCATAAGGCTCCACGAGGGTATAGGTAGGGCTTTTGACTGCCCCCAGATGCCCATAGGCCCTTAAAACTCCACGTGTTAATGTCGTTTTACCGGCGCCCAGGTCACCTTCCAGGTAAACACGCCCACGCCCCTGCAATGCACTTCCCAGCGCTTCACCAAAAGCGACCTGCGCTTCTTCATTTTCCAATTGCACCTGCATGTGGGCTGCCTTCACGGGTTGATCAATACTCGCGCATAGGATGCCAGATCACTTGCCAGCAAGCCACGTTCTCCTTGTGCCTGTGCGGCGCTGTCGGCGGCTAGCGCATGCACCATAACGCCTAACCAGGCGCTACTCTCTATCTCTGCTCGCTGGGCGACCAAGGCGCCGAGCATACCGCTGAGCACGTCACCCATTCCACCACTGGCCATACCGGGGTTTCCGTAAGGACATACGACCAAGCCACCGGGCCCGGCAATCAAGCTCCCCGAGCCTTTTAGAACAACAACGCCTCCTCGTCTACGCTGTAGCTCACGCGCAGCGGCAGGCCGGTCAGCCTGCACATCGGTGACGCTACACTCAAGCAGCCGGGCAGCTTCGCCAGGGTGCGGCGTTAATATCCAGTTATCACGGCGCTCGCTCGGCCAGTGGCTGGCGAGTAAATTAAGCCCATCGGCATCGACGACCAGCGGAGAGCCCGATGCCAGCGCGTGCTGCAACACAGCCTGCCCCCAAGCGGCCTGTCCCATCCCCGGCCCCACCACCATTACATCGGCTTTTTGCGGCAGTTCGTTTAAATCGGCGCCGCCGCGTACACCGTGCGCCATTACTTCCGGGCAACGCATCAAACTAGCGCTGATGTGCTCTGGCGCGGTAGCCAGGCTTACTTTGCCAGCGCCTAAGCGTACCGCCGCTTGGGAAGCCAGCAGCGCTGCACCACCAAACCCCGGAGCACCGCCCAAGACCAGCACATGCCCCATATCGCCTTTATGGCTGGTACGGGAGCGCGGCGCAAAGGCGTCTGTTAACCAGCCTTCGTCCAGCCGCCACGCACAAGGAGGAATATCAAAAAAGGCCTGCGCTTTAACGCCCAGGGGGCGAAAATCAATCTCCCCCGTATAGGCAGGCGCTTCGCCGGTATGTAGCCCTATCTTGTCGCCAATGAATGTGACGGTAGTATTGGCGTGAACAGCATCACCAAGGACCGCGCCCGTATCCGCGGCTAACCCAGAGGGTATATCGATCGCCAGCACGGGACATTTAGCGGCGTTGATTGCCTTAATCGCCTGTTGCGTTGCCCCTGTCACCTTGCCGGTAAGGCCAATACCGACCAGAGCATCAACAATCACTTCGCCCGAGAACACACAATCGGCGTGCCACGCTTCGCAGGCAACACCGGCAGAGGTTGCAAGCTCGGCAGCCCTGGCGACATCACCTTTCAGAGCATCCAACGGCTTTAGCGTAATACGCTGCACTTTAAGCCCTGACTGAATGGCAAGCGCTGCCAGCACATGACCATCGCCAGCGTTATTTCCCCCACCACACAACACCGTTACGCTACGCGCATGGGGCCAGCGCGCGCGAAAGCTATGCCAGGCACTGGACGCTGCTCGCTGCATTAGGGCAAACCCTTCGATACCACCGGCAATGGTACGGCGGTCCAGCTCACGTACCTGCTCCGCTTTGAATAGCGGGCGCAGCGAGGAAGTACTTAAGGTGGACACGATATCTCCTTTCGCATGTTGTGATGGCGACCAATTGCGTTAGCATAGCGCGACTAATGCTCGACCGTAGACTGATAATGCCCTGTTCCACTGCTTCTTCACTTTCAAGCCATACCATGACCACTGAACAACTGGCCCATCTTGCTGACCTCATCAAAATCTGGGGCCGCGAGCTGGGCTTTCAGCAGGTAGGTATTACCGATACGCAGCTCG
This sequence comes from Halomonas sp. AOP7-E1-9, assembly GCF_052376035.1. NCBI lineage: Bacteria > Pseudomonadati > Pseudomonadota > Gammaproteobacteria > Oceanospirillales > Halomonadaceae > Halomonas > Halomonas sp. AOP7-E1-9. The sequence goes on from NZ_JBQSVC010000001.1 coordinate 218,142, forward strand.
ATACGCATGAGCAGCATCTCAACGCATGGCTTGAGAAAGGTTATCACGGTGAGATGAGCTTTATGGACAAGCACGGCACCAAACGTACACGCCCGGCCGAGCTTGAACCGGGCACGCTGCGGATCATCAGCGTGCGTATGGATTATTTACCTCCCGAAGTTGAAACGACTCGGCTGCTGGGGCAGCCGCAAAAAGCCTATGTATCACGCTATGCATTGGGCCGTGACTACCACAAGCTAATACGTAAGCGCTTGGCTCAGCTGGGTAAAAAAATCGAACAGGAAGTAGGTCCTTTTGGCTACCGTGCCTTTGTCGATTCTGCCCCGGTAATGGAGCGCGCCCTGGCGCAAAAGGCAGGCCTTGGCTGGTTCGGTAAAAACGCCATGCTGCTCAACCCAAAAGCAGGCTCACTGTTCTTTTTGGGTGAGCTTTATACCGACCTGCCCCTCCCCGTTGACCCGCCCTACGAGCGTGAGCATTGCGGCAGCTGCGATGCTTGTCAGACCGCCTGCCCAACAGGGGCGATTGTTGACGACAAAGTGGTGGATTCGCGCAAGTGCATCTCCTATTTAACGATTGAGCTACACGGAGCGATCCCGGTTGAGTTTCGCCGCGCCATGGGCAACCGCGTATATGGCTGCGACGACTGCCAACTGGTATGTCCGTTCACACGCTTCACCCGCGTGAGTAACGAGCAAGATTTTGCCCCCCGCCACGACCTGGACCGCGCCTCCCTGCTCAGCCTGTTTGGCTGGAGCGAAGAGGCATTTTTGGACAAAACCGCCGGCAGCCCCATTCGACGTATCGGCTACGAACGCTGGCTACGCAATATTGCCATTGGCCTGGGCAACGCACCGTGGAGCGAGGCGGTTGAAGCCGCGCTGTGGGCACGGCGCGCTTACCCCAGCGCTCTGGTACGTGAACACGTTGCCTGGGCGCTTGATGAACAGCGCCTCAAGCGCGATGCACGCATTGCGACAAGCTAACGTTCAACCGAGGCTTACTCTTCTTCGTCCTGCCCGCCTGCCACGCGCAAAAAGGTATTGCGGTAGTGGGCAAGCTCAGCAATCGACTCTTTGATATCGTCCATTGCCAAGTGCACGTTGCGCTTGCTAAAGCCTGCCAGCGCGCCCGGGTTCCAGCGCTTGGCAAGCTCCTTAACGCTTGAGACATCCAGGTTACGGTAGTGGAAGAAACGCCACAGCGCTGGCATCTCACGCTCCAAAAAGCGTCGGTCCTGATGGATGCTATTACCACACATGGGCGACGAGCCTGCCACCACGTACTGGCGCAAAAATTCCAGTGTCTGCTGTTCGGCACTGGCCGTATCGTTCTGGCTGGCTTTTACGCGCGCGACCAAGCCGGACTCGCCGTGGGTCTTCTGGTTCCAGTCATCCATTTGTGCCAACAGACTATCTGGCTGCTTAACGGCAATTACCGGGCCTTCCGCCACAACGTTTAAATCCGCATCGGTAACGAGTGTTGCCACTTCGATAATGCGCTCTTTATCAGGGTCAAGGCCGGTCATTTCCAGGTCGATCCAGACCAGCAGATCACTGCGCGGTTCGTTACTATTGCTCATGCTTTTCTCCAGGATAGCCAACGGGTCGAGTTACCCGGCGTCAGTTAACAGGTACACTATCCCCTATTGTACCGAGCATCGAGTGGTCATGAGCAAACGTAAATTAAGCCGCCAGCAGCAGTGGCGAGTCGACAAAGTCCAGGCAGAGCGTGCTAGCCGCGCTGAAAAGCGTGATGTACGCGACGCAGAAAAGCTGGCTGCTGGCGAATACGGCGCCGAACAGCCCGGCCGGGTGATGGCGCATTTCGGGCGAACGCTGGAAGTACGTAATGCCGAGGGCACACCGGTACGCTGCCATCTACGTGCTAATCTGGACGGCATGGTGACCGGTGACCGAGTAATCTGGCGGGCAGGCCAGGAGGGCTCCGGCGTTGTTGTGGCCCGCGAAGAGCGCGACAGCGTGCTCAAGCGCCCTGATGCGCGTGGCCAACTTAAGCCGGTCGCCGCCAATATCGACCAGATTTTAATCGTTTTTGCCGTTGAGCCGGCGCCGCACCCTAATTTGATTGACCGCTATCTGGTCGCCGCTGAAGCCACCGCTATCGCGCCTGTTCTGGTACTCAACAAAATCGACCTGCTGCCAGACGATGGCGGCGAGCTTGGCAAGCTACTAGAGCGCTACCGTGCGCTAGGCTACCCGGTGGTGCGTACCACGACGGCCAATGAAGAAGGGCTTGCCCCTTTGCGCCAGCAACTTGAGGGTCGCACCTCAGTGTTTGTGGGCCAAAGCGGCGTGGGTAAATCATCGCTAATTGACCTGCTGTTGCCCGATGAGTCATTGCGTATCGGCGCGCTTTCCGAAGACTCGCGTAAGGGCACGCACACCACGACTACCGCACGGCTCTATACCATGAACCGCGATGAAGTCACCGATGGCGAGCTGATCGACTCTCCCGGCATTCGGGAATTTGGCCTGATTCATTTGACCGAACAGGACGTGACCGACGGCTTTATCGAGTTCCGCCCTTTCCTTGGCTACTGCCGTTTTCGTGATTGTCGTCACCGGGAGGAGCCAGGCTGCGCTTTACTTGAAGCGGTTGAGGAAGGCAAGATTCACCCGGAACGTTTTGCCAGCTATCGCCGGATTCTCGATAGTTTAGACGCTTGATTTTAAAGGAGCTAACCATGAGCACCGAGCACCCATCGTCAGAGTCAAATCTTCTACCGCTGATCGTTGAGCCAGAACAGTTACAGAGCCACCTGGATCAACCAGCGCTTTTGATCATTGATGTGCCGGTGAATCCGGATAACTACCGCCAGGGGCATGTGCCGGGCGCAGTATATCTGGATTTTCGCTACCTGATGCGCGGCGAAGGCCCGGTGCCCAATGACGTTCCCGATGTAGGCTTCTTATCGCAACTATTCAGCGCATTGGGGCTTACTCGCGACACCCACGTTGTAGCCTATGATGACGAAGGCGGCGGCTGGGCAGCGCGCCTTTTATGGACGCTGGAGCTGATTGGCCACACCCGCTACTCCTATTTAAATGGCGGCATTCATGCCTGGCGTGATGCCGGTATGCCCGAAAGTACGGAGCAAACCCGCCCCTCGCCTAGCGAATACCATGCACAAATTTTAAACCCGCAGGCGCTCATCACCTGTGATGAGATTAAAGCCAAACTGGGTGACAAGCAGTTTGCAGTTTGGGATGCGCGCTCCAAGGGTGAATATGACGGCGAGCAAGGCAATAATAAGCATCTTGGCCACATTCCAGGTGCGGTCAATATGGATTGGCTAAACGCCATGGACCGGACCCGCGCCCTGCGTATTCGCGACTACGCCGAGCTTATAACCGAGCTTGGGGCCATGGGCCTAACGCCCGATATGGAAGTAGCCACCCACTGCCAGAGCCACCACCGCAGCAGCTTTACCTGGCTGGTGGGTAAAGCGCTAGGGTTTAATATACGCGGCTATGCGGGCTCCTGGGGCGAATGGGGCAACCGCGACGATACGCCGATTGAAAAGTAACGTAACCGGCTTGGCTGGCACGACGTTTAACCACTGCTAAAAGTAATTAATGTGACGCTACCTCAAAAAGCTTTCTCGTTACTCCAGTACCCGCTTCCCCATCATGCCATCTCGCGTCTGACCGGCACGTTTGCGCAGAGTGAAGTGCCTTGGCTGAAAAACATGCTGATCAAGGCCTTTATCAAGCGGTTTAACGTCGACATGAGCCAGGCACTTGAGCCGGACCCAACGACGTACGCCAATTTTAACGCGTTCTTTACCCGCGCTTTAAAAGCGGATGCTCGCCCGCTGGGGAAAGGCATTTTAAGCCCGGCCGATGGCTCGCTTTCGCGCCATGGCCGCTTGCAGGCGGGCCAGCTGGTTCAAGCCAAGGGCCATACCTATTCGGCTCAGTCGTTACTGGGTGGGGATGCCGCGCTTGCAGAAGAGTTTATGGGCGGCAGTTTCGCGACCGTTTATCTCTCGCCACGCGACTATCACCGTGTACATATGCCCATGACCGGCACACTGCGGGAAATGATTTATGTGCCTGGGCGAATTTTCTCAGTGAACAAAGCCACCGCGAGCTACGTGCCGAACCTGTTTGCACGCAACGAACGCCTGGTATGCATTTTTGATTCAGAACACGGCCCATTTGCCATGGTGTTGGTCGGCGCGATGGTCGTTGCCGCCATTGAAACCGTGTGGTCTGGGCAAGTTACACCTCTGGCGGGCGTGCCTCAACGCACACGTTTTGACAAAACCATCACACTTGAGCGCGGCGAGGAAATGGGGCTATTCAAACTCGGCTCTACCGTTGTAATGTGTTTTGCCAAGCCGGTCACGTTTAGCAATCCAGCAACGCGTGAGGATTATCGACCAGAAACCCTGGTTCAAATGGGCCAATCCCTCGGTGATTTTCCGCCAGCCCCGCCTATCGCTTAGCGTTAGCAATTCGGCGTCGAAAAGGTGAGTACGTCTTCAAGGCGTGCTTTACCCAATGCCAATTGAATTAAACGGTCAACTCCCAGCGCTACGCCCGCACATTCGGGCACGCCATGCTCAAGCGCTGCCAGCAAACGCTCATCAACATCGACCTCGGGTAGCCCCAGGCGTCGCCGTTCAGCGTTATCGTCACTAAAGCGCGTGCGCTGCTCAGTGGCATCAGTTAATTCGTGATACCCATTGGCCAGCTCAATACCGTTCAGGTAAAGCTCAAAACGTGATGCGACCCACTCTCCATCCACATCCTGGTGTCGGCGGGCAAGCGCCGCTTGGCTGGCGGGGTAGTCCGTTACCACGCTTAATTCGTTCTGGCCCAACGTGGGCTCAATCACCATGCTCATCAAAAGATCGAGGCAGGTATCGCGGCCTTCGTTCACCAACGCCCCGGTAGGCATCCGGCCTCGCTCAGCGGCCAGCGCACGTAGCTTATCAAGTGACGTTGTGAAGGGGTCGATAGCCAAATAGGTATGAAATAGCTCGCGATAACGATAGTGCATTACCGGCCCGGCAAAAGCAGGTAACAGCGTGGCCACCAGCGTGGCGGTCTCGTCGATCAGTTCGCCAAGCGAAAATCCTGGCCGGTACCATTCAAGCATCGTGAATTCAATGTTATGACGCGAGCCCACTTCACCATCACGAAAACTACGCGCCAGCTGAAAAATGGGCCCACTGCCTGCGGCCACTAAACGCTTCATATGAAATTCAGGTGAGGTTTGCAGCCATAACCGCCGCTGGCCTTTATCAGTGCGCGCTTGAGTCGCAAGTGACACCAGGTGCACATCGGTACTTCCGCCCTGCCCAAGCACAGGCGTTTCAACTTCCAGTACGTCACGTTGGGAAAAAAATGCTCGCACTTTTGAAAGCAGACGTGCTCGCTCGCGCAGCGTTTCAATTTGCGCATTTGGTCGCCAATCAATGGCCATCACCGCTCCTTGAATAAAATAAAGCCACGCAAATGCGTGGCCCTAATGTAGTACAAATGCAGCCAAGTGCGTAATAAAGCCTGCCGCTTTATCCACTTGGCTAAGCACTTAACTACTCACTTAACTACTCACTTAACACTTAGCTTAAAAACGTACTTATCAAGCACGAGAAACGTACTCGCCGGAGCGCGTATCGATTTTTAACACCTCGCCCTGGTTGATAAACAGAGGTACACGAACAACAGCACCTGAAGAGAGCGTTGCAGGCTTAGAGCCGCCCTGCGCCGTATCGCCTTTCAGACCCGGGTCAGTCTCGACCACTTCAAGCTCAATGAAGTTGGGCGGCGTCACCGAAATTGCCTTGTCGTTCCACAGTGTAAGCGTATAAGGCACCTGCTCTTTGAGCCATTTGATGGTATCGCCCAGCGCTTTCTTTTCTACAGCATACTGCTCAAAAGAGCCGTCCGTTTTCATAAAGTGCCACATGTCACCGTCGGTGTAGAGATACTCCATCTCCAGGTCCATGACATCTGCACCTTCCAGTGAATCACCCGACTTAAAAGTACGCTCGCCTACACGGCCGGTCATCAGATTACGCAGCTTAACGCGGTTAAACGCTTGGCCCTTGCCGGGCTTGACCAATTCGTTCTCAACGATCGAGCAAGGATCACCGTCGAGCATTACTTTTAAACCGCCTTTGAATTCATTGGTAGAATAGTTAGCCATGTTGCCTCTCTGTGATCTATTTCAGTTAGCTATTACAGTAAGCGATGCAGGCCAGCCTACGTCGCCGCAGCGTGGGTAGCATCGTCAAATAAGTGCGCGCATGATAACCCGAAGGAGGGCTTTTTTGCAGGAGAACATTATGATCGTTGCCTCGGATAATCACGAGCGATTCAACGAAACCTCAAGCCCCACGTGGCAACAGCAGCTTTCCAACGCCGTTCGCGACCCGCATGAGCTTTGCAAGCGGCTTGGACTAAAGAGCGAATGGCTCTCTGGCGCACATACCGGGCATACGCTGTTTGAAACCTGCGTGCCCGAGGCCTATTTGTCACGCATCGCTTACGGCGATACGTCCGACCCGCTGCTGCGCCAAGTGCTGCCCGTCAGCGACGAAGCGCTCACACCGAGTGGTTACGTGCTTGACCCTCTTGAAGAGGCCGATCATCGCCCCGCCAAAGGGTTGATTCACAAATACGCCGGTCGGGTGCTATTAATCGCAAGCCCAAACTGCGCAATTAACTGCCGCTACTGTTTTCGCCGCCACTTTCCCTACAGCGATAATTCACCTTCCCGGGCCCAGTGGCAAGATGCGCTTGATTACCTGCGTAGCAGCCCCACCATTCATGAAGCCATTCTTTCCGGCGGCGACCCGCTGGCCGCCAACGACCGTCAGCTAGCCTGGCTAGTCGGCGAGCTGGAAAAAATCCCTCATCTTAAACGGCTGCGCATTCACACACGCCTTCCCGTGGTAATTCCTGATCGTATCGATGACGCGCTACTTGCCTGGCTGGGTAACACTCGGCTGCAAAAAGTCGTGGTACTGCATATCAATCATGCCAACGAGATAGATCAAGCGGTCGTTGAGGCCTGCATTCGATTAAAACAGGCCGGTGCCACGCTGCTTAATCAAAGCGTACTGCTGCGCGGCGTTAACGATGATGTAAATACGCTTGCCACCCTATCCGAGCGCCTTTTCGAAGCCGGCGTGCTGCCCTACTACCTGCACGTGCTCGATCCGGTCCAGGGCGCGGCACATTTTGATGTGCCGGATGAAGAGGCGCGTACTCTTGTGACACAGCTTCGCGAGCACCTGCCCGGCTTCCTGATGCCCCGCCTAGTGCGTGAAGCACCGGGAGAGGCGAGCAAAACGCCGCTTTGAGATAAGGCAAACATCAGGGTGCTTCTCGCCGAATGAGTCAGGTTATCTACACTGAAACCCACAACTCAAACGCATCAGCCCGGGAGAACGTATGAATCCTTTCAGCTTACCCTTCACAGCAGGCCTTGCCTGTGCAGTGGCCGCGCTACCCGCCTTGGCTCAGGATTACGTGATCGACGCCGGAAAAGCATTCGATGGTCGAGAGGTAATCCAGAATGCCCGCATTGTGGTAAATGACGGACGCATGGTGGCTGTGGGACCGCAGTCTGACATTGAGGGCCCCGAGGGCGCCACCCAAGTCGACCACACTAAACACTTCATCATGCCCGAGCTGATCGCCGGGCATAGCCATGCGGGCACCGTACAGGGCCTGGAGCACGGAGGGGAGCACTACTCTCGGGAGACGGTCACCCGCGATCTGAACTAGTTTGCTGACTTCGGCATCTCGGCGGTAAATGCCTTGGGCATGAACCCAACGCTCTTCTATGAATTGCGCGAAACGTTACGTGGGCCCGACACCGAAGGAGCAGATTTGTACGGGGCTGGCCCAGGCATCGGTGTATCTGACGGCGCCCCACCAGCGGATGCCATGAGCGTTCTTGATGGTCAGGTACTTCGCCCCAGCACACCCGAACAAACCCGCAAGGCCCTTCAGGAAATGGCCGAAGCCGGTGTCGATATGATCAAGGTATGGATCGACGATATGGATGGTAGCGCTCCGAAGATGGCGCCGGAGATCTACACCGCCGCTGCTGAAGAGGCGCACAAGCAGGGCCTCAAGATCGCCGCGCATGTTCATGATGCCGAGGACGCCCAGGCAGCGCTTGACGCAGGTATCGACATCCTCGCCCACGGTATCCGCGATAAAAAGATTGATGACGCGCTATTGGAGCAGATGGCCGAGCAGAACGTCTGGTACATCCCCACTATCGGTATTGATGAGGCGGAGTACATTTACGCCGAACACCCGGAGTGGCTGGAGGATAACTTCTTAGCTCAAGGGTTCAGCGATGAGCTTCGCGAGCAGATCAAGGACGGGCAGTGGCGCGCACAGGCACTGGCCGATACCCAAGACGCACGTGACGCTGTGGCCATGAACATGGCGAACCTCGCGCGTGTCGCCCAGCACGGCGGCATTCGTATCGTGATGGGTACCGACTCGGGTGCCACTGCCCTGCGCGTACCCGGCATTGCAGAGCATCGCGAACTTGAGCTAATGGTAGAGGCCGGTATGGAGCCGCTCGCGGTGCTTGCATCCGCCACCTCGATGAGCGCGGACATGCTGGGCATTGATGATCTTGGCCGTATCAATGAAGGCGCCCGGGCGCAGTTTCTGGTGTTAGAGGATGATCCTATTGACGAGATCACCAACACGCGCCGCATTGTCGAAATTCTGCGCTATTAAAACTCAATGAGCCTCACCGTGTGAACTTTCAGGCGCGACAAGCTCCTTCTTTAATGCAATATGCGGGCGCGCCTGTACGAAGCTAATTGAGCTTGCGGCGCGTTTTTATATAGAAATGCCAATCCGTGCCCTTTAGTTGATGAACCGTAATATCCCCTACATGTCTTTTCATGCCCAACAAAAGCGCACCATTACTTGCAACGCACCAAATAAATGCACGCCTAGGGTAGCAAGAACAACGCTTATAACTGAAATATAACTTAAGTATTTGAATTTAAATAAATTAATATCATCCGGCCGATATTTTGCTCTGTAGATAATTGTTCAATACGGGGTATTGGCCGTTAATAGCTGCCACACAATCGAGTTTCCAATAGATCGCTAGGGTTCCGACACCATCAATGATATGCCCCTGATGGTTGTGGCTGGTCCGAGAGCGATCGACCTTGCAAGTACAAGGTTACACGGCGGGACAAAAGCCCGGGAGGATAAGGCACAGTGATGCGCCGATGCCCCCGAGTATTTTCTTAGCCGCTGGAGGCTCTAATGATCCGTTCCAACCTCACGACCACAAATCGTCTGTTCCTAGCACCACTCTCTGCTGCCCTGCTAACGACGGCCCTTGTCTCGACCGCACCCTCTACTGCCCAAGCACAGGAAAGAGACTCCTTCAGCGTCTGCTGGTCCATCTACGCAGGCTGGATGCCTTGGGCCTATGCCGATGTAGAGGGTATCGTCGACAAATGGGCGGATGAGTACGACATCACTATCGATGTCATCCAGGTCAATGACTACGTTGAATCGATCAACCAATTCACCTCTGGCAACGTGGACGGCTGTGCCATGACCAACATGGACGCATTGACGATTCCCGCCGCTAGTGGCGTGGACTCCACCGCACTGATCGTCAACGACTACTCCAACGGTAACGACGGTATCGTCCTGAAAGGCAGTAACGAACTGGCCGACATCGAGGGGCGCCAGGTCAATCTGGTCCAGTTCAGCGTCTCGCACTATTTCCTCGCCCGCGCGCTTGAAAGCGTTGGTCTGACAGAGCGCGATATCGAAACCGTGAATACGTCGGATGCTGATATCGTGGGCGTGTTCGCCAGCGATATGACCGAAGCCGTCGCGGCCTGGAATCCTCAGTTGGGCGCGATCGAAGAGATGCCCGACGCCAACGTGGTGTATACCTCTGCGGAAATCCCCGGCGAGATTCTCGACTTGATGGTCGTCAATACCCAAACACTGACGAATTACCCTGCTCTAGGCCACGCCCTGGTCGGCGCCTGGTACGAAGTGATGGGACTAATCGAAGCTGACGACGAGCGGGCACTTAGCATCATGGCCGATGCGGCGGGCACCGATATCGAAGGCTATCGCGATCAGCTAGCGGCCACCCACCTGTATACCGACCCGGCCGAGGCAATCGCATTGATGGAAAGCCCCGAGCTTCTCGAGAACATGGAGCGTGTCGCCGAATTCAGTTTTAAGCATGGGCTGCTGGGCGAAATGGCGCCAAGTGCCGACATCATTGGCATAGAAACGCCCAGCGGTATCTTTGGTAACGAGACCAATGTACAGCTGCGCTTCGATGCCGACTTCACACAGGCCTATCTGGACGCCCGGTAAGCATACGCTTGCAGCGCGATGGAAGCAGCGGCGACGCCACTTCCGACTCCCATTTTGACAGGATACGGCCATGAAGCGCTTCATCAATTTAACGCCTCCCAGGGGCGGTCGTTGGATGCTGGGTCTGGCGCCCTTCGCCCTGCTGGCGATGGTGTATATCAGCCTTTCGAACGCACGCCTTGTAGATAATCCGAACGATCGTCTGCTGCCCGCTCTCGGCACCATGGCAGAGTCTTTCTATCATCTGGCAAGCGCTGAAAATGTACGCACAGGCGATATCATCCTTTGGACCGATACATTCGCCAGCCTGGAAAGACTGCTAATCGGCGTCGGCATCAGCGCGCTGGTAGGCTTAATCGTGGGTATTTTGACCGGAGGTCTGCCCGTCTTACGCGCCAAGCTATCGCCACTGGTCACGGTTTTATCACTCATCCCGCCCATGGCGATACTACCCATTTTATTTATAGCGTTTGGAACCGGCGAGGCATCCAAGATCGCTCTCATCGTCATTGGAGTCACGCCTTTTCTGATCCGCGATCTTCAGGGCCATGCTCTGCGCTTACCCGACGAGCAACTGATCAAGGCGCAAACGCTAGGTGCTAGCTCTTGGCAGGTGCTGATCAGGGTGCTGCTCCCTCAGTTGACCCCGCGTCTTCTCAATGCCACCCGCCTGGCGCTGGGCACGGCCTGGCTCTTTTTGATCGCCGCGGAGGCAATCGCCGCCCAGGAAGGCCTGGGGTATCGCATCTTTTTGGTACGTCGCTATCTCTCGATGGACATCATTTTGCCCTACGTTGCCTGGATCACGCTGCTGGCGTTTTTGCTCGACCAACTGCTGGCCTTCACTTCTCGTTTGGCTTTTCCCTGGTATCACGCCGGTGAGGGGGAGAAGCCATGAGCCTGCTATCCGCCAAACGACTGGAAAAGCATTACGGTCACCACGTCGTGCTCGAAAATCTCAACTTCGACGTCGAGGTTGGCGAGTTCGTCACTCTGGTAGGTGCCTCGGGGTGCGGCAAAACCACATTTTTGAAAATGCTGCTGGGCACCGAAAGCGCATCGAAAGGCAAGTTGCTACTCCAAGGCGAACCGATCCCCGATGAGCCCGGCCCGGACCGAGGCGTGGTCTTTCAAAAGTATTCGGTTTTTCCGCACCTGACGGTGCTGGGCAACGTGATGATCGCAGACGAACTGCAAAGCGCGCATCTGCTGGGCAAGAGCTTTGGTAGCAAGAAACGCCGCGCTATCGAAAAAGCCCGGGCGCGCATCGATGAAGTCGGCCTGAGTCACGCGCTGAACAAATACCCCCATGAACTCTCCGGCGGTATGCAGCAACGTTTGGCCATCGCCCAAGCGCTGATGATGCGCCCACGTATTTTATTGCTGGATGAACCCTTTGGAGCACTGGACCCGGGCATTCGTCAGGACATGCATGAACTGATCACTCGGCTTTGGAAGGAACAGCAGCTCACCATCTTCATGATCACCCACGATCTCAAGGAGGCCTTCAAGCTGGGCACGCGGCTTTGGGTCTTCGACAAGACCCGTCACGACCCCCAGGCGCCGGAAGCCTTCGGCGCCACCATTACCTACGACCTACCCATTTCGCGAGAGCGTGCCGCACACGCTTTGCCCGAGACACTCAACCTGGGCGGTCTTAAAACCCATTTTCAGGAGACCCTGCTATGACGAGCGAGCCTACTTACACCACGCACCTGCCCGGCGGCCATCACTGGTCTCTTCGCCTGCGCCGGGGCGCCACGCTCACACTGACGGCAAAAGATGCCAACACCAACGTCGGGCTACTTTGCTACAACCCGGAAAACCTGTTGGAGCGCTTGAACCTGCCCGACACCCTAAAAGGTCAGCACACCTTCAAGCTGACCCAAGGCCACTGCCTCTACTCGGATATGGGCCGCATCTTCGCCTCTATCACCGACGACGATCTGGGCTGGCACGACAGCGTCGGAGGCAATCTGATGCAACATCACCTGACCGCCAAGGGCTGGCAGCCGGTGAGCTACCAAAGCGCCCATAACGATTGGACACGAACAGGCTTTGATGCCTTTCTGGTGGAACTGGCCAAGTACGGGCTTGGCCGCCGGGACATGGCCGCCAATCTCAATCTCTTCTCCCGCGTCGAGAGTGACGACGAGGGTAAGCTGAGCTACGTAAGCGACCACTGCCAGCCCGGCAATAGCGTCACGCTGCGATTCGAAATGGACACGCTCGTACTACTGCACACCTGCCCGCACCCTCTCGACCCGAGCATGGAGTACCCGCGGCGCGGAGTAGATATTGCCCAGGGCACGGCCCAGGCGCCCACCGAGAGCGACGCCTGCTACCAGTCACGCCCCGAAAATGCTCGCGGCTTCGCCAACAATCATCTTTACCACCTCGGTCTATAAGGGGAGCACCATGATCATCGAAAGCAACTTACGCCCGGAAAACGCGCTTAGCCGCACTACGGTTAACGCGGGCGACCACTACATCGGCACCATCAAACGCGGCCAGACCCTGCGCATTCTGGATCTGGAAGGCAATCAGGCCGCCGACACCCTTTTCTTCAGCGCCGAGGATACCGCCGAACGCTACAGCGCCATGGATACCGTGCGTGAGCAAGGCGCAGTTTACCTCACTGCGGGTTCAAGGCTGATTTCAAGCGAAGGCCGCCCCATGCTGACCATCACCGCCGACACCTGCGGCCGACACGATACGTTGGGTGGCGCCTGCTCAAGTGAGAGCAATACCGTGCGCTACGACTTGGAAAAGCGCCACATGCATTCGTGTCGTGACAACTGGATGGAAGCGATCGCCAAGCATCCTGAATACGAGCTTACCAAGCGCGACATTACCCATAACATCAACTTCTTCATGAACGTACCAGTGACCTCCGACGGAGGACTGACCTTCGAAGATGGTATCTCTGCACCGGGCAAGTACGTGGAGATGACTGCCGAGATGGACGTGGTCGTGCTGATATCTAACTGCCCTCAGCTCAACAATCCCTGTAACGGCTATAACCCGACCCCCATCGAGCTTCTGGTCTGGTAACGCTGAACTCACGCCTGATGCTCTGAGGACGACCTCAAGCGGCTAAACAATTTGCGGGACGACCCGCCTTTTGGGTAGGCAGAGCCATGTCCATACAAACTCCGTTTAAAAAAGTCTTGATCGCCAACCGGGGCGCCATCGCTGCGCGCATCCTGCGGACATTGAACACTTTGGGCGTTGGCAGTGTAGTGGTGTACGCCGATGCCGACCGTGATGCGCCCTACGTGCATCAGGCCGATGAGGCCTACTCTCTAGGTGAAGGGCCCGCCAGCGACACCTACCTGGATATCGACAAGCTGATCGCTATTGCTCAGAAAAGCGGCGCCCAGGCCGTTCATCCAGGCTACGGCTTTCTGTCCGAAAACACCCGGTTCATTACCGCCTGCGATGCCGCAGGGCTGGTATTTCTGGGGCCCACCGCAGAACAAATCCGCCGGTTTGGTTTAAAACACGAAGCGCGCGCGCTGGCTGAACGGGCAGGCGTTCCTCTCGTGCCGGGTTCGAGCCTGCTCGAAAGCGTGGATGACGCCGTCAAGAACGCTGAACAGATTGGCTACCCCGTTATGCTCAAGTCCACCGCCGGCGGTGGCGGTATCGGCATGCAGGTGTGCCAAAACCAGGATGAGCTGGTCCGTGCGTTCGACTCGGTTAAGGGCCTGGGAGAGCGTAACTTTGGAGATAGCGGTGTATTTCTCGAAGCTTATATCGCCTGCGCCCGCCACCTGGAAGTTCAGCTCTTCGGCGACGGCCAGGGGGAGGTCATTGCTCTGGGCGAGCGCGACTGCTCCACCCAACGCCGCCACCAGAAAGTGATCGAGGAGTGCCCAGCACCGAACCTTCCGGAAAGCGTGCGCGAGGCGTTGCATGGCACGGCGGTTGCGCTGGGCAAGGCCGTCCAATACCGCAGCGCCGGTACCGTCGAGTTCATTTACGACGCCGCGCGTGAAGCCTTTTACTTTCTTGAGGTCAATACCCGTCTACAGGTCGAGCACGGGGTAACCGAACTGGTTTACGGTGTCGATATTGTGGAGTGGATGGTGCGCCTGGGGGCCGGTGGGCTGCCTGCTCTTAAGACACTTGCAAGCGATCTGGCGCCTAGGGGCCACGCCGTTCAGGCGCGCCTTTACGCCGAAGACCCGACCCACGATTTCCGCCCCAGCGCCGGACTTCTCACCGAGGTCGCCTTCCCCACTGGCGAAGGCCTTCGCGTGGATCACGCCATCGAGTCGGATCTTGAGGTCTCGGCGCTTTTTGACCCCATGCTGGCCAAGGTCATGGTGCACGGCGCAACACGGGAAAGCGCCTCTCTGGCCTTGGCCGAAACCCTTGAGGCCGCCACGGTGTATGGTATTGCCACCAACCGTACCTGGCTTGCCCACGTGCTACGCGCCGAGCGCTTCCTCAAAGCGGATCTCGACACCCACTGGCTCACCACACTTGCCTGGGCGCCTCCCGCCCTAGAGGTGCTCGTTCCGGGTACGCTTACCACTCTTCAGGACTACCCCGGCCGCCAGGGGCACTGGGATGTCGGCGTGCCTCCTTCTGGAGCGTTTGACGACTGGTCTTTTCGCCTGGGCAACCGTCTACTGGATAACCCGGCAGACGCCGCCGGGCTCGAAATTACCTTGAATGGTCCGACGCTGCGCTTTCATCGCGAAGCGCAGATCGTTCTGACGGGAACAGCGCTCTCGGCCTCGGTCGACGGTATACTAGTCAATTTCTGGGAAGTGATCGACATTGCCGCTGGCGCGACGCTGGCACTGGGTAAAGCAGATGTGGGCGCACGCGCCTACCTCTTGGTGCGGGGCGGCATCGAGTGTCCGCGTTATTTGGGCTCGCGCAGCACGTTTACACCGGGTCAATTCGGGGGGCACGCCGGTCGGGCACTACGTAGTGGCGACATGTTGGATCTGCCCGCGTTGACGCCCACCGAGCCGCATAAGCTCGACCCCGCGCTTATCCCGGCTATCGATACCGCGGCTGCGGTCACCGAGATCGCCGTCCTCTATGGCCCTCACGGCGCTCCGGATTTTTTCACCGATGAGGATATCGAGCGCTTTTTCGCTCACGATTGGGAAGTACACTACAACTCCAGCCGCACCGGCGTTCGGCTGATCGGTCCGCGCCCCGAATGGGCGCGCTCGGATGGTGGCGAAGCGGGGCTGCACCCTTCCAACATTCACGATAACGCCTACGCTTTCGGTACGATCGATTTCACCGGCGACATGCCCGTCATTCTGGGCCCGGACGGCCCTTCACTGGGGGGGTTCGTCTGCCCGGCAACCGTGGTGCGCGCCGAGCGCTGGAAACTCGGCCAGCTGACTGCCGGCAACAAGGTGCGCTTCGTGCCGGTAACGCTGGCAACGGCTCGCGCGCTCGAAGAGCGCCAGCGTGAGCAACTCAAGACGCTGACACCCGTTCACGACGTCGCCTTCCAGTCAGAGCAAACGAGCCCGGTTGTGCGCGAAGCTCCCGCCCTGGAGGCCGGGGAAAACATCGTTTACCGCCGGGCAGGGGATGATTTTCTGTTGATTGAGTTCGGCCCCATGGAACTCGATATCGCCCTACGCTTTCGGGTTCACGCCTGGATGCTTTGGCTACGCGAGAATACGTTGCCGGGGCTTCTCGAGCTGACGCCCGGAATCCGTTCGCTGCAGGTGCATTATGAGCCTCTCGAGCTGACACTGGATGCGTTGCTAATGCATCTGCAAAAAGCTGAACGGGCGCTTGTTGACGTCGAGTCGCTAGAAGTAGAGTCTCGCTTGGTACACTTGCCGCTCTCCTGGGACGACCCCGCCTGCCAGGAAGCGATCGACAAGTATCAGCGCAGCGTTCGTCCCGATGCGCCCTGGTGTCCCAGCAATCTGGACTTCATTCGTCGCATCAACGCGCTGGAAACCGAGCAGCAGGTGCGGGATATCGTCTTCGACGCCCGCTATCTTGTCATGGGTCTGGGCGATGTGTATCTAGGCGCCCCCGTGGCTACGCCGCTGGACCCTCGCCAGCGACTGGTGACCACCAAGTACAACCCGGCGCGTACCTGGACGGCGGAAAACTCGGTCGGCATTGGTGGTGCTTACCTATGCGTTTACGGCATGGAGGGTCCGGGCGGCTACCAGTTCGTCGGCCGGACCCTGCAGATGTGGAACCGCTACCGCGCCACCAAGCACTTCGAGAACCCGTGGCTGCTGCGCTTTTTCGATCAGTTGAGCTTTTACGAAGTCAGCCACGATGAGCTCGAGCAAATTCGCCGCGACTTCCCACACGGCCGCTTTGACCTCCCCGTTGAAGCCACCCGCTTTCGATTGGCCGACTACCAGGCCGAGATTGATAAAAACGCTGAGGCTATCGAGGCGTTTCGCACGAAACGTGAAAAAGCATTTCAGGCTGAAATGACCGCCTGGCGAGCCAACGGCCAGTTCACCTTCGAAGATCAGGCGCCCACCGCTGCCGAAACCGAAACCCTTGATGAGGCCGAGCTGGGCATCGAAAGCCCGGTGACAGGCAGCCTGTGGAAGTTGCTGGTCAAGGAGGGAGACCGGGTCGAGGCGGGCCAACGCGTTGCCTTGGTGGAGTCCATGAAAATGGAAGTAGAAGTTATCACCCACAACGCCGGGCGCGTCGTTCGCCTGCCGCTGGCCGAAGGCGCCGCCGTAGGCCCCGATCAACCCTTGGTAGTTCTCACCACTGAGGAGGAGGCAAACGCATGAACGAAGTGAACCCGGACCAACGTTTGGCCGACTTTCAGGAAATCCCGGTGATCGATATTTATCCCCTGCTGCACGGGGATGAACAGGCGCGCCGTCGGGTCGCCGATGAGTTAGGCCGCGCGGCCCGCGACATCGGTTTCTTTCAGATGGTGGGCCACGGCATCGACCATTCCCTCCGCGAAGGGCTGATCACTCAGACCAAACGTCTCTTCGCCCAACCGGAAGCGGCCAAAATGGAGCGCTATATTGGCCGCTACTTCCATCACCGTGGCTACGTTCCGCCCGGTGAAGAATCACCAGATCCTAAAAATCCAGATATGAAAGAGGCCTTTGATCTTGCTTTTGAACTACCAAGCGATGACCCAGAGGTACTCGCCGGAACGCCACTACTTGGCCCTAACCCTTGGCCGGACCTTGACGGCTTCCGTGAACCAGTCGCCGCCTACTACGATGCCACTTATCAAGTGGGCCGCGCGCTGATGGGCGGCTTTGCATTGGCGTTAGGGCTTGAAGAGCAACAGTTGCTGTGCTACGTCACCAAGCCGCCCAGCCAACTGCGATTGATCCACTATCCCTACAATCCTGATGCCAAAAATGCCAAAGATACCCAAGGCATTGGTGCCCACACCGACTACGAGTGTTTTACTCTGCTGCTACCTACCGCCCCGGGGCTTGAAGTAATGAACGGTGCAGGCAAGTGGATTGATGTGCCGTATCAAGAGGATGCGCTAGTCGTCAATATTGGCGATATGCTCGAAATCTGGAGCAACGGTGAGTTTGTTGCCACCTCCCACCGCGTACGCAAGGTGAAAGAGGAGCGCTACTCGTTTCCCCTGTTTTTTGCCTGCGACTACCACACCGTGGTCGAACCGCTGCCCGAACTGGTCGCTCGCCATGGGAAGGCCCGCTACGAGGCGTTGAAAGCAGGCGACCACCTCTACGCTCAAACCATTCAGACCTTTCGCTATCTGCGCGAACGCCTGGCTCGCGGAGAAATCACCCTGCCTGAAAGTGCACGTGAAGTGGGCAGCCTTGGGCAGCACGGCAAGCATAAGGAAGACTCCTTATGAGCACCGACTGGCCTGCTATACCTCAAGCGTTTTGTGGCGTATGGCAGCGTACACTCTACGCTGAACCAGCCCATGAACCCTACCGGCAGGCCGACAGGGCGACACTGGTTTACTGGTTGCAGGGCAAGCATTGGCATGCCGACCTGCGCTTGCCGACTAACGGACCGGATTTTCCAGGTATTACCGACTTAGAAGAGTGCGAACGCCGCCAGCTTGAGTGGCTGGCAAGCCTCACCGCCTTTGCTGGTATCACCCAGATTGAGGGCAGCGTATGCACTTGGCATCGCTTTCAAGACCTCTGCCCTAGCCTGGAGCGTGATGTTGGCTTGATGCGCTGGATGAATGATGCCCACCTGGAAGAGCGGCACCTTCATGGGCACTACGTTGAGCACTGGCAACGAGTTTCCAATGATGCCTCTGATGAAGTAATTCACTGTGATGAACAGGGGCGACTACGCTGGCTGCAGCTGAATGACCATGCTATGGCAATCAACCCACGCCCATCGAAAACCAACGCAGAAGCCCTGTTTGCGCCACAAAGCAGCCTAACTGACGACGCCCTGCGCTGGCGCGCCAGCCTCAGCTTTGACTACTTACAGCGTAACCAAAGCGGCTGGCAGATAGTGCACTCCACCCAGCCTTGGCGAGTGGGAAAATACGCTGGATAACGGCGATCCAAAAAGGCGCAAAGTGGATGCACTTCGCGCCTTTTTATCACAGTCATATTGTAAAGGTTGCTTTTGAATATATTTCTAAAATCATTAAGCTTTTATTTTATAAAATAAATTTTAGCACCTGCAGCATTATGGCCCTCAAAGTGCATACACATTGAAAACTATCAATGCCCTTGTGAGGATACTCCATGAACCGTCGCGACTTTCTAAAAAGCACCTCAGCCCTAACCCTAGGGGCTACTGCGCTGCCCTTTCTAAAAGTACTTCCCGCTATGGCTAGCGCTAATGAAACCCTGGTAGTCGTGATGGGCAGCACAATTAACAGTCTGGATATCCACCGCAGCGGAACCAATCGCCCGAGCTACCAAGTCGCGGTTAACTGCTATGACCGCCTGATGACTTTCGGGACCAAAACACTGGAAGATGGCTCATTAAGCTATGACTACGACAACCTAAAAGGCGAATTGGCGGAGAGTTGGGAAGTTTCTGAAGACGGGCGGACATTAACGCTTTTTTTGCGTAAAGCCACTTTCTGGGATGGCCGTGCGGTCACCGCCCAAGACGTTAAATGGTCGTTTGATCGTTCTGTCACCCTAGGAGGCTTTCCTACCACCCAGATGGCTGCTGGCTCAATGACGAGTCCTGAGCAGTTTGAAGCGGTCGATGAACGCACTTTCCGTATTCATTTACCCCATGCATCAAAACTTACGCTACCCAATCTTACCACGCCGATCGCAATCGTAATTAACTCGCAGCTAGCGCTAGAGCACGCCACTGACGAAGACCCTTGGGCGACAGAATATCTGCACCGTACCCCGGCAGGCTCAGGCGCTTTCCAAATCGAGCGCTGGGAGCCGGGTCAGCAGTTGGTTTACCGCCGCAACCCAGAGTGGGCCAGCGGTGAGCGACCTGGCGCAGAACGCATCATTTTGCGAGAAGTACCTTCCACGTCAACTCGACGGGCATTGCTCGAACGCGGCGACGCCCACTTATCGCAAGATATTCCCCCTCGCGATGCTATGGAACTGGACGCTCAATCCAGCATGAAAGTGGTCAGCACGCCGATTGAAAACTGCCTACACGTGCTGTGCCCCAATTTAAACTTTGCGCCCTTCCAGGACGTGCGTGTACGACAAGCTATCGCTTGGGCTATTCCTTACGAGGCCATTATGAAGAATGCCGCCTATGCCCGTGGCGTGCCCATGTGGGGAGGCGATAGCGAGTCGCCTTCAGATATCGCCTGGCCGCAACCATTCCCCTATAGCAATAACCTGGAACGCGCTCGCGAGTTAATGGCTGAATCAGATTATGCAGAGGGGTTTGAAGTACCTATTTCGTTTGATTTGGGCCAAGCCGACTGGGCAGAGCCTGCCGCGTTGCTGATTCAGGAAGCCCTTGAACAGATTGGTATTACCGTGACATTGGATCGTATTCCTGGAGCCAATTGGCGTACTCGCGCGCTGGTAGATAAACAGCTGCCTTTACACTTGGAGAACTTTGGCGGCTGGCTCAACACCCCCTGCTACTATTTCTTCTGGGCCTATATCGAAGGCAACCTATTCAACTCATCCAATTACCACAACGATGAGATGGCCCAACTGGTCGATGAAACGCTCTTTATGCCTATGGATGATCCAGCGTATGCTCCCAAAATTCGCCGTATGATTGAGATTGCTTTCACTGATGTGCCGCGTATTCCGCTCTACCAACCAACGCTTAACGTGGCAATGCAGCCCAACATCTCGGGCTATGAGTTCTGGTATCACCGCCAGCTCGATAATCGTCCGCTGCGCGCCAGTTAAGGAGCTAGTATGGCCACTATGTCACGAACACGCCTGATCGCCGAGCGGATCGTTCAAGCCATGCCGGTGTTAATCGGCATTGTGATTGTTTCGTTCTTGCTTACCCGGGCGCTGCCCGGGGATCCTGCCGCGTACTTTGCCGGGCCTGCTGCTAATGCCGAATCGATTCAACAAATTCGCGTCAGCATGGGACTAGATCGTCCCCTACCGCTTCAGTTTATTAGCTATGTCCAGGATCTCTTTAGAGGCGACTTGGGTACCGCAATCTCTACCGGTCAACCGGTGATACACGAACTAACCACGCGCTTGCCTGCATCGCTGGAACTTACCGGCTTCGCACTGCTCTTTTCAATGGCCATTGCCTTACCTTTGGGCATTCTGGCCGCTACTCGTCCTAACACCTGGGTAGACCATCTATGCCGTGCCGTGGTAACCGCTGGGGTATCACTACCCACCTTCTTCACGGGCTTGGCGCTTATTTATGTCTTCTACTATTTACTCGACTGGGCGCCCTCACCTATGGGCCGATTAGACTTTTTATACCTTTCACCGCCCAAGGTGACCGGCTTTTACGTCATCGACGCGCTCATTGACCGCGACATGGAAACCGCATGGGCAGCCTTGTCGCAGCTATTACTCCCTGCAATCACGCTAGGGCTATTTACCCTAGCGCCCATCGCGCGGATGACTCGCGCTGCCATGTTACAAACCCTGGAAAGCGAATTTATTCGCACCGCCCGGGCCGCCGGTTTACCGCGCCGAAAAGTACTTTTTACCTATGCTCTTCGCAACGCCATTCTGCCGGTGATTACCACGCTAGGCATGGTGTTCTCCTTTGCACTGGGTGCCAACGTGCTGGTAGAACAAGTCTTCTCATGGCCGGGTATTGGCTCCTATGCCGTTGAAGCGTTGGTGGTATCGGATTACGCCTCGGTACAGGGGTTTGTGCTCACCATGGCGCTGCTATTTGTCGCCCTTAATTTGCTTATTGATGTGATCTACACCCTTGTGGATCCGCGCCTAAATACGCAGGAGTAGCGACATGAGCACATTAACCTCAGCGAGCAACGCACAAGAAGGTTCGCTACGCCGCTTTATACGCCATCTTCTCTATGTAATGACCGACAACCCTGTTACGGCGGTCGCTTTTGCACTGTTTGTGCTGATCGTCATCGCTGCGCTATTTGGCCCCTGGCTGGTGCCCTACAACCCGTTAGCCACCGACTCAAGCAGTACCCTGCAAGCGCCTTCTTGGCAGCACTGGTTTGGTACTGATCACCTGGGCCGTGATGTATTTTCCCGGGTGGTAGTCGCCACGCGTCTCGACTTAATGATCGCGGTGACCGCCGTGGCGATCGCCTTTGTGGTGGGCTCAACCTTAGGCGCTATTGCCGGTTTTTATGGCGGCTGGACGGATCGTATTACCGGTCGCTTAATGGACACTATTATGGCCTTCCCACTGTTTGTGCTGGCCATGGGGATTGTCGCGGCAGCGGGCAATACTATTGAAAATATCATCTACGCCACGGCGATTATCAATCTGCCCTTTTATGCCCGTATGGCGCGTACGGAAGTCGCTGTGCGTCGCCAGGCCGGTTACGTTCAAGCCGCTCGGCTATCCGGCAATCGAGACTGGCGCATTTTGGCGTTCCAAATATTCCCCAACTCACTGCCCCCCATGATGGTGCAAATCTCGCTCAATATGGGCTGGGCGATTCTGAACGCGGCGGGGCTTTCGTTTATTGGCTTAGGCGTCAGTCCGCCCACCCCAGAGTGGGGCATCATGGTGGCAGAGGGTGCCAACTATATTGTCTCAGGCCAATGGTGGCTTGCCGTCTTCCCGGGGCTGGCCCTAATGCTGGCAGTTTTCACCTTCAACCTGTTAGGCGACGGTCTGCGCGATCTGGTTGATCCGCTTCGGCGCACCTGAGGAGCTTACTATGAGTATTCCGCTGCTCGATATTCGTGATTTAACGGTTGAGTTCTCTACCCGTAATGGCACCGTCACTGCGGTTAAAAAAGTTGATATCAGTGTTAATAAGGGTGAGACGTTAGGCATTGTCGGCGAGTCGGGCTCCGGTAAATCCGTGACCTCCTATGCCCTGTTGCGCATTCTTGATCGTGCAGGACGCATCGCCGACGGCAGCATTGTGTTTGGTGGCGTTAATGTAGGTGGCGCAGACGAACGCACCATGAGTGAGCTGCGCGGGCGTGAAATGTCGATAATCTTTCAGAACCCTCGCGCGGCCCTTAATCCCATTCGCGCCGTTGGTCGCCAGATTGAAGATGTAATGATTGAACATGGCTTGGCCACACGCGGCAATGCCCACGGTAAAGCCATCAAAATGCTCGAAGCGGTGCGTATTCGTGAACCTGAACAGCGCTACCACGCCTACCCCTTTGAACTATCCGGTGGTATGTGCCAGCGCATTGTAATTGCCATTGCGCTGGCCTGCCGCCCCCAACTGCTTATCGCGGACGAGCCCACCACCGGGCTTGATGTAACGACCCAAAAAGCAGTGATGGACTTGATCGTCGAGCTAGCTGCCGAACGGCAGATGGCAACCCTGCTGATTACCCACGATTTGGGTTTAGCCGCCAGCTATTGCGATAAAATTGTGGTAATGGAAAAAGGCGAAATCGTTGAGTCAGCGACGGTAGATGAACTGTTTGCCAACCCGCAACATCTTTATACCCAACGCTTGATGCGTGCCACGCCCAGACTAGACTCCCAGGTAGCTGATCTGCTACCCGTCGATGATAAACTACGTGCCAGACCCGAGCGCCAGCCCATTGGCCCACCGCTGCTTGAAGTCGATGCTTTAGTTAAAACCTTTGGCAAGACCACCAATGAAGTGCGGGCAGTGGATAACCTTAGCTTTACCTTGCACGAGGGTGAAAGCCTAGGCTTGGTGGGGGAAAGCGGCTGCGGCAAATCAACCACTTCAGCAATGATTATGCGCCTGCTGGATCCGACTAGCGGTGCACTCAGGTTTGCCGGTAGTGATATTGCCGCTATCAGTGCGAAGCAGTTTGCTCATCACCCCCTGCGCAGCAAACTGCAAATGGTGTTTCAAGACCCGACGGATAGCCTCAACCCCCGCTGGAGCGCCCGACGTTCAATAGAGGATCCGTTGCGTCGACTTGACCAGGTCAACTGCCAAGAACTTAATGCCCGGGTATCCGTTCTTGCTGAGCGGGTTGGTTTGCCTAGCCATCTTTTAGACCGCTTTCCCCATCAACTTTCCGGGGGACAAAAGGCGCGGGTGGGCATCGCCCGAGCGATCGCCCTGGAACCCAAACTGCTGATTCTTGATGAGCCCACCGCCGCGTTGGATGTCTCCGTTCAAGCGGTGGTACTGAATCTTTTGGCGAGCCTGCGTGAGCAGTTCAATATGAGCTACCTGTTTATCAGTCATGACCTCAATGTTGTTCGATTACTATGTGACCGTGTCATGGTGATGCAGGAGGGTAAAATCGTTGAGGAAGGACCTACGGAGAACCTGTTAAGTGAGCCTACCCACGACTACACACGTGCGCTACTCGCCGCGATTCCTCACCCACCGGCTCAATCTAGTTCTGCCCATGTACCGGTGACCGCTGTATGAAAAATCTGACTGTTCTGACCCCAGTCAAGTTACGTGAAGGCACCACGGTGGATGACATGCTCAGCATTCTCGCCGATGAGGTTATCAGCGGTGAGATTGCGCCAGGCACAAAGTTGGACGCCCGAGTAATTGCTGAGCGCTTTACGGTATCACGCACTCCGGTACGCGAAATGTTTGGCCACCTTGCAGCCATGGGCCTGGTTGAAAAACGACCCAATCGCGGGGTCACCGTCGCCAACATCACCGATGAGTTGCTGATGGCGATGTACGAAGCTATGTCAGAGCTGGAGGCTGCCTGCGCCCGCCTCTGCGCACTGCGAATGACCCTTGAGGAACGCCAAGCTCTTCAGCGCCTTCATAAAGAGGCTTTACGCGTAGTTCGCGATGGCACCACCAGTGACTACGAAGCCTTTAACCATGAGTTTCATACTCACCTCTATGAAGGCAGCCATAGCTCTTACCTGCGTGATTTAGCGTTAGCAACGCGAAGTCGGTTAAAACCCTTCCGCAAAGCCCAGTTTCGCATGCCGCAACGCCCCAGCCTTTCCTGGCAGGAGCACGACGCCATTGTTGCCTCCATTCTGGAAGGCGACGGTGAGGCTGCCGCCCGCGCCACACGCTCGCATGTTATGCAGGTAAGCATTAGCACCCAACATTATGTGGAAGAACATAAAGCGGATAAAGAAAGCAACTAATCAAGGAACTCGTTATGGCAACTTTACGCCCCCCTGGATATCAAAAGCCTCCACGCCGCCTATCGAACCGGCGAATTAACACCCGCCGCCCTGATAGATGAATTGCTCGGCTTCGCCGAATTGCACGGCCCCGACCCCGTTTGGATCACCCGCCTAAGCCGTGAACAACTAGAGCCCTACCTTCAGCGTTTGGAAGGTGAGTCACCCAAAACGTTGCCACTTTACGGCATCCCATTTGCCATCAAGGACAATATCGACCTGGCAGGTGTATACCCACCACTGCGGGCAGCCCGGCTTACGCCTACACGCCCGGCGAGCATGCCTTTGTGGTGCAGCAGTTGATTGATGCCGGGGCCCAACCTATGGGCAAGGCCAATCTAGATCAGTTCGCCATAGGTCTGGTGGGCGAACGCGCCCTTGAGGTCTACGGCACGCCGGCCAACGCCTTCGACTCAACGTTGGTGCCGGGCGGCTCCAGCAGCGGCTCGGCGGTGGTCACCGCTGCCGGTATGGTCAGCTTTGCGTTGGGCACCGACACCGCGGGGTCCGGACGGGTGCCTGCGTGTTTTCACAACCTCTATGGCGTGAAGCCCAGCCTTGGTCTTTTAAGCACGCGGGGCGTAGTGCCCGCCTGCGCCACGCTCGACACCATCAGTCTGTTTGCGTTGACCGGCGATGATGCCGCCGCCCTGCTTGAGGCTACTGCCGTTTTTGATGACCAGTGCGCGTGGTCGCGCCGCCATAACTTCGCCGTGCACGGCAAGCGCTATGGCCGAGCGCCCGCGGCCTTTCGCTTTGGTGTACCGCTCGAGGCGCAGTGGCACACCGATGCCGCTTACACAAAAAGCATGCACCAGGCCATCACGTCGCTTGAAGCGCTGGGCGGTGAAAAGGTTGAGCTGGACTGCTCACCGCTACTCGCCTGCTCTACGAAGGGACCTGGGTGGCCGAGCGCTATCACGTGATTCGGGAGCTAATGGAAAGCAACCCCGAGGCAGTCCACCCGGACACGTTTCAAATCACCCAAGGCGGCGCTACGCCGCTCGCCGTGGAGGCCTTTGACGCCCGCTATAAACTCGCCGAGTACAAGCGCCAAGCTGATCGCTTCACTCATTCGCTCTAACAGTATCGGTACGCTACTTGTTGCCGGGGGCGATACCTCAAGCCTGGCCATCCACCACTTGCAGCCCCATAGCATTGACTATCTCGGCCCGCTCGAGGCGGGCGTTCCGGTTTGTGCGGCAAATTTTGCCGATGGTCATCAACTACCGGTGATTATGAAGGGGGACCAAATGGGTTCAGTTACGCTTTTTGATAGCGTTTGCGCGCTAACCTGCCAAAAAGAAGAATAAGTACTCTGGTCAAAATGCCCAGAGATAGTAGAGGATGGGCATAGCGGCATCAATGTCAAACCAGACCAGCAACTATTAACAAGACACACTCAACCAACACTTCACAGGCACTATTATCATAGCGCATGTATGCCTACTTAAAGCGTCTGCTTGCAGGGCATTCAAAGAAGGTAAAACTTTCTGCCCTGCAAGGCGTACTAGCTCTGGACTCAAAGGATTCGTTAAAGACCACACCTACTCGTCAACGCACTAGCCTCAATCAGATGCGCATGCACAACCCCCTTCTCGTCTCCTCACGAATCTCATGTACATACCCTTCTTCTGTTAGCGCCACCTAAATTACCGGCGTCTGCTACGCTTAACCAACAATCAGTTACACACTGGAACCCCCTCATTCATCGCAGGAGTGATAACGCAATGTCGCGATTACAAAGGCGCCGTACAGGCGCTGGGGTACTGCTTTTAGCCGCTCTAGCGGGTGTTTTAATTTCTGCTTACGCTTATATAACACCATTGACCGGCGTAACCGGCACGCTTGGCGCATTGGTAGCAATTCTGGCCTGCGCGTTGCTCACTGTCGCAGCGATTGCGCTCTTCAAGCTTAACGCGAGCGTCGGGCTTATCGCGCTGCGTACGCTTATTATTATTGGGCTGGCAGGGACATTCTTCGCCGCCATGCTTTTACACCAGTGGTGGCTGGGCGTCGCCATGGTCATAGGCCTGATCGGGCTGATGGTTGATATAGCAAGCTCCCCCTCTAAACCCACTCGGACCTGAGGCGCTCTATGCCTGCTCATTATGTAAATACCCAACGCCAATGTGGGCGTTCATCCTCTCGTTTCACTGGCAACCTGCTTTTAGCGCTACTGTTCACACCGTTACCGCTATTGGCGCAAGCGCTGCCTTCCGAGCAAAGCGAACCTTTAAACGAGACAAATAGCCACCAGGCAATTCCGCTAGTCCCCGAAGGCGCCATTTGGGATAGCTTTCACGGGCAGCTTAATGCGCAAAAATATAGCCCACTGGATCAGATCAACGTAGACAACGTAGGTCATTTAGAAAAAGCGTGGGAGTTTCATACCGGCGATGTCTCCGATGGCTCTGGCGATATTCCTCCCACGGTTTGGTCAGCAACCCCCGTATTTGCCAACGATACGCTCTATATAGGCACGCCGTTTTACCGGGTATTTGCCTTGGACCCCGCCACTGGCGAACAGCGCTGGATGTTTGACACCGATTCCTCTCTTGAAGCCTTGACCCAGCCAGCGCTTAAAAGCCGCGGGGTAGCCTACTGGGAAGCGGACGAGCCTTCTGACAATGCCTGCGATAAAATCATCTACTTCGGCACCATGGATGCTCAGCTTTTCGCACTCGATGCCGATAGCGGTGAACCCTGTGAAGACTTTGCTGATAATGGCGTTTTGAACGTTAACCAGTGGAATAATATTCCCGAAGATTGGCCGTTATCGCTCTTGCAACCCCCCACTGTCGTGGGTGACCGGCTTATCCTGGGCTGGGCGGGTAAAGACTGGGCAACCAGTGAAGCCCCTTCGGGTACCGTTTTCTCGGTCAATGCGCGCACAGGCGAGCTTGAGTGGGCCTTTGAAGCGCTATCCGAAGAGATGCGTGAACGCAGCGGTACCGCCAATGTTTGGACTCACATGGCAGCCGATGAAGAACTTGGGCTTGTATACTTGCCCATCTCTTCGCCCTCGCCCAACTTTTGGGGCGGTAATCGTACCGAGGAAGTGCCGCTGGCCACGTCCACGACCGCACTGGATATTGAAACCGGAGAGGTCGTATGGTCACGCCAGTGGGTACATCACGACCTATGGGACTACGATATTAACGCCGCACCTACCCTAATGGATATTACGGTCGATGGTGAAGAGATACCGGCGTTAATGCAGGCCACCAAAATGGGTTTTCTCTTCGTGGTTAACCGTGAAACCGGCGAAGACGTGTGGCCGATTGAAGAGCGCGAGGTACCTAGCGGTGATGGTACGGTAGAGGGCGAAGTCTACTCACCCACACAGCCATTTCCCACCAAACCCGCCCCGCTGCTTGACCAGTCTGAGAAACCAAGCATCTGGGCGCTGGCCGATGCGGTGAGCTTTGGCCAGTGCTCCGCCCTTTGGGATGATCTTTGGTATGAAGGCATGTACACCCCACCTACCACCCAAGGCGAAGGAACACTTGCCTACCCGGACAGTGCCGGTGGCGTGCAGTGGGGCGGCGTGGCCTTTGACCCGGTTAATCAAACGGCCGTCGTCAATACGTCACATATTGTGCAATACGTGAAGCTATTTAATCGCGACGACTTTGAAGAAGCCGACAGAGGTTCAGGTAATGAAAGCGGATACTCTCCTCAAGAGGGCGCGCCCTACGGCATGCGCTTGGAAGTAGCGCTTAACTGGCTTGGCATGCCCTGTTGGGAGCCGCCCTTTGGCGAGTTGGTGGCGCTGGATATGACCACCGGCGATGTGAAGTGGCGCCGCCCGGTAGGCGCTTCACAGCAGTACGGCTTTTTCATGCCTGAGCGTTGGGGCTCACCGACCATTGGCGGCCCGGCTATCACGGCTGGGGGGCTTATATTTATCGGCGCATCCATAGACGCCAAGCTTCGCGCTTACTCGCTTGAAACCGGCGAACAGCTTTGGTCTGACCAAGCGGAAGCGCCCGCAGTCGCCAATCCTGCCGTTTACGAGTACGAGGGCCGACAATATGTGGCGTTCGTAGCCGGGGGCAATACGATTGTCAAAGATCAGGTAGGCGACCAACTGGTGGTCTATGCCCTGCCGGAGTAACCGTACCTTGTAAACACCATAACCCAAAGGGGCGGCCCGTGTTTTGCAACACGGGCCGCCCCTTTCTCTATTCCTACCATGTTCGAAGAAGCCGTATCCGCTACCGCATGGTGCGTGCCTGCCTTCTATTGAGGCGAGTTTGTATCACGCTTTGTCAGTGCTGACTCCATACGGTCAAGCTGAGCACGTAATTCACGAACATCACTACGTAACCCCTGTATCTCAGCCTCCTCTCCTTCGCCACTGTCCAGCGCCATCTGGGCGCTCTCTTTTTGCATGACGTCCAGCACAATGCCGATCATCATATTGAGAAAGATAAAGGCGTTGAGGAATATGAACGTTAAGAAGTAGATCCAGGCATAGGGAAAGTGCTCCATCGTCGGGTACAGGACGGCAGTGGCCCAGCTTTCGAATGTTGCCACCTGGAAAAGCGTGAGCATGGCCAGCGCAATGTTACCCCATAGCTGCTCATCGACGGTGTGGAACAAAAAGCTGCCGATTGCGGCATAAATGTAGAAAATAATAAACATCAAAAGCGCCACGTATCCCATACGTGGTATGGATTTGATCAACGCCGACAGCAGCATTTGAAGCTCAGGTATCATTGATACCAGACGCAGCACGCGGAAGATGCGTAGCAAGCGCGCCAGCAGCACCATTTCTGACTCATCCATGGGGATTAGACTGGCGGTAACAATCAAGAAATCAAAGATGTTCCAGCCTTTTTTGAAGAAATCCCGCAGCCTGGGCTCTGCCGCCATACGAATAAGGATCTCGACCAGAAAAAACACCGTCACCGCCATATCCAGCACGCCGAGCCACTGCTCAAACCGGCTCACCTCATCGTAGGTGCGTGCGCCAATTACCAGCGCCGATATCACAATGATGGCAATCACAAACGTCTCAAAAAACTTATTACTGCGCAGCTTTTCAAAGCGTGCCTGCCAGGTACTAAAGGAAGTGCTCATTGCTGTAAAGTTCTCGCAAGCATAGAAAATTCAAAAAATAGTTTAAAAAATGAGAAGCATTATTCATCCTCCCCATGCGGCAACGCAAATGCTACCTGCAATAACCGCCAACCGTTTGGGGCGTGCATCAACGGCAAGCCCCCAATCACTTTCTCTTGTTCATTGAATACGCGGACCGATTATACGAAAGCCGCACATCTTCAAAACAAGTGATATTCTACAGTTTCGCTTAATTTACCCTTGGCCCTAGGTGTATTCTCCTCACTTTGCGGCCTTTTTTGAGATTTTATTGCGCTGGATGAGCCCATGACACTGCTTTGGATAGCCTTATTACCGTTGCTTGGGGTACTGGTGCCACTGATCACCGCTCAACGCGACCGCTCTGTGTGTTCGCTTGCGACGAGCGTGGTACCGGCTGCCGCCCTGCTACTCACCTTACTTCAGATACCGGCCTTGCTGGATGGTGAAACATTGCGCTTCCATGCTGAATGGATGCCTGAGCTTGGCTTGGAACTTGCCTTTCGTCTGGATGGCCTGTCCTTGCTTTTCAACCTCCTGATTCTGGGGATTGGCCTGCTCGTATTGCTGTATGCCCACTTCTATTTGGGCAAAGATGAACCTGTAGGGCGTTTCTACGCTTTTCTGATGCTGTTCATGGCCTCTATGGTCGGCATCTCAATGTCTGACAACCTGATTCTTTTATGGTTGTTCTGGGAGCTTACAAGTCTCTCCTCGTTTCTATTGATCGGTTTTTGGTCTTATCGTAACGATGCGCGTAAAGGCGCACGCATGGCGCTAACCGTGACAGGTGCAGGCGGCCTTGCCCTATTAGCGGGGCTATTACTGCTCGGCGATATGGCCGGCAGCTTCAATATGAGTGATGTGCTGGCCAGTGGTGCCACCATTGTGGCGGACCCGCGCTACCCCATCATGCTGGCACTAATTTTATTGGGTGCTTTCACCAAATCGGCGCAGTTCCCGTTTCATTTCTGGTTGCCGCATGCCATGGCGGCGCCGACCCCGGTTTCTGCTTATCTGCATTCGGCCACCATGGTTAAGGCGGGCATCTTTTTAATGGCCCGGCTGCATCCAGCGATTGCCGGTAGCGAGCTTTGGAGCGTGGTGGTACCGCTTATCGGTTCAATCACGCTGCTATATGGCGCCTGGTTTGCTCTGTTCAAGACGGACCTAAAAGGTATTTTGGCGTTTTCTACCATTAGCCACCTGGGCCTGATTACAGTGCTATTGGGCATCGGCACGCCTATGGCCGTTTTGGCGGCGCTGTTTCATATTGTTAACCACGCCACTTTCAAAGCAGCGCTTTTCATGAGCGCAGGCATCATCGACCATGAAACCGGCACACGTGAGCTTAAGCAGTTGGGTGCGCTGCGCAAAACCATGCCCATTACTGCCCTGCTGACGACACTGGCCGCTGCGGCGATGGCAGGTGTGCCCTTCTTTAATGGGTTTCTCTCCAAGGAGATGTTCTTTACTGAAACATTAGCCACGCCCGTACTGGGCGGGTTAAGTTGGCTAATCCCTGCGCTGGCCGCTATAGGTGGCATTCTTTCCGTTGCCTACTCGGTACGTCTGGTGTATGCGGTGTTCTATGCGCCTGCGAAGGAAGCGTCGCCCAAGGCGCCTCATGAGCCACCACACCTGATGCGTTTTCCGGTCGAACTACTAGTAGTGCTCTGCATGCTGGTAGGTTTATTCCCCACGCTGATGGTCAATAACCTGCTTGAGCTGGCGACGCAAGCGGTGCTCGGTGAACCGCTGGACTTCCACTTGGCTATTTGGCACGGCGTGAACCTGCCACTCATCATGAGTATGGTGGCGTTTGTAGTGGGTGTTGTCCTTTACTGGCGCCATGCTGATCTACGTCGTTTCGCCCAATCGTTTGCCAGCGTCGATGCAAGCCGTGTGTTTGAGCGCGCAATGATCAGCCTTGAGCAACGTGCAGAAGCCCTCGTGGCCGCCTGGGACGGTCATTCGCTGCAGCGCTTTGTGGGCTGGCTTTTGCTGTCCACGCTGATCATGGGCGTTATCGGCTTATCACAAATTACCGAGCTTACCGGCCCCAAAGGCAATCAACCCATTGATGGCGTGCTGCTGCTAGGCGCTGGCATGTTGATTTTTGGCGGTATCGCCACCGCCGCCACTCACCGCTACCGGCTAATTTCACTACTCATGCTGTCGGTGGTGGGACTTTTTGTAGCCCTTACGTTTGCACGCTTCTCTGCACCGGATCTAGCGCTGACGCAGCTTTCGGTGGAAGTGGTAACGATGATTTTGCTGATGCTGGCGCTTTTTTTCCTGCCTCAAAAGACGCCCCCCGAATCCAGCCCCAAGCGCAATCTGCGCGACATGCTGTTAGCGGGTTCATTGGGACTTGTCATCGCCAGCATTAACTATGCGGTGATGACGCGAGATACGCTGTCGATCTCTAACTTCTTTATGACCAATAGCGTTCCTGGCGGCGGCGGCCATAATGTGGTCAACGTCATTCTGGTCGATTTCCGTGGCTTCGATACCTTGGGCGAGATTACGGTGCTGGCCTTGGCGGGCTTGGCGATTTTCAAATTGCTCAACCGTTTACGCCTGTTTATCCCGCACAGCGACGGAGAAGGCCGCGTTTGGTCCCCTGATCGTTATCCGGCCATTCTGACCTCTATTTCACTAGCTCTATTGCCGTTGGCGCTGCTGGTATCGGCGTTTATTTTCTTGCGCGGCCACAATGAGCCCGGCGGCGGCTTTATCGCTGGCTTGATCACCGCGGTTGCGCTGATTCTTCTGTATATGGCACGTGGCGTGGAATGGACACAACAGCGTTTGGACTTCCCCTTCCAACCCGTTGCCATTGCAGGGGTTGCGGTGGCGACGCTAACCGGCTTGGGTAGCTGGTTGTTCGGCTACCCCTTCCTGACCTCTGCCTTCAGCTACTTTAGCCTGCCGGTAGTCGGTAAGTTTGAGTTAGCCACTGCTCTGCTGTTTGATCTCGGCGTTTATCTCGCCGTCGTCGGCGCCACGCTGATGATTCTGGCCAACCTGGGCAAGGTCACCACGACTCACCGGCCAGTGGTTAATGAGCCCAAGGGCGATGAGGTCACGCCGCCACCCGCCAAGGAGCAAAGCTGATGGAATTACTTTACGCAATCACCACCGGCGTACTGAGCACCTGTGGCCTCTATTTAACGCTTCGGGGGCGTACTTTTCCCGTAGTGGTAGGTCTAACGCTGCTTTCTTACGCCGTGAACCTGTTTCTATTTTCGATGGGTGGGTTAACCACTGACGGTGCGGCCATTGTTCATGGCGAAGGCGTTTATGCCGACCCGCTGCCTCAAGCGCTAGTGCTTACCGCCATCGTTATTGGCTTCGCAATGACCGCTTTCGTCGTGATTCTCGCGATGCGCGCCCGCAGTGAAGTGGGCAACGATCATGTAGACGGTAAAAAGGAAGACCGCGAATGATGCAACACCTGATTGTTTTTCCTATCGTCCTGCCACTGATCGCCGGCATTATGCTGCTCTATCAGCGCCAAGGATTGGTTCGCTACAAACGTATCGTGAGCGTTGTGGCCACCGTTCTATTACTGGCCGTGGCGATAGGCCTAATTAGCCAAGCCATGCGTGGCGAGATTCTTTACTACGCATTGGGCAACTGGCAAGCGCCTTTCGGCATCGTACTGGTGCTCGACCGCCTATCTGCCTTGATGCTGTTGATCACAGCCCTGCTTGCAGTGGGTGCCGTGATATTTGCCTGTGCAGGGGATGATGAAAAAGGCAGCAATTTTCACGGCCTTTTTCAGTGGCAACTTCTGGGCATTAATGGCGCGTTTCTAACCGGCGACTTGTTCAATCTGTTCGTCTTTTTTGAAGTGCTGCTTCTCGCCTCTTACGCGCTGCTGCTACACGGTGGCGGCAAAGCACGCATCCAGGCGAGCGTGCATTACGTGGTACTCAACCTGGCAGGTTCTTCACTGTTTCTGATAGCGGTAGGTACGCTTTATGGCGCTACGGGAACGCTTAACATGGCGGATATGGCGCTGCGCGTAGCCGAACTGCCTGCTGAGCGCCAAGGTCTGGTGACCGCTGGCGCGTTAATGTTGTTGGTGGTATTTGGCTTGAAAGCCGCCATTTTGCCGCTCTATTTCTGGCTACCGCGCGCTTATTCAGCGGCGCCCGCCCCGGTGGCAGCTCTCTTTGCCATTATGACCAAGGTCGGTATCTACGCCATCCTGCGCGTTTATCTGCTGATTTTTGGCGAAAGCGCGGGCGCACTGACCGCACTGGAGCAGCCATGGGTATGGTGGCTCGGCTTGGCAACGCTCGTTGCCGCTGGGGTAGGCATTATGGCTGCCCGAGACCTAAAACTACTGGTCGCTTACCTGGTGTTGCTGTCGGTGGGCACACTTTTGGTCGGTGTGGGCATGCGAATAGAGCAAGCGACTTCAGCGCTTCTTTACTATTTGATTCATACCTCCTTGATTACGGGTGGTTTATTCCTGCTGGCTGAAATGATCGGATTACAGCGCGGCAAGGCAGGGACTCGGCTGGTGAAAAGCCGCCCCATGACCCAAGGCAAGGCGTTAGGGCTACTGTTTCTTGTAGGTGCTGTCGCCGTTGTGGGCGTTCCGCCACTTTCCGGCGCCTTGGGGAAAGCACTGGTGCTCAACGCCGCTGAAGGTGCTCAGCGATTATGGCTATGGCCTACTCTACTGCTGGTGAGTTTGGCAGCCTTGATCGCTCTGTCGCGCGCAGGTTCCACGATCTTCTGGCGTAGCTATCGCGGCAGTTTAGGCGGCAATGCGTTGCCACGCCGCCAATGGTTTGCCGTCATCTGGCTGCTAAGCGCGGCCCCCTTAATGACCCTGTTTGCAGGGCCCATCAGCAGCTACACCCAAGCAACGGCCGAGCAGCTATCACAGCCACAAGTCTTGATCGACACGCTGCTACTTGATGCAGGAGATGCCCCATGATTACCCCGCGCTCCTGGCTGCCGACGCCAGTTTTATCGCTATTATTACTAGGCGTCTGGCTGCTGCTTGCACGCAGTTACGCCCCCGGGCAAATCGTACTGGGCGGCATACTGGCCATTATCATCCCACTGGTGACCTATCGGTTCTGGGACACGACTCTACGCATCAAAAAGCCCTGGGTGCTGCTGCGGTTTATCTTGAGGGTTTTAAAGGATATCGTCGTCGCCAATTTTGAGGTGGCTTATCTAGTGGCCAACCCTTGGCGCAGGCTAACGCCACATTTTATTGAATACCCTTTAATGCTGGAGGAGCGCTTCACCATTACGCTGCTGGCCAGCACCATTAGCCTGACGCCTGGCACGGTATCAGCCAACCTGCGCCTCGACGGTCAATCGCTATTAATCCATGCTCTGGATGTTGATGATGAAGAGGAACTGATCAGGCAGATCCGCGAGCGGTATGAGCGTCCTCTCAAGGAGATTTACGAATGCTAAGCATTGCTTTGTACATTACCCTAGCGCTTGTCGTCATGGCGCTGCTGATGAATCTCTTTAGGCTTACCGTGGGGCCAGACCTCCCGGACCGCGTACTGGCGCTGGATACCATGTACGTTAACTCCATCGCACTGATTGTTCTGCTGGGGCTATGGCTTAACAGCAAAACCTATTTCGAGTCGGCGCTGCTGATTGCCATGCTGGGCTTTATCAGCACCGTGGCCGTGTGCAAATACATTCTGCGCGGAGACATTATCGAATGAACGCACTTTCTGTCTCGTATCACCCGGAGGCGTCGCCATGTCGCTCTTTGTAGAAGCACTTATCTCCTTAATGCTTATCACCGGCGGCGTGTTCGTATTTATCGGCTCACTGGGGATGGCTCACCTGCGCGATTTTTATATGCGCCTGCATGGCCCTACCAAGGCCACTACGCTGGGTATTGGCTGCATGCTGATTGCCTCAATGGGTTATTTTTGGAGTGTCGATGGTCACATTGATATTCAGGAGTTGCTCATCACGCTATTTCTGTTTATTACCGCCCCTGTCAGCGCCCATTTGCTTGCCAAAACCGGCCTGCACTTGCGTTTGAGGCATGCCCAAAAAACGCAGGGCAAACCGATAGAGCTTCGCTCAGAGGAAGTCGGTGATAAACCCGTCCCCCATCCCGACAAAGGCCACGGTTAGCCGTCCGGCCATGGCCCTGTAGTGAGAAAAACAGTCTCTACACGGCCACGGCTTCCTAAATTTTCACAGCCCACAACCGATAAATAAAGTGCTTAACAATGACAGAGATAGTAGTGGTCGTTAGCGCTTTCCGGTAAGCTCCACAGCGTTTTTGACCATAATGAGGTGAATGTATGTGGAGCCTCCTACGGCTGTCTGCCATTACGCTATCGCTATGTGTGTTAGCCGGTTGCTCAGACCCCAAAATAGATACCAGCTCCATGCCAGCGGCGGTTGTCTCAATTGAGAATGTACGTGAGGCGATGCCTGCTTATAAGCGTGATGAGTTTGATAAAGCGCTCGCTATCATGGCGATGCCAAACTTTGGCAGCATGGCCTTACTTAGCCCTAAACGAATGAATGCAGCCGAGATCGCTGAATCGGCCAACGTTCGCATGCATGGTCTAACGGGCGACCAGGTAATTAAACGCGCCGACGATATTCTACGTGAGAGGCGAGCCAGAGAGCG
The DNA here is from genome assembly GCF_052376035.1 of Halomonas sp. AOP7-E1-9. Taxonomy (NCBI): domain Bacteria; kingdom Pseudomonadati; phylum Pseudomonadota; class Gammaproteobacteria; order Oceanospirillales; family Halomonadaceae; genus Halomonas; species Halomonas sp. AOP7-E1-9. The sequence continues at coordinate 254,928 of NZ_JBQSVC010000001.1, forward strand.
TCAGCAGGCGCTCTCTACCCTTGCCCGGTTGACTGAAAAGCAAGCGCGGGCAGCTAAAGACCGCGAGCAACGGGAGCGCTTTAGCATTGATAACGCACGCTATTATATAAGCCAAAGCCCATACGGCACACCAGAACCGGCGCTGGATATTGAGGTGACCAATCATACGGAGCAGGCCGTCTCGCAAGTATTTTTAAGAGGTGTTGTGACCAGCGCTGATCGGTCCGCGCCCTGGATTGATGAAACGTTTTACTATGTGATTGCGGGCGGTCTTGAAGCAGGTGAAACAGCCATGTGGCGCTTGGCACCTAATCGTTTTAGCGCTTGGGGAAACACACAAATACCCAGCGATGTATCGCTCACGGTAACCGTCGAAGGCCTTCAAGATGCCCAAGGCAACCCGTTATGGGATTCGCCTGAACTTAGCAAGAGCGAGGTAGAAAGGCTTGAGCACCTGAGCCACGAATATCAGGGCATCGCACTATCTACCACCCAGTAGTTGTCGGGTTTATAGAGCGCGTACTATTGAGTCGGTACGTTACGCACCGACTCAATAGCTGGCCGAAAAGCACTTAATCCATTAGATCCGTTTGGCGATAACCAATCAGATACAGCACGGCATCAATGCCCAGTGTCGAGATCGCCTGACGCGCTTGAGCGCGCACTAATGGCTTGGCTCGAAACGCGATACCCAATCCCGCTTTAGCCAGCATTTTCAGGTCATTGGCGCCATCGCCTACCGCAATGGTCTGCTCCAACGTAAAGCCTTCGCGCAGCGCAATTTGTTCCAAAAGCTCTGCCTTGCGCTCAGCATCAACGATCGGCAACGTCACTTCACCAGTGACTTTACCGTTCTCAATCACCAGCTCATTAGCATGAATCTCGTCAAAGCCGAGTTTTTCCTGTAAATGGCGGGCAAAGTAGGTAAAGCCCCCGGATAGAATCACGGTGCGGTAACCGAAGCGCTTTAAATTAGCCATCAAACGCTCTACGCCATCCATTAACGGCAGCTCTTCGGCAATCTTGATCAGCACCGACTCATCCAGGCCTTTCAGCTTGCTCATGCGTTCGCGAAAGCTCTCCTGAAAATCCAGCTCGCCACGCATGGCCCGTTCGGTCACCTCGGCAACCTCATCACCCACCCCGTGGTGCCGGGCCAGCTCATCAATCACTTCAGCTTTGATCAGCGTGGAATCCATATCGAAGCACACTAGGCGGCGATGGCGCCGCCAGATTGAGTCTTCCTGGATGGCGATATCCACGCCATGTTCGCCTCCTAGTGCCAACGCCTTTTCGCGCAGCGCTTCGATATTCGCCTCGTCGCCACGTAACCAGCACTCAACGCAGGCACCGCCGGAAGGCGCGCTACCCTCCAGCGATTCACGCCCAGAAAGCCGATGAATCAGCTCGACCGTTAACCCAAATTCTGCCGTTAAAATGCCGACTTCAGCCAATATGCCTGCTGGCAAATGCGGCGCCAGCAGCGTCAAAATAAGCCGAGGCTGACTTGCTTCGTTGCTCCAGCGCCGATAATCGTCGGCGTTAACCGTAATCACCTGCACATCCAACCCTAGCGCATCGCCCGCCTCGCTGAGCATCGCCTCCAAGGCATTATCGCGTTCAAGCCCCACAAGGGCTTCCAGAGAGAGCATGCCAAACGTCACGCTTTGATTAATATCCAAAAGCTGGGCATTCGTGCGGGCCAGCGCTTTCCCAAATCCCTCTAGCTGCCCGGAACGCGCCATACCGGTTGCACGAATTAAACAACGTTTTGTCATGAGTTACTCTCCCGCCTCTAACCGATCAACTTTTTGGAAGCCGCGCGGCAACTTGCTGCCTCGTCGCCCTCTTTCGCCGCGATAATACGCTAAATCATCCGCTTTCAAGGTCAGCTTGCGCTTACCGGCGTGAACCAGCAGTGCGTCGCTTGCCGAGAGAACGGTAACGTCACGTACAAACTCCTCACGTCGGGCGGCTCTCGGGCCGGGAATATCGAGCATTTTGTTGCCTTTACCTTTGGTCATTTCAGGCAACTGCTCAAGCGGGAACAGCAGTAATCGGCCTTCGCTAGACACCGACGCCACCCACAGCTCTTCACCGTCAGGCACTTCGATGGGCGCCATCACGCTACAGCCTTTGGGTACGCTGAGTACCGCTTTGCCGGCTTTATTTTTACCGGTAAGCGCGTCCAAGCGGGCCATAAATCCATAACCACCGTCGCTTGCCAATACGAAGCGCCGTTCGGGTGGGGCAAGCATTAGCCCGGCCATTTGTGCCCCTGCCGAGACATTAGCGCGGCCGGTCACCGGTTCACCTTGGCCCCGCGCACTGGGCAAGTTATGGGCGGCCAGGGTATAAGCGCGTCCCGTGTCGTCCAGCAGCACCAGCGGCTGATTAGTCTTGCCCCGAGCGGCCAGATGAAAGCTATCACCGGCTTTATAGGACAGTCCTTCCGGATCAATATCGTGCCCTTTGGCAGCGCGAATCCAGCCTTTATCAGACAACACTACGGTGACCGGATCAGCCCCCAGCAACTCAACTTCTGAAAGTGCCTTGGCTTCACTGCGCTCAATCAACGGTGAGCGGCGCTCGTCGCCGTGCTCTTTGCCCGCCGCACGAATCTCTTTTTCGATCAGCGTGGTTAGCTTTGCTTCACTGCCCAGCAAGCCCGTAAGGTACTTACGCTCTTTTTCCAGCTCGTCCTGCTCGCCGCGAATTTTCATCTCTTCGAGCTTGGCAAGGTGACGCAGGCGCAGTTCGAGAATCGCTTCCGCTTGGCGCTCAGAGAGACTAAAAGTGGCGATTAGCGAGGCTTTTGGGTCATCTTCCTCACGAATAATTCGGATCACTTCGTCAAGATCCAGATAGGCTGTCAGCAAGCCTTCCAAAATGTGCAGGCGGTCTTCCACCTTGCCCAGGCGGTGCTCCAACCGGCGGCGCACCGTGGTCCGGCGAAAGCGTAGCCACTCGCCCAGCATATCCGTTAGGGGCATGACCCGCGGGCGGCCGTCCAGGCCGATCACGTTCATATTTACCCGCACGTTCTTTTCCAGGTCCGTGGTGGCAAACAGGTGGGCCATCAGCGACTCGACATCGACGCGGCTGGAGCGCGGTTCAATCACTAGGCGCGTGGGCTCTTCATGAGTTGATTCATCACGAAGATCGGCCACCATCGGCAGTTTTTTCGCCTGCATCTGCGCGGCAACCTGCTCAAGTACCTTGGCACCGCTGACCTGGTACGGCACGGCGGTAATCACGATATTGGCGTCTTCGCGGGTATAGCGCGCACGCAGTTTTACCGAGCCTCGGCCTGACTCATAAAGCTTACGCAGGTCGGCTTGGGGCGTGATGATTTCCGCATCCGTAGGAAAGTCCGGCGCGGGTACAAACGCCATCAAGTCAGTTGTGGTCGCCTTAGGGTTGCGCAACAGATGGCAGGTAGCCTCGACCACTTCGCTAACATTATGGGGCGGAATATCGGTGGCCATGCCCACGGCAATCCCGGTACCGCCATTGAGCAGTACATGAGGCAACTTGGCAGGCAGCACGAGAGGCTCCTGCATGGTGCCGTCAAAGTTGGGTGCCCAGTCGACCGTGCCCTGCCCCAATTCGCCCAGCAGCACTTCGGCAAACTTGGAGAGCTTGGCCTCGGTGTAGCGCATGGCGGCAAACGATTTGGGGTCATCCGGACTGCCCCAGTTGCCTTGGCCATCCACCAGCGGGTAGCGATAGCTGAACGGCTGGGCCATCAGCACCATGGCTTCGTAACAGGCGCTGTCGCCGTGAGGGTGGAATTTACCCAGCACGTCGCCCACGGTACGCGCTGATTTTTTGTACTTGGCATTGGCGTGTAGCGCCAATTCGCGCATGGCGTAAATAATCCGCCGCTGCACGGGCTTCATGCCGTCGCCAATGTTGGGCAGCGCACGGTCCAAGATGACGTACATCGAGTAGTCGAGGTACGCTTTTTCGGTATAGTCGCGCAAGGAGAGGCGTTCGACGTCGCCTTCCGCTACCTGAATATCCATGGTCATCGGGGTTATACCTCAATATCTGCGAGGTTGCCGTAATCTTCCAGCCATTTCTTGCGGTCGCTGGCGCGCTTCTTGGCGAGCAGCATATCCATCATTTCCATCGTGCCATCGCCCTCTTCCAGGGTGAGTTGCACTAGGCGACGGGTTTCGACCGCCATGGTGGTTTCGCGCAGCTGTAAAGGACTCATTTCGCCCAGGCCCTTAAAGCGCTGTACGTTAGGTGTACCGCGCTTTTTCGCCAGTTGCTTGAGCACGGCGGCTTTTTCGCTCTCATCGAGGGCGTAGTGCACCTCTTTACCTAAATCGATGCGGTAAAGGGGCGGCATGGCGACAAACACATGACCGGCATCCACCAGCGCCGGAAAATGGCGTACAAACAGCGCGCACAGCAGCGTGGCAATGTGCAAACCATCGGAGTCGGCATCGGCAAGAATACAGATCTTGTGGTAGCGCAGCTTTTCAAGGTCGGCGCTACCTGGATCAGCGCCAATCGCGACCGCAATATCATGAACTTCCTGAGAGCCGTAAATATCGTGCGTCTCGACTTCCCAGGTATTCAGAATCTTGCCGCGCAGGGGCAGGATTGCCTGAGTGTCGCGGTTACGCGCCTGCTTCGCACTGCCCCCGGCCGAGTCGCCCTCGACCAGAAACAGCTCGCTAAGTGACGGGTCCTGCCCGGAGCAGTCAGCAAGCTTGCCGGGAAGCGCCGGGCCTGATGTGACCTTTTTACGGGCGACCTTCTTGGCCTTTTTCTGGCGATGCTGAGCGGCGCTGATCACCAACTCCGCCAACTGCTCGGCTTGATCAATATGATGATTGAGCCACAACGAGAAGGCATCCTTCACCACGCCGGAGACAAAGCCTGCGATGGTGCGTGATGACAGCCGCTCTTTGGTTTGCCCGGCAAACTGGGGGTCGAGCATTTTCACCGAAAGCACGAAAGAGGCGCGCTCCCAAAGGTCCTCAGCGGTGAGTTTGATGCCGCGCGGCAGCAGGCTGCGATATTCACAAAACTCGCGTAGTGCATCCAGCAGTCCTGATCGAAAACCGTTAACGTGAGTGCCGCCTTGCGGCGTGGGAATCAGGTTAACGTAACTTTCCAACAGCGACTCACCGCCTTCCGGTAGCCATTGAATGGCCCAATCCACACCGTGCTCGTCGTCACTGAAGTGGCCGACAAACGGTTCACCGGGCAGTACGTCATAGCCATCGGTGGCTTCGGCCAAATAGTCGCGCAGACCATCAGCGTAGGCCCACTCGGTTTTGGTGCCATCTGGCTCAATCAGCGTAACGGCAAGCCCTGGGCAGAGCACCGCTTTGGCGCGCAGTAGATGTTTAAGCTTTGAAACGGCCAGTTTGGGGCTGTCGAAATAGCTCTCATCAGGCCAAAAACGCACTAAAGTTCCGGTAGCGCGTTTAGCCGCCTTGCCGATTTCATGCAGATTTTCGACTTTTTCGCCGTGCTCAAAGGCAATCGCATGGCGCGCGCCGTCACGGGTCACTTCTACTTCCAGGCGCCGTGAAAGCGCGTTAACGACCGAGACGCCAACGCCGTGAAGGCCACCAGAAAACCGATAGCTTGAAGAGGAGAACTTACCGCCTGAGTGCAGTTTGGTAAGAATCAGCTCCACCCCTGAAACGCCGTGCTCGGGGTGAAGATCAATCGGCATACCTCGGCCGTCATCCTGAACCTCGATGCCCCCATCGCTGTGCAACGTGACACGAATAAAAGAGGCGTGGCCGGCCAGCGCTTCGTCGACGCTGTTATCAATCACTTCCTGGGCCAGGTGATTGGGCCGTGAGGTATCGGTGTACATACCGGGACGCTTACGTACCGGCTCGAGCCCTGACAGGACTTCGATAGAACTCGCGCCGTACTGAGAGGCATCAAACTGGGTCATGTAACGTCGGTTCCTGAAGGGTAAAGCTGGCAGCCGCCTGTAACTTGTACAGGCGGCCGACAAAGATCGCTAGAATAGCAAAAAGCTGTATATCCAGCCATATCTAATACATGGCAGGAAAACTGGGAGCACGCTTTTTCATAGACGCCCGAGGCAGTTACCCATCCTGCTCGGCGGCCCAAAACGCTTCAATCAAGCCGCGGCTAGAGGCATCCATGCGGGTAATGTCGCCCTGCCCATCGATGATGCCTTGGGTATCCGTGGCAATTTTTTTGCCAAGCTCCACCCCCCACTGATCGAACGGATTGATATCCCAGATAACGGCTTGAACAAACACCTTATGCTCATAAAGGGCAATCAAAGCCCCCAGCGTAGCGGGCGTTAGTGTATCCAGCAGTACCGTGGTCGATGGCTGATTGCCGCGATAGCGTTTGTGCTCTGGACGGGGGCCATCATCATCCAGCGCGTCATCGCCGAGCATCAGAACGCGGGACTGGGCAAAGCAGTTGGCAAGCGCTAGCCGGTGCTGCGCTTTGAGATGGCGGCGAGTATCCGGGTCTTCCACCTCATCATAACGCTTGAGCGGAGCGATAAAATCACACACAACCGACTGAGTGCCCTGATGAAGCAGCTGATAAAACGCATGCTGAGCATTGGGGCCCAGCTGCCCCCACAGTACCGGGCAGGTCGAATAATTGACCGCCTGGCCCTGGCGGGTAACCGACTTGCCGTTGGACTCCATTTCCAGCTGTTCAAGGTAGGCAGCAAAATATTCCAACCGACCATCGTAAGGCAGGATTGAGTGGGCGCGGATATCCAGAAAATTAACGTTCCAGATGCCGGCCAAGGCCAGCAGAACCGGCAGGTTATCTTCCATGGGCGCTTCACTGAAGTGGCGGTCCATGGCGTGGGCACCGGCCAGCAGCTCGCGAAAATGCGTCATGCCTACGACCAGAGCAATCGGCAAACCAATCGTGCCCCATAGCGAATAGCGCCCGCCTACCCACTCCCAGAATTTAAGCTGGTGGTCGGGCGCAATGCCCCACTCGCTCATTTTCTCGGGGCTGGCCGACACACCAATAAAGTGCTGGCGCACAATAAGTTCAGCGCTTACCGGTGGAGCACTGACAAAATCGCTATGCTGAGTTAAACGGCCCAACAGCCAGTCTCTGGCCGTATTGGCGTTGGAAAGAGTATCAATGGTGGTAAACGACTTGGAGGAGAGCACAAAGAGGGTCGTTTCCGGATTTAGACGCCCTAAATAATCGGCCAGCTGCGAGCCATCCATTGTCGAGGCAAAATGTACCTCAACGGGATGAATATTCTCAGGCCGATAATCGGCCAGTGCATGGGTCACCATCAACGGCCCTAAATCCGAGCCGCCGACGCCTAAATTCACCACATGGCGAATGGGCTTGCCCGTGGCTCCTCTCCACTGCCCGGCGTGCAAACGGCACACCAGACGCTCCATTTGCGCCAGGCTTTCCTGCACTCCGGCGACAATATCTTCCCCTTCAACGTTCAGCGTTGCCTCGGCCGGTAAACGCAGCGCTGTGTGCAAGGCTGGGCGGTTCTCACTAACGTTAACCCGCTTACCACTTAATAAGGCATCAATAGCGCTGGGCACACCCGCATCGTGCGCCAGCGCTAACAGATGCTCAAGCGTATCGTCGTCCCAACGCTGCTTGGAAAGATCCAGCGTCAGGCCGGCTTCATGGCGGGTAAAATTCGCCCATCGGCTGCTCTCCGAGCCAAATAGTGTTTTTAAATGAACGCCTTTGAGTTCATCGGCATGCTGTTTTAATGTCTGCCATGCGGGCAGTTTATCGGGGGTGGCGCGTGATGCTGAGGCCATTTGCCGTCTCCTGTGGCGTCGAACCATGCAGCTCGGGTCTGTTCTGGTCAAATCAGGGCGCGTAAACTACTCCCCCCTTTTGATGATTCCCGGCTTGCCAATGAGTAATGCATCTTACCGTGACGCTATCTTTTCGACACCCCTTGATCGAGTGGCGCGCTTCTCGTTCGATGAACAGGTAGTGGCTTGTTTTCCCGACATGGTCCGTCGCTCTATACCAGGCTACGGCCAAATCCTGGGCATGCTGAGCCTGATTGCCCAGCGTCACCTTCGCCATGGCGGCCACGTGTATGACCTGGGCTGCTCGCTCGGCGCCTCAGGCTTGGCGCTTGCGGGCGCACTCGCCCCTGACGCGTTTCGCTATACCGGCGTCGATTTATCACCAGCAATGGTGTCGCGTGCTCGCCAGACCTTCACCGAAGAGTGCCCTGAACATGCCATGAGCGTGGAAGAAGCCGACATTCGCACGCTCGAGTATGCGCCATCCGGCATGATCATTCTTAACTTTACGCTGCAGTTTTTGCCACCGGCTGACCGGGATGCCCTGTTAAGGCGGCTGTTTGACGCGCTCGAGCCTGGCGGCGTGCTGGTTTTATCGGAAAAAACCGTTGACGTCGATGAGCGGGATAATGCCTGGCGAGTTGAGCGCTATCATGACTTCAAACGCGCCAATGGTTACAGCGACATGGAAATCAGCCAAAAGCGCACCGCACTTGAAAACGTGTTGGTGCCCGATACGCTGGATGCGCTGCATCAGCGCTTACAGCAGGCAGGCTTCCCACGTACGGTAACGTGGTTTCAATACTTGAACTTTGCCTCTGTCATTGCGTTTAAGGAGAGTTAAGTGGAGCTCCCTGATGACCACCGCGCACTTTATCAGGCGTTTTTAGACCAGGGCTTAACGACCTGGCTGGCTAAATTACCCGAGCAGCTGGCCAGAGGGCTTGACCGCCAACGTCATGGCGACCTGCCCGCCTGGGAGAAGGCCGTTGCCAAACTGCCGGCCTTACCGGCCGAGCGCCACGTTCAACTGGACAGCGATACGCTAACGGTAGAGCTTGCGCTCAGCGATAGCCAGCAACGCCAATGCTTTAATCTACTGCGTAAGCTGGCTCCGTGGCGCAAAGGACCTTTTCAGCTGGGCGGCATTCATATCGACACCGAATGGCGCTCTGATTGGAAATGGCAGCGCGTGGCGCCTCATTTAGCCCCCCTGAGATACCGCAAGGTGTTGGATGTAGGCGGCGGCAGCGGCTATCACGCCTGGCGGATGACCGGAACAGGAGCGGCCTTCGTGCTGGTGATTGACCCTTCACCACGCTTTTACTGGCAGTTCCAAGCAGTGCGCCACTTTGTGGGCGATGCAGACGGTGGGCGCACTCAGTTTCTACCGGTCGGAATCGAGGATGTACCGGAAAACCTCGGCTTTTTTGATACGGTGTTTTCAATGGGCGTGCTTTATCACCGCCCTTCGCCACTTGAACATCTTCAGCAGCTAAAAGCCGCGCTGGCGCCGGGTGGCGAGCTGGTATTGGAAACGCTGGTGGTGGAAGGCGACGAGCAAACGGTGTTTGTTCCCGGCGAGCGTTACGCCGCGATGCCTAATGTTTACTTTCTACCCTCCTCCAAAGCGCTTTGCCACTGGCTTAGCCGTTGCGGCTTTACCAATATTCTCGTGGTCGATGAGGCAGTCACCACCCTGGACGAGCAGCGCTCCACCGAGTGGATGACCTATCAATCCTTGGCCGACTTTTTAGATCCCAATGATCGTACCCGCACCATCGAAGGCTACCCGGCGCCGCGGCGGGCAGTGATTATTGCCAACAAGCCGGAACAGGCTGTAAAAACAGTTATTTAAGCCAGCACAGTCGTTAGCGTTTAGCGGCGCAAGATCACCAGCCAGCGGCCCAGGTTCAACATGCTGGCAAGTGAAGCCGCAACATAGGTGAACGCACAAGCGGTAAGCACATGCCGAGCGCCCGACATGTCGTAGGGTGGCACGTACTCTTTTAAAAGCGGCAGTGCGCGGTTGAAGCTGGCATCAAACTCCACCGGCAGCGTGACCAGATGCACCAGGGCGGCGGTACCAAAGCTGATCACCGCCATGCCAATGACTAACGCCAAACCGCCCGGCACGCGCGTCAACAAGAATAAAAACGGCGCGGCCATCATTAGAATCGCGCCCATTTTTTCTGCCTTTTGGGCAACACCTACCAAGCGGCTGCGTGCCAGCAGTGGCGCATAGCCTTGGTGATGCTGCAACGCATGGCCTACTTCATGAGCGGCAACGGTAACCGCCGTTAACGAGCAGCCATCATAATGGTCAGGCGAAAGGCGCACACAGCGCGTCTCTGGGTCGTAATGATCGCCGAATTCGGTACGCTCAACGGGAATGTCTTTAATACCCAGACGCCGTAGCAAATGCTCGGCAAGCTCAGCGCCGGTGCCAGGGTAGTCATTACGTCCTCGCATATGGCGTTTTAGCACCCACTTTGCCCATACATTGGGCAGTATAAATACCGCGAGTAACAGCACGACGAATAGAACGACCATGATGACTTAACACTCACTAGGAGAAAACAGGGAAAGGCTTCGTTTTATCATGGTCGGGCTAGCAACAACAGAGTTGAGGCTAGACTTCCCCTTGGGCTTCACGACGCTCTTCTTCGCGATGCTCTTTTACATCGCGCTCGACCGCTTCCAGGCCCCGCGCTGAAATATCCCCATTGGCGTGGGCGTGCTCAGCAATTAATACACTGTCGGGTGCGAGCACCAGGTCACACTCGGAATTGACCAGTTCATCGCGAAGCCGTTGAATGGCCTTCTCGCGCTCAGGGTCTTTATCCACGCGACGGATATAAATCGCCTTGATGCGCCCAGGATAGGCTTTCACGATCTCAGCATACACTTCTGGGTCGTGCTGTCCGCTATCGCCAATCAGGATGCACGGTAGCCCATCAAACAGCGTCAACATTCGATCAATTAACAAGCGCTTGTGAGCTTCGGCACGGCGCGGCCAGGGGTGACGCAGCGAAATTCCCCACTCGCGTAGAAACAGGATCGGACCTACCGGAATCCGGTTAAGCTGAAAGAACGTTTCGAGCATTTCGTAAATAGCCCATGGCCCGCGGGATACATACAAGATGGGTCGCTCGGCCTTCTCACTTTCGCCCCGGTGCAGCGCCTGATAAAGCGAGGCAACGCCTGGAAACGCCGTACGCCGATGGGGTTTACGCACAAACAGGCGGTAGAGCATCTTTAGCTTTTCGGCAACGCCGGTAAACATGACGGTGTCATCAATATCGCTGATAATCAGCAAGTCGGTTTCCGGTGGCGGTACGTATACCTCAACATTAGTACGTACAGGCGACTGGTTTTCCGCATGCACCCTAATATCCGCTCGATGCCAGGACACATCGATAGGCAGCGAATGGGTAATCGGAAGGTGCGCATCGAAATAGCCATCCCGGTCGGTTGTCAAGGACAGTTCGTTTTCACCGATACGAATATCAACTTGGGCACCGGCCAAGCCCCGTCGAAAAATGCGGCGCGCTACATCAGCTGTGTCGCGCAGCATCCCTCGGCGTGGAATAGCGCGGCCAAGAGCGGCTTGGCGGAACACCCGCCCCATCAAAAACACTTCACTGGACGAACCGTAACCACGGTAAGGATGAACGACCATCCCCCCGCGGCCACGGTCTCGCTTCATCGGTTTTGCAACCGTGTGGACAAGCCTTTTAACAAAGCTTGCCCACGGGCTCAACCATGACATTAGGCGTGTTGACCTGAGTGGCGTCCTTCTTGCAGCTCTTCAAGGAGCTTGGCATTGAACGCATCCAGGTCTTTGGGGGTACGGCTAGTGACCAAACCATTATCCACCACGACGGCCTCATCGACCCATTCCGCGCCCGCATTGCGTAAATCCTGAGCCACGGTGGGCACCGACGTCATACGACGACCTTCTACCAAGCCAGCGTTAATTAAAATCCATGGCGCATGACAAATAGCGGCTACTGGCTTACCTGCGTGAAAAAATGCTTTTACAAAACTTAGCACGTCTTCTTTGACCCGCAGCGCGTCGGGATTGAACAGGCCGCCTGGCAGTACCAGGGCGTGATAATCAGATTCATTGACATCTGTCAGCGCTTTATCAGCCGAATATGTATCACCCCAATTAGTTTCTGCCCAGGCACGAATATCGTTGCCTTCAGGTGTCACGATATCAACATCAACACCGGCATTTTTGAGTGCGTCACGCGGTGAACTCAGCTCAGACTCCTCAAAGCCATCGGCCGCCACAATAGCGACGCGTTTACCCTTTAGTGTTTGGTTCATCATGCTCTCCTTTTCGTGATGAGGCGTGCGTGAAAAACGCTTTATCAGTGTGGCGTATCCTGGGAGAGCGTCAAGCGAGCCGACCGCTAGATTAGAGATGTTTGATTTAAGTAGATATAAAAAAGCCCGCTTAATCAAAGCGGGCCAACCTGTTGATAAAGACTATTGGTAAAGACTATTGATAAAAAATGATTTAGCGTTTGAGCAATTGACTAATATCGTTGGCTTCCCAGTGCGGAAAGTGCCTGCGTACCAGCGCATTAAGGTCTTTCTCAAACGCTGACCAGTCCGTGGTGGGGGCTTCAGCAGCACCTGCTGAACCCGCTTCACGAATCATTCCCGCTCCCACCGTTACGTTGGTCAGCCGATCGACAATAATAAAGCTTCCCGTTTTAGGGCTAACCCGATAATTATCGATGGGTACGGTGGCGGTAAGCTCGATATCACAGCGAGCAATCGCATTGAGGTTTAACGCCTGCGCTGTGTGCTTCTCAAGCGTATTAACATCAATTTGATAGTCAATAGCGCTGACCTGCCCGGAAAGATCGCGGGTAGCGAGTTTAAAGTCGTAAAGCTTACCCAGGGTTAGTGGGTCTTCATGCATCCAGACCACATCAGCAGTAAACCGGTTGGAAAGCGGCACATCCGCATCGGCACTGACGAGCCAGTCGCCACGAGAAATATCGATCTCGTCTTCAAGCGTCACGGTAATCGCTTGGCCGGGATAGGCTTCGCTTAAATCACCCTCAAAAGTGACAACCCTCGCCACGGTAGAGGTTTTACCCGAAGGCAGCGCTTTTACCGCTTGGCCGGGGCGTAAGATCCCGGCGGCCAGCGTCCCGCAGTAACCACGAAAATCCAGGTTCGGCCGATTGACATACTGTACGGGCAAACGCAGATCCGTCAGGTTGTCGTCTTGGCTGATTTCGGTATTTTCGAGTAGTTCGATCAGCGTCTCGCCGCGATACCACGGCGTGTGCTCGCTACGGTTAACGACGTTATCGCCATTGAGCGCCGACATGGGCACAAACTGGATATCGTCCACCTGCAAATTCGTTGCAAACGCACGGTACTCTGCCTTGATTTCCTCAAAGCGCTGCTCAGAAAAGCCCACTAAATCCATTTTGTTGACAGCAATGACCAAGTGCTGAATACCCAACAAGTCAGCAATAAAGCTATGCCGACGCGTTTGGGTTTGCACGCCATAGCGAGCGTCGATAAGGATAATCGCAAGGCTTGCCGTAGAAGCGCCGGTGGCCATATTACGTGTGTACTGCTCATGGCCTGGCGTATCGGCAATGATAAATTTGCGCTTATCCGTCGAGAAGAACCGATAGGCGACATCAATAGTAATGCCCTGCTCACGCTCGGACTGCAGACCGTCTACCAATAGCGCCAAGTCAACCGTATCACCCGTGGTACCGCTGGTTTTGGACGCTTGAGTAATCGCTGCTAGTTGATCCTCAAAGATCATTTTGGAGTCGTGCAGCAAGCGACCAATCAGGGTCGATTTACCGTCGTCGACACTGCCGCAGGTAATAAAACGCAGCAGGTCCTTGTTTTCATGCTCGTGCAGGTACTGCTCGATGTTGTCAGCGATTAAGTTAGATTGATGAGACATTAGAAGTACCCCTCGCGCTTTTTCTTCTCCATCGAACCCACCTGGTCGCGATCAATGGCGCGACCACTGCGCTCACTGGTGCGGGTCAGCAGCATTTCCTGAATAATTTCCGGCAGCGTTGCCGCTTCGGACTCCACTGCGCCGGTTAGCGGGTAGCACCCAAGCGTTCTGAAACGCACCGACTTCTCTTCAGGCACTTCACCTGGCGCTAGCGGCAAACGATCGTCGTCTACCATCACCTGCATGCCGTCGCGCTCAACCACTGGGCGCTTGGCTGCGAAGTACAGTGGCACAATCGGGATAGACTCCAGATAGATGTACTGCCAGATATCCAGCTCCGTCCAGTTGGAAAGCGGGAACACGCGAATCGACTCACCCTTGTTGACCCTGGCGTTATACATGTTCCAGAGCTCAGGACGCTGGTTTTTGGGATCCCAACGGTGGTATTTGTCACGGAAGGAGTAGACCCGCTCCTTGGCCCGAGAGGCCTCTTCATCGCGCCGGGCACCGCCAAACGCAGCATCAAAACCATGCTTGTCCAGCGCCTGCTTGAGCGCTTGGGTCTTCATGATATCGGTATATTTGGCGCTGCCATGCTCGAACGGGTTGATATTCGCCTCCCGCCCCTCTTCGTTGGTATGCACGATCAGTTTCATACCCGCCTCGGAAGCCATGCGATCACGAAACTCGATCATTTCCCGGAATTTCCAAGTGGTATCCACGTGCATCAGTGGAAACGGCGGGGTACCGGGATAAAATGCCTTCCGCGCCAGGTGCAGCATCACCGAAGAGTCTTTGCCGATCGAATACATCATGACCGGGTTACTGAACTCAGCCGCCACTTCACGAATGATATGGATGGACTCGGCTTCAAGCTGTTTTAAATGAGTGAGACGCGCGGCGCTAAGTGCGCTGGGCACCTCACGCCGGGGCGTCGAAGAGAGCGGGGAGAACTGAGTCATGGTCTGCTACCTCACAAAACAAGCCAATTTTTATAAGCTTGCAGTACACGCTGAATTAAAACGTTATACGTTCGATTGTGGATAGAGTAACGCCGAGTCAATAATAACCCAAAAGAATTAATAACTATCTTTTTATTCTTTTATCGCCTAACGAACATAAAAAACATGATATCGCTATACGTCAACGCGCTCGACCCAGGTATCCCACTGCTCACCGCTAAGGTTTATCACTCGATAACCAGGCCGTGAGGCTTCATCAATCGTAAATTCATCAGCGCCCGGCATAAACTGATCAGACATGGCTGGGCAGCCGTAAACACTCACTGAACCTGCCGCTGTTTCAATGTGCTGCGCATACGCTTGGTGAGCGTGACCAAACAGCACGACTTTCACCTGAGGATAAGCGCTTAAAACCTGCCAAAACGCTTCACGATCTTGTAGGCCGATAGCATCCATCCAGTCAGCGCCAACATCCACCGGTGGATGGTGCATGGCAATCAGCGTGGGGCGGTCATCCTCTTCCAAACGTGTCGTTAATGCCATCAACTGTTCGCTGCCCAGCTCGCCGAAGGGTTGGCCCGGCACTTGGGTATTGAGCAGCAGCAGACGCCACTGCTGCAAATCTACCTCGTCAAGCAGCGGATGCTCGGCGCACATGAATGCTACCTGGTCGTGATTGCCCGGGAGCCAAAACCACGGGCAAGGAAGGTCAGCCAACGCCTCCTTGGCCAGTGCATAGGAAGCCGCTGTTTCATCCTGACTGATGTCTCCCGTCACAACGATAACGTCCGGACGTTCAGCCGCTGCCGCCGCGAGAACACGTTGAAAATGCAGCCAAGGAACCCCCGCACGCGAACGTGTAGTAACATCAGCATGCAAGTGAGCATCGGTAATCTGTACAAGGCGCATTAGCGCATCTCCGGTAAATCGCAAGTATGACCATGGGCTAGTCCATGCGCTAACCATTCGCCTAAAAAGCGGTTTAACTGGAGCTTTTCATCAGGCTGATGCATCTGCGCATTAGGATATCGATAGCGGCCACTAAAGTGGCGCTGACGCTGAAAATCCGTCACCTCCGCCATACGCACGTCATGGTAAAGGTGCACGCGCATGCGCGGGCCGTCCATAACTGAATCCAACGGACCGCTTTGAGTGACCGCCACCATGGTGGTGTAAGGGGCATGTTCCAATACGGTAAGCTGCAAATCGCCAAAGTACTGCTCGTCACTGCTTAAGGCGATCTCTCGGCGCTGGCCACTCTCCATATCGCCCACCAGGCGTAATAACCGCAGGTAGTTGGCGCTGCACTCCCCCTGGAGCGACTTTAAATCGGTGACATAGGCTGTTCTTGCCATGAACACTCCTCGTGGTTTTCACTTTACGTGAGCGCTCGTTGGGATGCCGCGCGCAACGAAGCACGCTGACCAGCTAGCCAGTGCAATCCAATCAAACACATGGCGTTGTCGAGTCTTCCCTGTATCAAGAGTTCCCACGCGGTCGGAAAAGACACCACGTGAACACGGATATCTTCATGCTCCTCGTCAAGACCATGAATACCGCCCATACCTTGAGTATCAACCAGCCCACAAAAAAGCGTTACGCGTTCGTTGCACGCGCCAGGGCTTGGGTAGTACGTATGCATTAGCGTTAACGGGCCTACCACGCAGCCCGACTCTTCCAGCGCTTCGCGCCGGGCAACCTCTTCGAGTGATTCATCTTGTTCAACCAACCCTGCAACCAGCTCTAGCTTCCAGGGCGAAACGGGATCATCGAAAGCACCAGCACGAAACTGCTCCACCAGCACAAGCGCATCCCGTGCAGGGTCGTAAAGCAATACGCCTACCGCATCGCGACGGTGGTGCACTTCGCGATGCATGGGCTTGCTCCAACCACCTTCAAAAAGCCGGTGGCGTAGTTCCATGACTTCCAAGCGAAAAAAGCCCTGATGAAGCGTTTTACGCTCAATCAGCTCTATATCGTCACGGCCAAAAGGCGGTGTTTCTAATGATGAAGTTTTAGCATTGAATGCCATGCGGCACTCCCAGTAATCACAATTACCCCATTATCAATGCTTGCTACCGGGAATGCCAACCTGGCCTAGGCGGGGTTACAGACGGTTTAGCATGGCTTGGGCATCGCGGCGTAACGATTCATCGGAGAGTTCACGCTGCGCTCGTGGAGTACCGTTCACCGCGCGTTCAGCGTGCTCGCGGGCAGCGGCGGTGTTCCCTTCATCAAGCAGGAACGCGGCGTAATAGTAGTTGACGTCGATACCTTCAGGGCGAATCTCAACGGCACGCTGAAACATTTGCTGAGCTTTTTCACTGCTTCCAAAGCTAATTGGGCGCCCAGGTACGTTGTCGTAAAGTGCGCCCAGTGTGACGTAGGCAGAACCGTTTCCTCCTTGCGGATCAAGCGCAATGGCCTGTTCAAGCGCATCACGCGCATCACCAGCGATACCCAACGCGCCGAAACCACCACGTTCACGCGCATACGAAGCCAGAATAATGCCCTGCCAAATCAGAAGCTCCGGCTGATCCGGGTTTTCGCTGGCCAACGTCGTGACTTCATTGGACAAAACGTCCAACGTGCCTTCACGCTGGTTAGCTGGCAAGTCGCTCACCGTATGTTCCCAACGGTTCTTCAAGGAGAACAGTTCGTTTTCATAGGCCAAGGCCGTTAAGGGTAACAGCATTAGCGTGCTGCCAAGCGCTGCAGTCATTATCAAACGAGAAAACGGTCGTGTGCGCATTATTATCTCCTGAGTTGTTTTTATATCGACATATAGACGCTGCGTTGTTAAGCGCTAATCAGCCTATTCTCACAATGTAACGAACGTTTGATTGATTCGCTAGCCGCGAGTGATGTCACTGTGCTTTTGTTTACTTTCTCTTTACCCTACAGTCGTCTTTAACCAGCGCTATCTTTAACCAGATGAGAGTCCCTTAATGAAAGGTCGTAACATGACCCGCTGGCGCGATCCGGCAAAAGATCCGCGTCAGGCACCCAAAAGCAATTTGATTACCGCCGAGGGCGCCGCGCGTTTACGCGGAATTTTGGATCACTTATCCAGAGTCAAACGCCCCGCACTCTCAACAAAAGTAGGTGAAGCCGCTGCGCTTGGCGACCGTAGTGAAAACGCTGATTACACTTACAACAAGAAAGAGCTGAACCGTGTGATTGCGCGGATTCGCTATTTGACCCTACGTCTGGATGAGCTGCAGGTGGTTGATCGACTACCCGCAGACACCAACAAGATATTTTTTGGGGCATTTGTCGAGCTGGAGGATGAAGATGGCGAAGCGCTTAGCATACGGATTGTAGGACACGACGAAATCGATACCCAAAAGCGCTGGATCAGTATTGATGCGCCCATGGCCAAGGCACTTCTCGGCAAAGGGGTCGATGACGATGTAGAAGTGCTTACTCCGAATGGGAAGGTGTTCTACACCGTTACTGCGATCCGCTATGCCTCGCTTTAGTGCACGGGGCTTCCTAATCTTTTAAGGCATAGTCGATAGTCGTCACCACTCGGACACGCTTGATATGCGGAGTATAGCTGTCCAAATCATCAATCGAGAAATAGCCTTGGGTTGCCTGGCGGATCTGCCCTACCTGACTCCCGGAGTCTTCTGCAAACTGCTGGGCGGCATTACGCGCGTCAGCCGTCGCCTCGGCAATCATCTCAGGCTTGATCGCCTCCAAGCCGGTAAATAGAAACTCGGTTTGGTACTCGTAACTTGGCGAGAGCAAAACCCCTTGACGTACCAGCGACGAGGTCCCTGGCATCGCCTGCATCACGCCCTCTACATCTGGCGAACGCAGCAGTAACGTGGCCTCAGCGCGGTAACGCTCATCAGGGCGCTGCCCGCCATAGAGATTACTAAACTGGTCGGTAATTCTGGGGGGTGTTGTGCTGATATGCCCGGGTTCAAATCCCTGAGACTCCAAAAAGCGACGAATCGCCTGGTCATTATTGGAAAGCTGCTGCTCCAGGTCGCTTAAGCTATTAGCGCTCACGCTGTAGTTAAACGGCCATAGCACCAAGTCGGCCGCCACCTCGCGCTCGGCCAAACCACGCACGGTGACATTGCGCGAAGACTGCTGCCACACGTCGGCCGCCTGCTTGATATAGCTGCCACCTCCTACCAACCCCAGCGCCAGCAATCCACCTAGCACAACTGCACTTCCCAATATCACGATGCTTCTACTGCTTTTAACCATCGTCGCTACCTCGCACAACGTTCATTAAAGTGCCCAATGCCTATCAGCATCATAGCCGTGAAATGGGGATGCGTCGGTAGTTGAATATGGTTAGTGTGAGGAAATAGTGTCAGCTACGCTGGCTACGGTAGACCCGAAACCGCCGATTATCAGCAAGCGTTTCAAAGCTGCCAAAAGCCTCGGTGAGAAGGTCCGGATAAGGCAAGAACACATTGGCGACGATGATGAGACGCCCACGGTTAGCAAGATGCTTGGGCGCTTGGCGAATCAAGCGTTGGCTGGGCCCATAGCTTACGTCTCGCTCTTGATGAAACGGCGGGTTACTAATAATAAAATCGTAGGTTTCACTTTCCAATGCGCTATATACATCGCTTTGCAAAGCGTGCCCATTAACCTGATTAGCCTCTAGCGTGCGATGCGCTGCCTCTACAGCAAAAGCGCTGACATCCACGGCGGTTACCGCATGGCCACGTTTGGCAAGCCAAGCGCTAATAATGCCATCGCCACAGCCCATATCGAGAATACGTTGAGGCGCTTTAGGCAGCTCTTTTTCCAGGCTGTCCAATAGTAGCAGCGTGCCTTCATCTACCTTGCCATGACCAAAAACGCCGGGATGACTAACCAGCGTTAAGCCCAAAGCATCAAAGCGCTGCCAAGCGTCTTCCAGGGTATTCTCAAGCGCGATGGTGCGTGTGGCAAAGAGTGAACAGCGCCGCGCGTTATCGCGCTTGTCACACATCATCCCCCGCTCTGCGAGTACGTTAGGCACGCGTTTCACGCCGCCACTGTGCTCACCGATAATTTCAATGGCCGTGCCCGTGGGTAGCACGCTGCATAGCCACTCAAGCCACCAAATGCCTAGCTGATGCGCTTTAGGCCAGAACAACACTATCTCGCCGTGGGTAACGGCATTTTCAGGCAGCGCGAAGGGGCTATAGACCTGCTTGCCTACCGCTTGCCACTCGCTTAGCACACCAAGATCACCGCTGATAACGCCTGCGGATTGCGCGATTAACCAAGCATCAACCGGTGGCGCTACGACCATAAGTGCCGTGTAGTCATCCTGTTGACGTTCCAGCAGTTGGCAGGCAGGTGATTGGGCACTCATTGGGAAGTCTCCGGTTTAATCAACGTGTAGAGTAAATAACGACCCAGCCGCCAGTGCGGGTCTTGTTGGCAGTACTTCTTTTCGAGCGCCAGCAGCGTTTCACGCTCTTTATCGCTGGCGGGAGGCAGGCGTAGGTAGTCCTGAAATACACGGATACCCGCAACGCTTGCCACTTCAAGACTGTTTTCCGCCCCCCATGCCACCATCTCAGCGTGGGTGACCGGCGAAATAGGCGTTAAGCGCTGCCGCTTGCCCATGCCTTCCAAACGATCACTTAGCGCCTTTTCCAAATTGCCTTTCACCGCGTTGGAAAAGCGCAGTGCATCGCGGTTAAACACCATCAGGCTCAACTGCCCGCCGGGCGCGAGCAGGCTTGCCAGGCTTGCCATCGCTGAGCGCGGGTCGCCCAACCACTCAAGCACCGCATGGCAGGTAATCAACGGCCAGGGGCCAGGAGCTTGCTGGCCTAAATCCTGAAGCGGGGCATGCACGTAGGTCATCGCCTCGCCAGACAGCCGCTTAGCTTCACTGTGCCAATGTTTGGCATACGTAAGCATATCCAGCGAGGGCTCGGCCATGGTGACCGGGTGCTGGCGTTCGGCAAACCACGCCGCCTGCTGGCCTAACCCGCCGCCGACATCCAGTACGGGCTGCTGAGTTAGTTCAAGCATTTGCGGCAGCAAGTAATCCAGCATCGCCAAGCGCAGCTCGCCGCGAGGCGCTTGGTAAAGCGAGCGTGAAAACTTGTCGACCAGACCGTCAAAGTAGCGGTCTCCAGCGTCGTTTAATTCATAGGTTGGATGCATGCATAAGGCCAAGCGGCATAGTAAAGCCGCGTAGTTTACCCTGCCTAAGAGCGGAACGCTTGCAGCGGTAATTGATGCTGCCAGGCATCGTACCGTTCCAATGCCGCAGCTAGCTGTAAGAGCTGTTTATCTTCACCAAACCGCCCGACTATTTGCACGCCTACCGGTAGGCCATTGGCGGCCATATGCAAAGGCACTGACATGGCGGGCTGGCCGGTCAGATTGGCTAATTGGGTGAACGGCGTGCGGCCAAGGGCGTCCACCGCCAGCCTCTTTAACAAGCCTGCCTTTAGCGCCAGCGATGATGCCCCAGGAATGGCCAGCACAGACATTAAGCGTTCACGTGCCGCGGATGGATAGAGCTCGCCAATTTCAGGGGCGGTATCTGCGGTGACCGGCATCACCAGCGCATCAAAGCGTTGATGAAAACGGCTCATCTGTTCAGCGGCAACGTGCCAATGGCGTTTCGCCAGCTCGTAATCCTGCGCTAACAGCTTGCTTCCCAACCGGCCGATAGCACGTGTAGAGGGTTCAATCGCCAAGCGGTGCATGGGTACGCCGGTTTGTTGGCTAATCCAGCTAAGGTCCGCCGCCAAGTGGCCAAGGTAAAGCGTCAGGTAGCTATCTGCCAGGGCTTCACCATCCACCGCCGGCTCGCACCACTCCACCTCATGGCCCATTTCCGTTAGCGCGGCGGCAGCTTTATTAACCGCTGTTTTTACTTCCGAGCTTAACTGCGTGCCCAAGCCACGGCTTAAAGGCTCGCCCAGCGATACCGCAATACGTAATCGCTTAGGCGAGGACGCTAATGCCGTTACGAAGCCGGTTTCAGCGCGCACTGGGTACGGGCCGGAAGGCGCCATACCGTTCACCTTCTCCAACAGCGCCGCACTATCTCGTACGCTGCGCGTCAACGCATGCTCAATGACCGCCCCCTGCCACACTTCCCCATGGTTTGGGTCAAGCGGCATCCGCCCACGCGTAGGTTTAAAGCCAAAAAGCCCACAGTAGCTGGCAGGAATACGGATGGAGCCACCACCGTCCCCGGCCAACGCCAACGGCACAATTCCGCTAGCCACTGCCACGGCTGCACCGCCGCTGGAGCCACCGGGTGAATACCCCTTCCGCCACGGGTTAACAGGGTGCGGAAAGGCTTTAGGCTCGGTAATTCCCATCAATCCCAATTCAGGCGTGGCTGTTTGCCCAATAACGACCAAACCCGCAGCTTTTGCGCGCTGGATAATCGGCGAATCCTCTTTAGGGCGCCACTGAGTTAACGCAGCACATCCGGAGGCCAAGGGTTCACCGGCCAACCCCATCAACAGATCTTTACTTAAGGTGGGCACTCCACCAAAGAGCGCGTCATCGGCGATCTCCTCGCTCTCACGCCGGGCTTTCTCAAATCGCGTTCTAACGACCGCTTTTAGGGCAGGATTTAGTGCTTCAATCGCCTTAAAGGCAGCCTCCAGAACGTCTGCGCGACTCACCTCCCGGCGGCGGATCAGTTCGGCAAGGCCGGTGGCATCATATTGTTGGTACTCGTGGGACTGCATTACGTTCGCCTATTATGCTTGTCTCTACAGCCTAGCAGAGGCCGTCCACTTAATTTTTCTTAACCATGTGTTTTCGCCGACTCTTCTACTGAGCCTTAAGGCGTATTGCCTTTAAACTCAAAACTCACTATGTTGGAGCCGATTGGGAACGTTCCCATTTTACTGTTTAATGGATAGCCAACATGCCCCCTGCCTCTGTGCGCGCCACACTTATTGAAGTCGCTAAGCTGGCGGGCACGTCTAAAACCAGCGTATCGCGCTTTTTCGGCCCGGAGCGCGAACGGCTAACGCCCAGCCTTCAAGCGCGCATTGCCAACGCCGCCACGACGCTGGGCTACCAGCCTAATTTAATGGCACGCGGTCTCAAGGGAGGCGGCTCGCGCCTACTGGGCGTACTGGTGGCCGATATCCGCAATCCGTTCTCAGTGGCAGTTGTCCACGGCATAGAGCAAGCGGCTCGGACTCACGGTTATTCATTAATCGTCTGCAATACCGATAACGACCCAGAACGAGAACAGCAGCACCTGCGCCTGCTGACGTCGTATCAGGTAGAAGGCTTGATGATTAATGCTACCGGGCAGCCTGAAGCTCAGTTACAGGCACTCATGCATAGCGGTGTCCCCCTCGTGCTACTTGACCGCGAAGTTCACCAACTTGACGTTGATGTGATCGGGCTTGATAACGCGCTAGCGATTGATATGGCACTGAATCATCTCGTGCAACAAGGGTATCGCTCCCTTCTCTATGTCAGTGAGTCGCCTGCACATGCCAGTACCCGCCAGGAACGGCTACAGCGCTTTAACCAGCAAGCAGAGAGCTTAGGGATCAAAAGTCAGACGCTAATACTGGACAATTCAGCGCCTCACATTGAAACGCTAGCCAACTTTACCCAGCACACTGCCTCATCTCCAGGCGCTGTTTTATGCGCTAACGGTAACGTCACGCTCGCTATGACACGCAGTTTTCAACAGTTGGGGATCACACCAGGTCCTACCGGTTTAATGGGAATTGACGAACTGGATTGGTGTGAGCTGATAACGCCAGGCATCACCACCCTGGCCCAGCCTACCGATGATATCGGCCATGCTGCCGTCAGTTGCCTGCTCAACCAGCTTAACGGCTCAGCACAGGCATCGCCCGTATGCTACCGCCATGCGCCACGTTTACAGATCCGCGGCAGTACAACGCTTTAGCCAAATCCTTAACACCCTTAAAAAGAGAATATCCTGATGGCAAATACAACGCTCTCCTCCCCACGGATACTGACTTTTGGCGAAGCCATGGCCATGCTGGTGGCGAATACACCGGGTGATCTAGCAGAAGTCGAAAGCTTTCATCGCCGTTTAGCAGGCGCCGACAATAACGTCGCCATCGGCCTCTCGCGCCTGGGTTTTCACGTTGGCTGGTTGAGCCGAGTGGGCACCGACAGCCAGGGCAGGTTTATTCAGCAGGCCTTAAAAGCTGAAGGAGTTGACGACCGGTATATTCATCTTGATGAACACCACCCCACCGGGCTGATGTTCAAAGAGCGCGCAGAAAACGGTGCCGACCCACGGGTTGAGTACTTCAGGCGCGGCAGTGCCGCCAGCCACTTAAGCATTGAAGATGCCGCTTCCATCGATTTTCAGTCGCTCACTCATCTGCATGCTACCGGCATTACCCCTGCGCTTTCTAAAAGCGCCCTGGAATTAACCCGCCACTTGATGCAGCAGGCACGCCAAAGCGGCGCCAGCATTTCCTTCGACCCCAATTTACGCCCATCACTTTGGCCCAGCGAAGCTGTCATGCGTGATACCTTAAATGAGCTGGCAAGTCTTGCTGACTGGGTGCTACCGGGACTTTCCGAAGGGCGGCTTTTGACCGGCTGCGAATCGCCCGAAGCGATTGCCGACTTCTACCTTGAGCGCGGTGCCAAGGCCGTTATCATCAAGCTGGGGCCAGAGGGCAGCTATTATCGCGGCACGCTGGGAGGCTCTTTGGAAAGCATCAACGTGCCCGGCCAGCCGGTCGCCAACGTTGTTGATACCGTAGGGGCTGGCGATGGCTTCGCGGTCGGTGCGATCAGCGCACTGCTGGATGGCCTAACTGCTCGTGATGCGCTTAAACGTGGCAATCTGGTCGGCGCCCAGGCCGTACAAGTCGTCGGTGATATGGAAGGTTTGCCCACCAGGGACAAGCTGGAACAACTTGAGCACTAAGGTCACATGTAACAATCACAACACGAGGAGATAGCATGAAAAAAAGTATCATTGTGACTGGACGACTTGGCGATCCACTAAAAGAAACGCTAGCGCAACACTTTGAGCTTATTGAGCACTCAGGGCCACTTGATCCCACTCAGCAAGATGTGCTCGACATACTATCGAAGGCACACGGTATTATCGGCTCAGGACTGCCCATCACACCTGAATTACTGGATGCGGCGCCCGCGCTTGAAGTTATTTCGACAATTTCGGTGGGTTACGACAGCATCCCCGTGGATGAGTTAACCAAGCGTGGCATTATGCTGTGCAACACGCCTGATGTGCTCACTGAAACGACCGCTGATACCGGTTTTGCGCTGGTGATGGCCTCAGCACGCCGGGTAACAGAACTTGCCGAATGGGTGAAAGCGGGCAACTGGAAAGCCAGCCTTGGCCCTGATCACTTTGGTAACGACGTACACGGAAAAACGCTGGGCATGATAGGTTTTGGACGCATCGGCCAAGCGGTTGCCCGGCGCGGTGCGCTCGGCTTTGGCATGTCGATTCTCTACTCCAACGCGTCTCCCAAACCTGAACGCGAAAAAGAGCTAGGCGCCAAGCGCTGTGAGCTTAACGAACTATTGGAAAAAGCAGACTTTGTCTGTGTGACCGTCCCGCTAACCGCAGAGACCAAGCACCTAATCGGTGCCGACGAGTTTGCACGCATGAAGTCCTCAGGTATTTTCATCAACATTGCCCGCGGTAAAGTCGTCGATGAATCAGCGCTGATTGACGCACTTGAGAAAGGCACCATTAAAGCAGCGGGTCTGGATGTCTTCGAGCAGGAACCGCTGCCAGCCACCTCCCCTTTACTTAACATGGCCAACGTCGTTGCCCTGCCCCATATTGGGTCCGCAACACATGAGACTCGCCAGGCAATGGCTCAGCGCGCCGTGGATAATATTCGCTTGGCCCTACAGGGCAAGCCTCCCATTAACCTGGTTAACGAGGACGTACGCCAATGAGCCCTGCTATGCCCAGAGCAACGCCCAGCGCAATGACCGCCGATTACTGCCTACTGTTTGACAGCGATGGTACGCTGGTAGACAGCGAAGTACTCCTTGCAGAGGTAATGGGCGACATTCTTCCGGAGTTCGGCCTACCGTTCTCTGCGCGTCAGTATATGGAAGAGTTTCGTGGAGTACGCTTTCACACGATAGTCAATACGTTAGAAGCGCGTTTTCAGCCCCTCTCAGAAGACCAAGCGGCGACGCTTGAAGCCGGTATGCGGACACGCATGGAAGCCCGCATGCGGGCAGAGCTTGAACCCATCGCTGGCATTCCAGATGCGCTTGATCAATTAAGCAGCTACGCCAAAGCCGTGGTATCTAACGGCCCCGAGCGCAAGATCCGCTGTGCCATGGAAAGCACTGGTTTAGGCCACCATTTTAAAGGGAATTTATTCAGTGCTTATACCCTGAATGTCTGGAAACCCGACCCCGAGCTTTACCGCAAGGCGGCGGCGGCAATGGGCTACGCGCCCGAGCAGTGCATTGTGATCGACGATGCGGCCGTAGGCGTAGAAGCCGGGTTGGCTGCAGGTATGCACGTTATCCATATTAACCACTTTCCTGATGAAGAGAGCACGCCCGAAGGCGCCGTTAGCATTCAGCATGCCAATGAATTGCCTAGCGTGATTGCCCGTTTAGTCGCTTAGATAATTACCGACACACGAGTGCACCGACAAAAAGAACCCCACGGCTGCTTAAGCAGTGAGGTTCTTTGAGGTCCCGATTCAGGGTGGGCTACTTTTCAGCACGCTTCAGATAGCTATTTAATCCATCAACTGGCGTACCGCAAGCTCAATACCGCGCAGTTCGGCAAGCCCGCGCATACGGCCATAAAGCGGGTAGCCCGGCGCGGTTTTACGCTGTTGATCGTCAAGAATATGGTGGCCATGGTCGGGGCGTAATGGCAAACGCGCCCCGCCCTCTTTTTCACGGCGACGCTCCTCTTCGACCAGTGCCTGAATAACGCCGACCATATCAACGTTACCTTCCAGGTGCGGTGCTTCGTGGAATGAACGTGGGTCAGCCTCGCGCTTTGTGGCACGCAGGTGGATAAAGTGAATATGCGGGGCAAAGTGGCGAGCCATGGCAACCAGGTCGTTGTCTTCACGAACACCATAAGAGCCGGTGCAAAACGTTAGGCCATTGGCCGGGCTGGGCACATGATCCACCACCCACTGTGCATCCTCATGAGTTGACACCACTCGCGGCAAGCCCAGAAGCGACCGGGGTGGGTCATCCGGGTGGATCGCCATACGAATGCCGACTTCTTCAGCCACCGGAATAATCGCCTGTAAAAAGCAGCCAAGATTTTCGCGCAGCTTTTGCGCATCAATCTCGGCATACTCCGCCAGTACATCCCGAAACTGTTCCAGCGTATAGTGCTCTTCCGCCCCAGGCAGCCCGGCGATCAGTGTCGTCACCAGCTTGTCGCGGGCGGTCTGATCAAGCGTCTCAAGGTAGCGTTGGGCCATACTCTTATCCGCTTCGCTATACTCAGCCTCGGCCCCTGGCCGCTTAAGAATATAGAGATCAAACGCCGCAAACGCGGTGTGATCAAAGCGCAGCGCCAGCGCACCATCCGGCAGTGCATGGACGAGATCGGTTCGCGTCCAGTCGAGCACCGGCATAAAGTTGTAACAAACGGTGTCGATACCGCAAGCTGCCAAATTACGTAGCGTTTGGCAGTACGTAGCAATCAACGCATCGCGCTCGGGCAGGCCCTGCTTTATCGCTTCATGGACCGGCACACTCTCAACCACCGACCAGCGAAGCCCGGCGGTCTCAATCAGGTTCTTGCGCGCTTGAATAGCCTCGACCGGCCACACTTGGTGATTAGGTATTTCATGCAGTGCCGTCACAATGCCGGTCGCACCGGCCTGGCGAATTTCTTCAAGACGTATCGCATCGTTAGGGCCGAACCAGCGCCAGGTATGCTCCATAAATAACTCCCTATCCTTCGATGCCTAGCGCTGCTAACGCGGCATTTAACCCATCTTGCGTTAAGGCGCGATAGGCCGCTACTACGTCGTCGACAAACGGCTGATGTGTTGCCAACGCGGGCGGTACCACTTCGTCCATGGCTAAAAATGCGTTTACCAACGCGACCGGCTGGCCACCGTGAGTCTGATGTAGCTCAGCAAACTGCTTTGCCATGGGATCATCAACGGTATAAAGCTTGCCGTTTAGCTCTTGGCCATCGGTATAACGAATCCACCCAGCCATTCCTAATGCAGTGCAAGGCGATGCCTGACCCACTTGAATACGCTCAAGAGCGCCGCTCAGCCAGCGCTGGGGCAGCTTCTGGCTGCCGTCCATGGCGATCTGCTGCAAACGGTGGCGCAAGCTGTCATTGGTAAAGCGTGAAAGTAGCGAATCAGCGTACGCCGCAAGGTCAGTGCCTTCGGGCATATTAAGCGTCGGTGCGGCTTCTTCCAGCATGTAGCGGCGCAGCAGCGCGCGCAGTGCCGGTTGGTTGATGCCGTCATACACCGTTTCAACACCTTCCAAAGCACCCAGATAGGCCAGCAGAGAATGGCTACCGTTCAACATTCGCAGCTTCATGGTTTCAAACGGGGCAACATCGGCGACCATTTCTACGCCGTCGGCCTCCCAGCTTGGCCGCCCGGTGGGGAAGTTGTCCTCTACCACCCACTGCGAGAATGCCTCACCCACCACGGCATTAGGATCAGCAACGCCCAAGGTAGCTAAGCGCTCAAAGTCAGCGTCGGTCATCGCTGGCACAATGCGGTCGACCATGGAGCTTGGAAACGCCACTTCCGCATCAATCCACTCGGCAAGTTCAGCACTACGCTGCTGGGCAAGCTTAACCACGGCTTTACGAGTACGCTGACCGTTGTGTGGCATGTTATCGCACGAAAGCACGGTAAACGGTGCCACGCCCGCGGCGTGCCGCCGAGCCAGCGCTTCAACCAGTAAGCCAGGAGCGGTCCGCGGCTCGCTAGGTGAGGCGATATCGCCCGCTACCATGGGGTCATCCAGGCGCAGCTCACCGCTGGTCGGGTTCAGGAAATACCCTTTTTCCGTCACGGTCAGCGTGACAATACGCGTCGCTGGCGCCGCCAGCCGCTCAAGCAGCGCGTCTCTATCCCGCCCCCAGTTGCCCGACGCATCGCGGCCGGAAAACAGCGTTTCTTCAATCACGCCGATCTCGCGTAGCGTCAGCGTCTGGCTGTCGGCATATTCCGCCACCTGATAGTGGTAACCCGCCTTGCGCAGGCTATCTACCAGGTCAACACTCGAGCGTAAATTGGCGCTACATACGCCCCACTCGCCATCGCCTGTGCGCTGGCGATAGCGCTCAAGATAAACCGCTTGGTGAGCACGGTGAAACGCGCCCAAGCCAAGATGGACAATGCTGATATGGCCGGATGGCGGCGCTGCATTAATACGTTTCATGGACATGCCTAGTTACTCCCCATCAGCAGATTAGGCAGCCAGAGTGAAATAGCCGGTACGTAGGTCACCAGCATCAGTACTGCCAGGTTGCATAGCAGGAAAGGTACAATCGCACGCGCTACCGAAAGCATGGGCAGCTTACCGATGCCAGCGACGACAAACAGACACACCCCGACCGGCGGCGTGGTCAGGCCAATCATCAGGTTAAGCACGGCAATGACGGCAAAGTGCACTGGGTCCACACCCACACCGGTGGCCACGCCTACGAGGGCCGGGAATAGAATGATCAGCGCGGCGATGGTTTCCATGAAGGCGCCGACAAACAGCAGGATCAGGTTGAGAATCAGCAGCACGATCAGCGGGTTTTCACTGATGGAAAGAATCAGCGTGGCGATCATCTGAGGAATCTGCTCGCTGGTCAGAATCCAGCCGAACAGGTTAGCCAGGCCCACCATCAACAAAAGCGCTGACGAGGTCAAAACAGTATCGACCAGAATGCCCGGCAGTTTGCGCCAGGTAAGCCCCTTGTAGACATACATGCCTACCACCAAGGCGTAAAGACTGGCCACAATCGAGGCTTCAGTGGGCGTAAAGAAGCCGCCGATGATGCCGTAAAGAATAATCACGGTCATCAAAAGCGCCCAGAAGGCTGTTTTCGCTTCGCGCAGAAGCTGCAGGACCGGCACGCGCTTCTCTTTGGGGTAGCCTCGACGAACGGCCAGAATGTACACCGTGACCATCATGGCCAG
Organism: Halomonas sp. AOP7-E1-9; assembly: GCF_052376035.1. Lineage (NCBI taxonomy): Bacteria > Pseudomonadati > Pseudomonadota > Gammaproteobacteria > Oceanospirillales > Halomonadaceae > Halomonas > Halomonas sp. AOP7-E1-9. The sequence continues at coordinate 284,746 of NZ_JBQSVC010000001.1, forward strand.
ACCCATTAAAAGGCCGGGCACCGCACCAGCCAAAAACATCCGGCCTACGGAGATACCGCTTAATGAGCCTGCGATAATCATCGGCACGCTAGGCGGAATAATCGGCCCGATGGTTGACGAGGCGGCCGTCACCGCGGCGGCAAAGGGCTTGTCGTAGCCCGAGCGCGCCATGCCCGGAATCATCACCGAGCCGATACTCGCCGAGTCCGCCACAGCGGTACCGGAAATACCACCAAAAATCATCGAGCCGCCTACGTTGGCAAGGCCTAGCCCGCCGCGAATATGGCCAAGCAGCGCGTTGGAGAAGCGCACGATATGTTCGGTGATATTGCCCACATTCATTAGATTACCGGCCAGCACAAAGCCTGGAATACACAGTAGAACGAAGGTGTCGATACCCGCGTACATACGCTGGGGTACGATGGTGAGCGAAATGCCCTCCAGCAATAGATACGATACAGAAGCGATACCAAGCGCAAACGCGATGGGCATGCCCACCACGAGAAGTATCAGAAAAACACTAAACAGAATAATAACTTCCATGCTTACGACTCCTGTTTACGGGTGGCAGAGGGACGACACATTGCGATAATTCCCTCAAGACACCCCAGCACGCTATAAGCCAGGAGTAGCGCAAAGGTGACTACCGTTGAGAAAAAGATATACAGCATGGGAATACGTAGCGTTGGCGAGGTCTGCCAGGTACCGTTCTGGGCATACTGCCAAGCATAGGGCAGCACCAGAAACGCAAATACCCCAATCATCAAGCAGATCAGCGCCTGAAACGCGGCTTTCACGCGTGGGCCAAGCATATGATGGAACAGCTCGACACTGATATTGCGGTGCTGGCGCATCACCACGCCGACCGAGAGCGCCACCATGTAGATAAACAGATAGCGCGAGAGCTCTTCTGTCCAGGCAATGGAGAACGGCAGAAATAGCCGAGAACTCACTTGCAACAACACCGTGCCCGCAATAGCGACCAGTGCAAGCACAGCCAGGGTTAGAAAACAGGTATCCACCCAGTCAATCAAGCGCCCAATAGGACCTTGCAGCCTGGGTACTACCGACATCGAATCCAAACTCTCCAACGCTTCTTGCTCAAGCGCTTTTTGATCCGAGCTCATAAACGTATCCTCATGGGATAAACCACTCTTGCAGATAGACGATGGGCTGGCGCACGGCCAGCCCATCCTCATTACTTACCGACTTACAGGCCTTGAATGGCGTCGAAAATCTCACGCTGTTCAGGAGTCAATGCTTCGAGTACCGCTGGACGGGCCGCTTCAGCGAAGGCATCAACATCCACCTCAACGAACTCCATGCCGCGCTCTTGCAGTGCCTGTTCCAGACGCGTTTGGTCTTCGACAAACAACTCTGACTCATACGCTTGCATGGTCGCTGCAGCATCACGTACCACCTGCTGAAGATCTTCAGGCATGTTTTCCAACTGGTTACGGCCAATCACAACGTAGATCCAACTGCGCACATGACCGGTCATGTTGACGTAGTCCTGCACCTCGTTGAAGCTGGCGCTTTCGATCAGGCTAAGCGGGTTTTCCTGACCTTCCAGCGTGTTCTGTTGAAGTGCGGTGAACACTTCACTGAACGCCATGGGTGTTGGGCGTGCGCCCATCGCCTGCCAGGTATCCACGAAAAGCGGCACGTTAGGTACGCGCAGGCGTAAGTCGTTTAAGTCTTCGGGCGTGCGGATCGGACGGTTGGACGTCAGCTCGCGAGGGCCACGCTCAAACCAGGCCAAGGGCACCAAGTTGGTACGCTCGGTGATCTGCTCTTCAATCTCGGTGCCGATCTCACCATTAACGGCTGCGTGCAGATGCTCGGAGTCGCGGAAGGCATAAGGCACGGCCATCATGGCCGCCTTGGGCGCCCAGTTTTGCAGGCTCTCGCCGGTAATCGTCATGTCCGCTGTGCCCAGCTGAATGCTGTTGATCACATCCATTTCATTACCCAGCTGCTCGCTGGGATAAAGGCGAACTTCAATACGGCCGTCAGAGTTGGCTTCTACTTCTTCCTTGAACTTCTCGGCCGCCTGGTGCCAGATGTTCTGCTCGTTAGCCAAATGGCCAAAACGCAGCGTGTAGTCGGCAGCCAGCGCGGATTGCGCACTGAGAAGAACCGTTCCAAGTACCGCACTGGTTAATAGCTTCTTGATCATTTTTATCGCTCCTGCACTTTGCATTGTTGGTTGTTAGTGCGTGTGGTTAATGTAAGTGGGCGTGGACGTTAAGCACTGACTTGAATCAGTACTTTACGGGCTTCTTCAGGACGGTGATCAAGCATATCGATAGCACCCGGCATATCGCTTAGCGGTAACCGATGGCTAACCAGCGCCAACGGGTCCAGCTTGCCACTTGCCATTAACGCTAGCACCTCCGGAAACTTACGATTATTAAGCCGTGAGCCGACCAGCGTCAGCTCTTTTTTGATCACTTCAAGCTGCACCAGATCGCTTGGCTGAACGCTGAACCCGAGCAGACCAATACGGCCCGCGGGCGATGCCAGCCGCAGCATCTGGGGAAGCAACGCCGGCACACATGCAGCGTCGGCAATCAGCGGTACGCCTTCACCCTGGGTTAGAGCCAGCACCTCTTTTTCGACATCCTGCTCACGGCTGTTGAGAACGTGCGTGGCGCCCAGCGCTTTAGCGGCCTCCAAGCGCTCATTGATAACATCGGTGACGATGATCTCTTCAATGCCCAAGGCCCGGGCCATCTGCAGGATCGTCATGCCGATCACGCCTGCGCCCAAAATCAGCAGCCGATCACCGGGGTGCGGCTGCATGCGGTCCAGCACGTTGGCGGCAATGGTGTAGGGCTCTACCAGGGCAGCGGCGTCCAGGCTGATATGCTCCGGCAGCTTGTGAACATTCGCTGCGGGCACCGCCACGAACTCTTCAAAACCGCCGTTACGGTGTACACCAATGACTTCAAGGGCGCCGCACACGTTGGGGCGGCCAATACGGCAGGGGTAGCAGGTGCCGCAACTAATAACCGGGTCAACGCAAACGCGATCACCCACCGAAACATCAGCTACGCCTTCGCCAACCGCGTCAATAACGCCCGCAAATTCGTGGCCCGTGATACGCGGAAAGCGCACAAAGGCGTTATCGCCGTGGATAATATGCATGTCCGAACCGCAGATACCGGCAAACGCTACGCGCACCCGTACTTCGCCTGCGGCGGCGGTGGGTACTTCAACATCGGCGACCTGGTAGTCATGGGGCGCCTTGACCTGAAATGCTTTCATGGATGCAAAACTCCTTACCCGTTCGTTAGGTCACCAATGCCAAAGAGTGCCGTCTTCCAACCGGTTAACCGGCAGGCTGGCACGCTTATAGGGATATTGCTTGGCAAGCTCTTCGTCGATATCCACGCCATGCCCAGGCGTTTCGCCCACGATAAAGTGGCCATCCTCAAAACGGTAATCGTGAGGAAACACCTCGTCAGTCGCGCTGGTATGCGGCATGTACTCCTGAATACCAAAGTTAGGCACCCAGGTATCAAAGTGAATAGCTGACCCCAAGCACACCGGAGAAAGATCGGTCGGCCCGTGGAAACCGGTACGCACGTGGTAAAGACCCGCTAAATCAGCAATACGGCGCACGTGAGTGATGCCACCAGCGTGAGTCAGCGTGGCACGAATATAGTCGATCCACTGGTTTTCGATCAGCGCTTTGGCATCATGAATACTATTGAATACCTCACCTACCGCTAGCGGTGTGGTGGTGTGCTGACGTATAAGACCAAACGCCTCCTGGTTTTCAGCCGGTACGCAGTCCTCAAGCCAGAAAAGATGATAAGGCTCAACTTCCTTGCCCAAGCGGGCTGCTTCAATGGGCGTTAGGCGGTGGTGAACATCGTGCAGAATATGCAGATCATCACCAAAGCGCTCGCGTACGGCAGCAAACAGTTTGGGCACATGGTTCAAGTACTTGCTGGTACTCCATACGTGCTCGGCGGGTAAATCGGCATCCGCAGGCTCGTAGGGTTCGCCGTCTTTTTTGGCAACGCCATAAATACTTGCGATGCCTGGCACACCAGCCTGCACGCGCACGGCTTTATAGCCTTCGTCTACATGGCGGGCGACCTCTTCAAGGCACGAATCGATATCGCGCCCGGTGGCGTGGCCATACACCATCACGCGGTCGCGGCTCTTGCCGCCCAGCAGTTGGTAAAGCGGCATACCCGCGAGTTTCGCTTTGATATCCCAAAGGGCCATGTCGACAGCGGCAATCGCGCTCATGGTAACCGGGCCACGGCGCCAGTAAGCACCACGATACAAGTAGTGCCAAATGTCTTCGATGCGCTGAGGATCACGGCCAATCAAGGCCGGGATTACATGCTCATCCAAATAGGCGACCACGGCCATTTCCCGACCGTTTAGCGTGGCATCTCCGATACCGTAGGTCCCCTGGTCGGTAACGATTTTCAAGGTAACGAAATTGCGCCCCGGCGAGGTGACAATGGTATAGGCGTGTTCGATTTTCATGGGGTTGCCTCCTCAATGAGGGATACCGTTTCCTGAGTATCGAACATCTCGGGAAACCGCTGTACTAAATCGGGAAGTGAAACAAAAATTTCACGCAAATGGCGCCGCATGGATTGCTCGGCAAGCGCTACGTCGCGGGCTTCAATCGCCGCCATAATATCGGCGTGCTGTTCAATCAAACGGGCAATCGGTGTGGTGTCAGGAACACTTAAGTAGCGTACACGGTCCAGTTGCGCCCTCACCTCTTTGATAACCTTCCAGGCGGCCTGTTGGCCAACGCCCAGCGACAGCGTTTTGTGAAAATGCTCATCAAGACGGTAGAAACGAATGGTGTCGTGCGGCTCAATACAGCGGCGCTGGCGCTCCAGCAAGTCGTGTAACTCGGTGAGCACTTCGTCGGGAAGCCCTTTGACCGTTGCCTGACGCACTACCGCTACCTCAACCGCCTCACGTACAAAGCGCGCTTCAAGCACTGCTCGCTGAGATATTCTGACCACATAAGTACCACGCTGTGGCCGGACTTCGACGAGCCCTGTTTCAGAAAGACGGATAAAGGCCTCGCGCACCGGCTGACGGCTGACCGAAAAAGCGTCCGCCACTTCTTTTTCAGATAGCGCTCGGCCAGGTTCCAACACCATTTGAATAATCGACTGGCGCAGTACCTGGTAAAGACGCTGACGCACCGACTCGGTCTCCGACGTCTCCTGCCATAGCGCTTGTAGCGTAGTGTTTGTATCACTCATCTGCCGCCGCCTGGGTAAAGGGGCATGACGCCCTTATCTGATACAACTAGTATGGTAGTATGGCGAGACAAACAAAAGCCTAAACGCCCTATACTTTGGTTGAAGGTAACGCACATGAAACGCCAGCTTTACACGGGTTCAAACTATAAGAAATCAATAAATATCAACGATCTTGAACGCATCGCCAAAAAAAGACTGCCGAACTTCGTGTTTGAATATGTGTATGGCGGAAGCGATGATGAACATACGCTGCATCATAATCGCACTGTGTTTGATCAATACCTGTTTGAACCCAGAACAATGACAAAGGTGGGTACGCGGGATTTAAGCACCACACTGTTTGACCGTTCTTACCAAATGCCAGTAGCGATTGGTCCAACAGGATTTAACGGCATGCTGACGCGTGATGGCGACCGAAAACTTGCCTGTGCCGCCCGCGATGCGAATATCCCGTTTGTGCTGAGCAATGTCTCTACCACCGCCATGGAAGATATCCAGGCCATTGAAGGCTTGACGGCGTGGATGCAGCTGTACTTCTATCGTGACCGAGCCTTCGTAAAATCGCTTATTAAGCGCTGCCAGGACGCCCGTTTTGAAGCCATTGTGATCACTACGGATAGCGCCATTTACGGCAACCGTGAGTGGGACGTGCGCAATTTCCGGCGGCCCATGAACCCCACCTTCGCCAACCTGGCACACATGATGACCAAGCCTCGCTGGATGCTGGATGTGTTGCTGCCCGGCCTACCTACCTTTAAAAACCTGGATGAGCTTCTGCCACCGGGAAAGCGTGGCGCCCAAGGCGCATCGCAAATTATCGGCTCGCAGTTGGACCCGTCGCTTAACTGGGAAGACATTGCCTGGTTACGTGAGACGTGGCCAGGCAAGATAATTCTCAAAGGAATTCTGGCGCCGGAAGAAGCCGAGCAGGCCGTAAAACTTGGCGTTGACGGTATCGTGCTTTCCAACCACGGTGGAAGGCAGCTCAATCACTCGCTCTCGCCCATGGATACCCTGGCCGACGTAAAAGCCTGCGTAGGGGAACGCTGCCATGTGTTTGTGGATAGCGGGTTTCGGCGCGGCACCGATATTATAAAAGCACTGGCATTAGGCGCAGACGCCGTTTGGCTTGGAAGAGCGACGCTTTACGGGCTTGCGGCGGGTGGCCAAGCGGGTGCAGCGCATGCTTTAAACCTGCTGAGAGGAGAAGTAGACAGAACGTTAGGCTTGTTGGGCCACACCAATATTGAGGATTTAACCTCAGCGTGCCTGGTCAAGCGACCACGTTGAATTACTTATGAAACCTCTGATTACCTATAACGCAATTGCGTATGCTCAGCGCTTGCAATTGCGTTTAAAAAACCAGGTTACTGACACAACAACATTAACGATCCATACATAAAAACCCTCTCTATTACGCTATTGCTTATCTTCTTTCATGCTGCATAAACCAAGCCAGAAACATTAAAAGAAAAAGAGCAACCTGTGCCACAGGGTTTAAAAAATATTAAAGATTCTCTTCTCCTACGCAAAATACCCACTTAGATCCTACTATCAAACAATGGCTAGCATCATCAACTACTTATTAAGCGTAAACGCCTTTTCCAGCTATTCTTCAAACTAAATTAGTGTAAAGGCGCATCTTCATAAAGGAGGTAATAACGTGAGTATACCGAAGTTTAAAGAGTGCATCGAAGCCTGTAATATATGTGCGGTCTATTGCGATAACTGCGCGGCCTCCTGCCTTCAAGAACCCAACATTGAGCACATGGCTGAATGTATTCGGTTAGATATTCAGTGTGCACAAATTTGCCGGTTGGCCGTCTCCTTTATGGCCCAGAATAGCGAATATGCTCAGGATGTCTGCCAGCTGTGTGCGGATATCTGTCAAAAGTGCGGTGATGAATGCGACCAACATGACGCAGAGCACTGCCAAGAGTGCGCCCAAGCATGTCATCTGTGCGCCAGCCTATGTGCATCAATGGTGGCATAAAAAGGCAGCGCTGCTAAACCCAGCCCTTCATTTGGAAAATAGCTGATTACGCCTAATGTATAAAGTGAGCAAGGCTTGAGCAACCCTATGCTCACTTTTTTGTAAACCTTATTAATGAGCGGTTATCTACATCCCCTTAACGGGAGCGGCTATACGATGCAAAGCAAGGATAGCTTTATATCATGCGTTTTTTGGACCCACATGCTGCTCATTTGTGCAGTTTTCGCTTTGGCAGGTTGCCGTTATCCAGCCAATATTGAACGCCCCATGACAGAGATGCAGGGCGGGGAGCTGAACGTTGGCCTGTCCGAGAACCCGCCTTGGGTCATACATACTGACCAAGGCCCGGCAGGGCTGGAAGTCGACATCATTCGTGCGCTTGCAGAAGATATGGATGCCACCGTTAACTGGCACTGGGATAGCGAAGGAAACCTGTTAGCGGCGCTCTCCCAATACCAGCTTGACCTGGTGGCCGGTGGGCTTACTCAGGATTCAAATGTGAGCGCCCTCGCCACCCCCACCAAGGCCTACTATGAGAGCCGCTATTCAGTCGGGGTACCCAGAAGCACTTCCTTACCCCGCCATCTTGAAGGTGTTGAGGTCGCCCTTCCTGCCGTTAATCATATCGCCCATGCGCTTAAGAAAGAGGGCGCGATTCCCCGCCCCACTTCCAATCTTGATGCACTAAACCAAGCGGTTGCCAACCCCTCCTGGTGGCTTCATGCGCATAACTATCAGGTTGGAGAGTGGGAAATCGCCACCGACCAGCATGTTATGGCGCTACCCAAAGGAGAAAATGCCTGGATGCTGGTCGTACAGCGCCATTTAAATAGCTACCCCGGTATTGAACAACGCCTTCAACAGCTGGAGGCTGAACAATGAAAATACGCAAGCTTTATCACCTGCCTCCGGAGAAACAGCAGGATCTCGACTACCTGATCCGCCTTGAATGGTGGAATTTAGCGTTTCGTCTTTCCATTGTAGCGGTACTGGGTTCGGTATTGGGCAACAGCCAGGCAATGAAAGTCGCATGGCTGGAAGACATGCTGTCGCTCATTCCGCCTATCGCTTTCTTGCTGGCCGTCCGGTTTCGCAATCGCCCGCCTAATAAGACCTACCCTTATGGGTATCAACGTGCCACGATCATTGCCTTTTTATGCACCGCCACTGCACTAAGCGCGATGGGCCTGTTTTTACTAGGAGACTCGTTGCTAAAGCTTGCCCACCAGGAGCACCCCAGTATCGGCGCCATCACGCTGTTTGGTGAGACGATATGGATGGGCTGGGTGATGGTTGGCGTGCTTATCTACAGTGTCATTCCACCGGTTATTATCGGGCGCTTACAGACCAAAGCCGCCGCCAAAGTGCATGAGAAAACCGTCTTTGCGGATGGCAAAATGAGTAAAGCTGACTGGATGACCGGGATGGCTGCCATTGTAGGCGTGCTGGGCGTAGGGGCCGGTTTTTGGTGGGCAGACGCAGTTGCTGCGGCCATTATTGCCTTGGATGTTACCAAGGATGGCATTACCAATTTAAAGGAGGCCGTAGGCGACCTGCTTGATCGCCGCCCTCATTTTACGTCTCGCGAAAAGCCGGAGCACATGGAAGAAGCACTTGAGGCCGAACTTTGCGCCATGCCTTGGGTAGCCGCCGCCTCGGTACGCTTACGTGAAGAAGGCCCCATCTTCAGCGGCGAGGCCTTTGTCACCCCGCATAGTAATGATGATTTGGCGCAGCATCTGAAAGAAGCCTCTCAGCACCTTAATAATTACGACTGGCGCATTTATGAAGTTGTCGTTACCGCATGGCCCAATGAAGAGCACATACCTTCCCCCGCCAATGCCACTCCTTCATAACTGCTTTTTCATGACCTTTTTTCATAATCCTGTTTTCATAACCCCTGTTCCTGAACCGCTTTGGCCTAGCGGATTAACGATGTTCTAAACTCAAGGCCGCCTCTTTCGCATTCACCCACGGCGAAGGAGGCGGTTCGATACTATTCGACTAAGCGATGTCTAACGCCTTCGCCGGGCCGAAGTGCTCGAAGTGGCGGTGTGACTCGGGCACACCCAAGCGAGTCAGGCTTTCATCCACCGCACTCATAAAGCCATGAGGCCCGACAAAGTAACAGCGCTCGCCGGACACGATATGTTTCGCCAAAAGCTCATCACTGATACGCCCCTGGTAGTCACCGCTGTCATCCTGCTCAAATACGGTGACGACGCTTAACTGCTCAGGATACGCGTGTGCCAACTCCTGTAGCGTGGTCGCAAAGGCACGGTGCTCAGCGTCTATCGCGGCATGCAGATAAGCAACCTTACGGCCTTGTTGCAGCGCCTCTTGAGCAATCGGCAGTAAGGGCGTTTGACCGATGCCGCCACTCACCAACAACAGGGGCTCATCGCCCGGTACGAGTGTCATTTCACCCGCTGGCGGCAGCAGCTCAATCGTATCGCCTACGTTTAGTTGGTCATGAAAATAGCGGCTGGCAAGCCCGTGAGGTTCACGCTTGATAGACAAGCGGTAAGAACGCCCATCCGGCATACCTGACAAGCTGTAATGCCGATGTACCGGCTCGCCATCAATCATAAGCTTCACGCCGATATACTGGCCGGGCGTATAGTTTGCGACTGGGCCGCCATCTTCAGGCACCAGGATGAACGAGCGAATAACGCTACTCTCCTGCTGTATTTTTTCAATACGAAAGCGCCGCGTGCTGCGCCAGCCGCCAAGGCGCTGCTCGAACTCCTGATAGCGCTGCTCTTCAAGCTCGATCAACAAAGCGGCAAGCTCTTGGTACAACGCCCCCCAGGCATCCGCCACTTCAGGCGTCACCGCATCGCCCAGCACCTCACCGATAGCCTCCATCAGGCATTCCCCAACAATCGGGTACTGGTGCGGCTGAATATCCAGCGAGATATGCTTATTAACCACGGTTTCCATAATGTGGCGCGCCGTTTCAGGATTCTGGCGAACCTGCACATACGCCAGAATGGAACCTGCCAGCGCTCGTGGCTGCCCGCCATTTTGCTGATGCGTTTGGTTGAAAAGTGACTTCACCTCAGGATAGCGCTCAAACATTAACGGATAAAAGCGCTGGGTAATCGTATCGAGATGCTCAGCCACAACGGGGGCTGTAGCAGCAATGATCTGTTCTTGTGCCGGTGTGAGCATGGCGGCCTCTTCCCTATAGCTTAAAGATTCATTTTAAATGCACCTTTAAAATATCAGATTTCAGCAAGCCATGGCATGAGCTGCGTCAATAAATCGCTCCTCATGGGGAAAAGAAAAATGCCAATGACCCTGACACCACCTATTGAACACAGAGTTTAGGCAATGCGCGCCCAGCGCCTTCCCTGCTATTAACAGAGCTACTTTTTATCAGCGCGTACCCGGCGTTAGATCGCCATAATGCACAGCGGTAACCGCATTTTTTGGCGAGCCATCCACCAGCTTTGTGCTATAGGTCAGATACACAAAGGTTTGTGTTTCAGTATCATGCATGCGCACTACGCGCATATTCTTGAAGAGCACCGAGCGGCGCTGGGTGAACACCACCTCTTGCGGATCTATCTCATCGGGATTAAAAACAATCGCGCCTGTTTGCCTGCAGGCCACGCTTGCTTCGCTAGCTTCTTCAGCAAGCCCAATCGCGCCTGAAATCCCACCAATCTGGGAGTAGGAAATATAACAGGAGATACCCTGCACTTTCGGGTCATCGAACCGCTCGACTTCAATGGTATTGTTGGGCCCCAGCATTCTGAACTCGGTGCGCACGCTACCAATATGCGCCTCCTGAGCCAATAACGAGGCAGGAAGCAGAGCAAGTAAACCCGCCAACGATGCACTGGCGATACGGTTAGACGACAACATGGGCAGTGTCCTTGAAGAAGCGACGAGGTAATAAGTAGGCGACGAGCATACCTGAGTGCGCCTATTCAGAGGAGCCGCATTAATCCTAATGCCGAAATGGGCCAACAAAGAGAACGCCCGCCTTGTGTATCAATCGTTTCTCAACCCTTCGGTTCGATACAGCATATTCACTTCAACAACGCGGCCTTCAACTAAATGGCAGTAATCACGTTGAGTACCACCAGATTCACGACTGCGCACTTCCCCACCCTCACGTTCGCAGTACTCAACGGCATAGCGGTGTGCTTCTTGTGCACCATCCGCCGTACCTTGCGTTGAACACCCAGCCAGTGCAATGGCTATCAAAGCCAACAGGCCATAACGAGCCATTCGCGCCTCCCTTTGCGTCAATGTGTTGAACAGCGTTCATTGGCGTCCAAGAACGCCTGCGCCTGGTTCACTATAGTCAATATTCTGGCTTTCCCGGGCCAAAGGAGAACAGCCAAGGCCGTTATACCGCTGCTGCCATCAAGGCGCTGCCCGCGCGTGACCGGTTAGGGGCGTTGATCGCTTGCGTGATCCAATCCCCTGTTCTTGCTAGCGCGTTTAAATTGATGCCTGACGCGATACCCAAACCTTCAAGCATATACACCACATCTTCGCTGGCCACATTGCCAGAAGCCCCTTTGGCATAGGGGCAGCCACCCAAACCGGCGACGGAGCTATCAATAACGCTTACGCCCTCTTCCAGCACCGCATAGAGATTAGCAAGTGCTTGACCGTAGGTATCATGAAAGTGAGCGGCCAGATTATTCACCGGGACTTGGGCGGCAACAGCCGCCAGCATACGCTTGGCTTTGGATGGCGTGCCGGTGCCAATCGTATCGCCCAGCGATACCTCATAACAGCCCATCTGGTATAGCGCCTTGGCCACCCGCGCCACCTGTAAAGGTTCGACTTCTCCCTCATAAGGGCAGCCAAGCACGCAGGAAACATACCCCCGCACGCGCAGCCCGGCCTGACGCGCACGGGCGACCACCGGCTCAAAGCGTTCGAGCGACTCGGCAATAGAGCAGTTTATGTTCTTGTGCGAGAAGGCTTCGCTCGCCGCACCAAATACAGCGACCTCTTCAACACCACACTCAATCGCCGCCTCCAGGCCTTTCAGGTTAGGCGTCAAGGCTGAATAGACGACGCCGGGGCGCCGCTCAACACCCTGCATTACCTCCCGGTGATCAGCCATCTGAGGCACCCAGCGAGGCGACACGAAGCTCGCCGCCTCGACATTAGTACAGCCCGCTTCTACCAGGCGCTGGATGAACGCAAGTTTCAGATGAGTCGGCACGCGCGCCTGTTCATTTTGCAAACCGTCGCGCGGGCCGACCTCGACCAGACGCACAGAGGATGGCAGGGTCATGTCTTCTCCTTATCCGTGACGCAACTGTTCAAGAAGCTGTTGGGCGATATCCACACGCACCTTACCGCCATCCACAAGCAGCGCCGCGATCCGGTCAACTTCCTCATTTTCGGCCCCGGCCATCACTGCGATATTCTTGGCGTGCAGCGCCATATGGCCTTTCTGAATACCTGTGGTTGCCAGCGCCTTCATGGCGGCAAAATTTTGCGCCAACCCTACTGCGACGATAATACGCGCCAAGCGATCCGCTGTTTTTACACCCAAAATATCCAGGCAATGCCGAGCACTGGGATGCGAGCGAGTAGCGCCGCCCACCAGGCCTACCGGCATGGGCATTTCCAGCGTACCGGTCAGGTTCCCTTCGCTATCAGCCTCCCAATGTGTCAAGGAACGGTAGCGCCCGGTACGCGCGGCGTAGGCATGCGCGCCCGCTTCCACCGCACGGGTATCGTTACCGGTTGCCAGCACGACAGCGCTTACCCCGTTCATGATGCCTTTGTTGTGGGTGGCTGCCCGGTAAGGGTCCTGATCAGCAAAGCGATACGCATTAAGCATGCCGTCACGTACCGACTCGCCACCAAGATCTTCGAGCTTCCAGGTAGCACGCGCTCGCGCAATGCGCCGATCTGCAAGGTTGGAAAGAATACGCAGGCAGCTGCGGCCACCACTCCACTCTGCCAGAGAAGGTGCGACGGCTTCCGCCATCGAGTTGACGGCATTAGCGCCCATGGCGTCACGCACATCCACCAGCAGATGCACGATCAGCATGTTGTCGAGCACGCGCACTTCCAGCTCGCGAAAACCGCCCCCGTGCTGCAGCAACACCGGGTCGGTAGCATCACAAATGCTTTTTACCTGCTCAAACTCGGAAAGTAGCCGGAGGCGCGCAAACTCAGGATTGGGCACATCCAGCAACTGCACCTGTGCAATCATGATGGGTTCTGACGTATCGGTATAAAACCCGCCCGAGGCGCGACACTGCCTGGCCGCATTACAGACGGCGGCGACCACGGAGGACTCCTCGGTCGCCATGGGCACCAGCTGTTCCTCGCCATCAATGACCAGATTGGTAGCAACCCCGATGGGTAGGTTCAGCGTACCGATGACATTCTCGATCATGGCATCGGCAGTGGCTGACGAAATATTGCCCGTATCGGAAAAATGCGCGCGAACCTCGCTGCCAAGTCCGGCTATTTCAATGACTTTATCAAGCCGCTCGCTGGGGGGAAGCTGATAAAAACCGGGAATGCGTGATGTGCTGTGTGCCATTGATAATGCCTCTGATCAATTGAGATTGAATAAGTAAATGTGCCTGAAGCAGGCGGTTTACCAGGACGCTGCATATGCTTCAGGCATGGACCAAACGTATTAAGCAAGCAGCCCTAAAATCCACGGTGCGGCATATAGCGTCATGAACTGCACACCGTAGTTGACGCCCCATCGGTTGAGCAGGCCCGCCATCAGTGCCAACACCATCACGCCCAAAATGCCCATTACGCCAGCATCCATATAGGCGAGCAGCATGACCAGCGAGAAGAACATCGCCAGAAACGCTTCGTGGGGAATGTGCTTGAAGACAAAGATGCAGATACGCCGCGCGTACCGAACCGCAATCGGGTAAGTAATCAGCAAAGCGACACCGGCGCCCAAAATGCTGGCGATGGTAATTTCAGAAAAACTCATCAAGTGGTGAGCGTTCTGCTCAAGCGTCAGCACCGGCGGTGCGTTGAAGAAGGCATTACCCGGACCAATCGCCATGGGGCTCATGGGAATGCCCAGCGCCGCCAGGGGAATCAAGATGCCCGCGATGTAAGAAGCATTGGTGACCGCATCCATTGAAGAGAGCGCTCGGCTGGCCTTATTGACCGTGCCCTTCACCCAGCTCGACATTACCTCGCCCAGAAAAATCGTGATGCCCACTGGGCTCATGAAGAACGTAACCGAGCCCAGTACGGAGCTTGCCGCGGCCGAGGCGGTTTCCTGGCGCGTCAGAATACGAAACGGATTAGGTAGCTGCCCTTTCTCGTCGTCACCGTAGATCTGGATCTGCTTGGGCTCAGACTCCACCATTTTATGGCGCTCACTGTTGACCGTAAGCTGCGCCAGATTAAACATCATCGGACCAATGGTGATGCCCAAAAAGAACGAAATGAAGACCGTCTGTCCTTCTGGAATGACGCCCATTCCCCAATACAGGTGCCGTAACCCCTGGATCAGAGCCGCCAACAGCACAATACTGATCAGACTGATGACTTTCTCCTTGCTCATCAGCGCCAGAAATACGGCACCGCCAAAGAAAATCTGGCTGGCGTACTGGCCAAGCACATCGGCTAGCGGCGTTAACAGAAAGGCGAGGAACAGGCTGATGGGTATCGCGACGAGTGTACCTATGACCGAACCGGAGGCCATTTTACGAATCGCCAGGGTGGCGTGCCCTTCCCGCTTTAGAATCAGCGCGTGCTCGACCATAGGGGCCGACATCACCCCGCCCGGTATACCGGCTACCGAAACGGGGATAGAGTCGGTCAGCTTCTTGGCAACGATTGCCGCCATAAAGAAAGCCAGCACCACGGGAAGCGGTATACCTGCGACCACCAGCGCCAAGATTACGGGAGCCAGTACGGCGGTTTCATCAGTACCCGGCGCAACGCCAATGGCGGTATAAACGACGACAGCAATAATAGCGGCCGCCAGCATTTGAAGTAATAAGACGGGATCCATTACTACGTCTCCTCACCGGTTTGCAGCTGCCGCTTAGGGCGAAACAGCAGCGCATTGATGAAGAACCCCAGAATAGCGCCGCTTAGCCCCAGAATAAGCGGAAGCGGAGGCTGCGCCGGGGCAAGCAGATAGCCGCCTAGTGTTAACGGCGTAGAAATACACAGTGACAGCAGGAGGTCTCTCCCACTCACCGTGTCATCCCACACATTGAGAAACCGGTTCTTTCGCTCAGCCATAGCGTGTCTCCTTGAATTTATTATGGATGTTTCTTTTTTAATGCCGCTCATGATGGGTAAACTTGCGGATTACTGACAGGTACAGTTAGCGAGATTGTACGAGGTACTGTACCTATCAAAAGAGAGGTACACTGATTTCACCGGGTTGGGTTTAGCCCGCTTTCGGGAGACACCTACCATGTCGAAATCCAGACACGTGGCTGACACCATCCTCAAGGCTATCGAAGAAGGCCGCCTGGCACCGGGTGCCAGGCTCGCCTCTATACGCGAAGCCGCCCGCCAGCATGGGGTTTCGAAAAACACGATTGTTGATGCCTATGATCAGCTGATTGCACTGGGCAGGTTGCGCGCCCGGCAAGGAGCCGGCTTTTTTGTTACGCAGCCACCCGCGCTTGAAGCGCTGGAAAAGACCCACGAGCTAAATGAAGCCGTTGATAGCGTCTCGCTTTTGAGAGAGCAGTTAGTAGGTAATTTTCAGGTGCGGGTAGGCGACGGCCGAGCACCCGCTAGCTGGATGGGCGGCGCGGCGCTTGCACGTCAGGCCAAGCGGCTAACGTCCATCGGCAACGATGATATCGAGTACGGTGCCCCACAAGGGTATCTCCCTCTGCGTGAAACGATTGCCAGGGTATTGGCCGGGCGCTCTATTCATGCTTCCCATGAACAGGTACTGCTGACCTTCGGCGCCAATCACGCTTTCGATCTTATTATTCGCCACCTGATCGCCCCAGGCGACCGAGTTCTGGTGGAAACGCCCGGCTATTACCCGTTATTTGGCAAGCTGCGCCTGGCCAAGGCGAAGCTGATTGGCGTTTCGCGTAGCCACGAAGGGTTGGACCTTGATGACCTTGAGCGCAAAATTATTCAATACCGCCCCAATGTTTTCTTTCTACAGCCCAATGCTCACAACCCGACGGGCTCTACCCTTTCACTCAACCAGCTGTACCGGCTACTGACACTCGCAGAGCGCTACAACCTGATACTGGTAGAAGACGACGCCTTTGCCGACCTGCTCCACCGAGGAAGCGCCCACTTGGCGGCACTGGATGACCTGAGTCGCGTGATTTACGTAGGCACGTTTTCCAAGACGCTTTCCACCGGCATTCGCTCGGGCTATTTAGCGGCAAACCCTGCGCTGGTTAATGCACTTACCGATATCAAAATGGTCACCGTCGTTAACAGCTCTACCTTCAGCGAGCGCCTAATTCACGACATGATTAACCACGGGCGTTACCGCCGCCACCTGGTACAGCTTCGCGAACGCATTACCAAGGCCAGCGCCAGTACCATTACCGCGTTGAAAGAGGTGGGGCTTGAGAATATAGAGGGGCCAGGGGAAGGTTATTACTTATGGGCGCGCCTGCCGAACAACATTGACGCAATGCAGCTAGCCAAAAAAGCCTCGGACGAAGGTATTTTCATCGCCCCTGGCAGCATCTTTTCACTACGCCCCAATGGGCCGGATGCATCGTCCATGCGTATGCATATTGCCTACGCTAATGATCATCGGTTTTTGGGGTTTCTTGAGCGTTGTTTGGGGTAGGATTTGGCGTCCCTGGCAGGAGTCGAACCTGCGACCTGCCGCTTAGGAGGCGGCTGCTCTATCCTACTGAGCTACAGAGACTTTGCTTGCAGAAGGGCCGCACAGTATAACGTGTTACAGATAACACTCCAACCCGCCTCTGCCCTTCTTACACCCATCCCAACAAACGCAGCGCAAAAATGCCCAGCGTTACCGAAATACTGGCCATTAAGGTGGTGATCGCAATGATGTTGGCGGCCAAGCCTGCGTTGCCGCCCATGGCTTTTACCATGACAAAGCTGGCGGCGGCGGTGGGGCTGGCAAAAAAGAGGAACAACAACCCCAACTGTTCGCCTTCAAAGCCTAACAGCCAGGCAGCTACGGTAGAGAGCACAGGCAAGATGGCCATCTTCATAATGCTGGAGCTCACCGCAATGTCGCTTTTATCTCGAATGCTGGACATCGAGAGCGTTGCGCCAATACAGATCAACGCCAACGGTAGCGTGAGCGACGCAAAATAATCCCCAGAGGTCATCACCCAACTGGGGAGCGAAATGGAAAAAGCGGTAAATGGCAAGGCCACGATCACTGAAATAATCAGCGGATTCGTCGCAATATGCTTGAGAATGCTGCGCCAGTTAGCGGCTTGTTCCGTTTGATACGCGGTCAGCACCACTACCGATAGCGCGTTGTACATAATAATGACCACTCCAACCAACAGGCTGCCCGTTGACAGCCCATAGTTGCCGTACATGCCCGCTGCCAGCGCCAGCCCAACGACACCGCAATTACCGCGAAAAGCTCCTTGAACATAAATCCCACGCTCGGCATAAGGAACGCGAAAGTGTGCCCATAGCCAACTCAACACAAACTGCCCAAGTGTGGCGACGGCAAAAAACACCATTAACGAGATATCCAGCGCAACGCTAATATCAGCTTTAATCAAACTTAAAAAGATCAAGGTGGGCAGCGTGGCTTTAAATACCAACGCAGACGCGGTGGTGACAAAAGTGCGATCAATCCATCCCAAGCGCTTTAGGCCAATCCCCAGAAAAACCATGGCAAACACGGGTAAGGTGATATCAAGTGTTTGAGTAAACAATTCAAGTAGGTTCACAGTGTTGCCTCAGCCAATTCAGCGTGCCCTTTCAGTTTGCGGTGGCGGGTAGTTTATCGAATGCATATCAAGAAAGGCAGACGCCGGACAGCGTAGCGTCGTGACATAATAACGTAATCAAAGAGTTCCTGAAGGGCTTGGTCGGTCGCTGCGTTACCACCACGCTGTTGCACCCTTTGCCTGAGTGGATAACCGACACCTGGCTGCCTGGCACAGTGCCGCAATGGTTTACGCTTGCCCCAGTGTACAGCTTGGCAGTAACACGCCAAATTCATCGCCCCCTTGGCGGGCAACGTGGTCGCTACACCGTACTTCCCACGCCACTAGTAAGGTAAATAACGTCCAATTACCCAATTGGCAAGCCAAACTTGAGCATACGTCTGGAGTATACTGCACGGCCCTAATATCTTGTTTCTATTACGCCACCCTATCAAAACAGCAGATTTTCTCACGCCGCATTAAATTACATTTAAACGATTATTCAGCTTCGTGACTATAAACACAAATTTCTTTAGTCCTGTAAGTACTTGCTGCGGCTAATTGATAAGCGGGCCTGTTTCACGTATGTTCGCTCGCCTAACTTTTTGTTCCGTTACGAATGACAATACCCATGGCAAATAAAACGGCAGGCTTTACCTCATCAGGTATCGGAAAAATTAGCGCACTGCCTGCCTTGCTGCCTGAATTTAGCCACTTTTCTTACTTACGGCCACTGCAAAAAAAACCTGACGTCGTTATTGGCTGGGGATTAAAGCCATCAAGCTTTCAGGCAAGGCGGTATGCCAAGCGCCACCAGCTGCCCTATATTGCCTTGGAAGACGGCTTTTTGCGCTCGCTTGGGCTGGGAGTAGCGGGCTATCAAGGGCATAGCCTGGTCGTTGATCACACCGGTATTTATTACGATGCTTCACGGCCTTCCGATTTAGAAAACTGGCTTAACAACGCTACTTTTACTACCGACGAAATCAACCAGGCAGAGCGGTGTGTTAAGCAGCTTGCTCGCTATCGTCTATCAAAGTACAACCACGCGCCAGATCCTGCTTCAAGCGGCTCGCCCCAAGAGAGAGTGCTAGTTGTTGATCAAACCGCAGGCGATGCCTCTATTGAGTTTGGGGGAGCGAATGCGGATAGTTTCGAGCAGATGCTGGCCGCAGCGCTTACCGACCACCCTACGGCTGAGATTCTGGTCAAGATTCACCCGGATGTTATCGCAGGCAAAAAACAGGGCCACCTGCTCAGCGCGCAAAACCACCCCCGCTGCCGCGTGATCAGTAAAGACATTAACCCTTGGGCATTATTTGATCAGGTTGAAACCGTGTATGTCGTGACCAGCCAGCTCGGTTTTGAAGCGTTGCTGGCTGGCAAGCGCGTTCACTGCTTTGGCCTACCCTTTTATGCAGGCTGGGGACTCACCGAAGACCGGCTAGCCTGCTCGCGACGACATACAAAACGCACGCTCTATGAAGTATTCGCGGCGGCTTATCTGCGTTATACACGCTATGCCAATCCGTATACGCTAAAACCTGCCACGCTAGAGGAGACAATTGCGCTGATTGCCGACCAAAAGCGCCAGCAGGAACGGCTACGCGGCAAGTGGGTAGCCTGTGGCTTCTCCTCTTGGAAGCGACGCTTTATTCATGACTTTTTAGGCGGTGCCGCACAGCTCAGGTACCAGAAAACGCTGCCTGAGGCGCCACCTTCGCAAAAGCTTTTAGTGTGGTCTAGCCGTATTGATCAAACCTTCGAGCAGCAGCACACCGCGCTGATGCCTCATGTGTGGCGGATTGAAGATGGTTTTATCCGTTCCGTAGGCCTGGGGGTTGATCTTACTCAACCGCTTTCACTGGTAATTGATGCTCAAGGGATTTATTACGATCCGAGCCGCCCCAGTGACCTAGAGTCGCTGCTTGAGCATGCCGATTTTAGCGATGATCTACTAGAGCGTGCCGGCCAACTACGAGAGCGTTTAGTGGCATTAAAGCTCTCCAAATATAACGTGCGCGGGCACGATACTCTTGAGCTGCCCAATAATCGACTGATAATACTCGTACCTGGCCAAGTTGAGAGTGATGCATCCATTGCCACTGGCTCGCCGCATATTCGTACCAACAGCGCGCTTTTACGTGAGGTGCGCCGTACTCACCCCCATGCGTTTATTATTTATAAGGCACATCCAGACGTGGTCAGCGGTGCTCGCATCGGAGCACTCGAACCCGATACTAAACACCTGTATGATCTGGATGCCAGCCATGTGGAAATCACCACACTACTTGAGCGCGTCGATGCGGTTCACACCATGAGTTCGCTGACAGGCTTTGAGGCGCTATTACGTCACCGCAAAGTACATACGTATGGTATGCCGTTTTACGCAGGCTGGGGATTAACACAGGATGCTATGCGCTGCCCGCGCCGCTCTCGCACCTTAACGCTGGAAGCATTGGTGGCAGGCACGCTAATTCTGTATCCATGCTACGTAGCTCCCTCGAGCCGTCAGCTTTGCAATGCGGAAACCGCCATTAGCCTTTTAGAGCAGGCACGCACACAGCAACCGACGCTGACATGGAAGCAGCGCCTCTACCGGCTTTACCGTAATTTATTGATTGGAAGACACTGAGTTGAAGTCAAAGCGCGCATTCTTATTCTTACAAGGGGTCTGCTCGCCCTTTTATCAACGTTTAGCACGTCGATTGACAGAGGACGGGCACCGCGTCGTAAAGGTTAACTTCAACGCTGGCGATATTGCTTACTGGCAACGTACCCACAGTGAAAACTACCTGTTTCGTGAATCATTAAGTGAACTGCCTGACTACATAGCATCGCTCTGGCAGCGCCATGCGATTACCGACCAGATCATGTTCGGCGACCGCCGCCCTATCCATCGGCCTGCGATAGAAAATGCCCCAGCGGCAGGGGTGCGTACCCACGTGTTTGAAGAGGGCTACTTTCGCCCATTTTGGGTAACGCTTGAGCGCGACGGGGTAAATGGTCACTCGCTCTTACCCCGCGACCCCACCTGGTTTTATGAAACGGGTAAGGCACTCCCCCAATTACCCCCACCGGTGCGTTTTAGATCATCATTCAAGATCCGCGCCATGCACGATGTCAGTTATCACTTGGCTGGGTTAGCCAACCCTTTGGTGGCACCGCACTACCGAAACCATGCCCCGATTACTGCGCCGATTGAATACGCAGGCTATATCAAACGCTTTGCTCTATTAAGGAAGTGGAAAAAGCAGGATGCCCAGCGCATAAAAACCTTGATTGAAAGCGCCAAGCCCTACTTTATGTTGCCGCTTCAGCTCAATACCGATGCCCAAATCCGTGATCACTCACCCTATGCCAATATGCAGGAAGTGATGGATCATGTGATGGGATCGTTTGCCGAGCATGCACCAAGCGATGCCCTTCTCTGTATCAAGAATCACCCGCTGGATATGGGGCTGGTCAATTACGTCAGAGTTATTGAACAGCTTGCCCAGTTTTACGGTTTGCAGGGGCGTATCGTCTACCTGGAGTCCGGCAACCTGGAGTTGCTGATTAAACATGCAGTGGGCACCGTGACGGTTAACAGTACTGTCGGCTTTGTTTCTTTGGAAAAACAGTGCCCTACGTTTGCGCTAAGCGACCCAATTTACAATCTTGCCGGACTTACCTATGAAGGTAACCTCGACGAGTTTTGGAATCGGCCGCCTCCACCAAGCCAAGCGCTTTTCACCTATTTTCGTAATACGGTGATGCATAGCGTCCAAGTAAACGGCGGTTTTTACTGCCAGCCAAGCATTGACCTTGCCGTTAACAATGCAGCGCACATACTGGAAGCCTGCCCATCGCCGTTGGAGAAACTACTTTGAGTGCCGCCCCAGACCTCACCACACCTGAGCGCTGCGTGCTGATCACGGGAGCAACCGGTGCCATAGGTGGTGCCTTGGCACGCGCCTATGCCGCTCCACGCACTCACCTGGTGCTCCACGGCAGGCAGCAAGACGTACTATCCAACCTGGCGGATACTTGCCGGGCGCTAGGCGCTCAGGTGACAACCAGCTCGGTTAACCTGGTCGATGAAGAAGCACTCAAGCAGTGGCTTCATACACTGCGTAAAGAACACCTGCCTGATATTGTGATCGCCACCGCTGGCAAGAACACCCATCCCCAAACAAACGGGGCATTAGAGCCTTGGGATGATGTTCAAGCGCTTCTGGATATCAATCTGAAAACCCCCATCGCCATGGCCCAGCATTTGGTACCCGCCATGCAAAAACGAGGTAGCGGGCAGTTAGTGTTGATTAGCTCGCTCGCCGCTTGGCACGGCCTGCCTACTACGCCCACGTACAGCGCCAGCAAAGCAGGGATTAAGGCTTATGGGGAAGGGTTACGCGGGCTACTGGCGCCTCATGGTGTGGGGGTAACGGTCGTAATGCCGGGCTATGTAACCTCGCCCATGTGCAATGCCATGCCAGGCCCCAAGCCTTTTGAATGGCCACCAGAGCGGGCTGCCAACGTGATTAAGCGGGGCATTGATGCGAACCGGGCTCGTATCAGCTTTCCGTTCCCACTCAATTTTGGTACCTGGTGGCTGGCTGTACTTCCGGCCGCTATTTCACAATGGTTAATCAAAAGCCTGGGCTTTAATCATACTGACCATTCGGGGAGCGATTGATATGACGACTTCGCTGCCCTTTGCGCTTTTTTGGCCATTGCTGGTTGGAGGAATGGGGACGATCATCTTCGAAGCCCTCCTTAACCCACGCCCTAAGCCACTTTGGCGGCGCGGCCTGGCGGCCAACAGCGTACATTTAGGCAGCTGGCTATTGCTGTTTGGCGCGTTTATTCTGGTGCTTCAGCGGCCCTGGTTTACGGTGGTTTTTATTCTGGCGCTTCAGCTGGTGCTCGTTCAATCCAGTAATACAAAATCTCGCACACTATGTGAGCCGTTCATCTGCCACGATTTTGAGTACTTTTGGGATGCCATCCTCCACCCCCGCCTTTATGTGCCCTTTTTTGGGACCGGCCTTGCCATAGCCGCCATTGGCGCGGGAGCCGCAGCCATCGGAGCGTTTCTGTACTGGGAACCTTCGCTCGTATCTCAGTGGGGCGGGCAACGCTTTATCACGCTCTGCGGCTTACTCATCGCAATAGGTGCGCCGCTTATCGCCTTGGGCTGGCGGGCACTCACTCCCACCACATTGAACCCGGTAGATGACATAAATCGTTTGGGATTATTTGCAAGCCTATGGGCCTATGGCATCGCCCTAATGCGCTCATCTCCTCCCGCGCCTGAACAATCCCCGTTTTATCTGTTAACCCAAAAGATTGAAGCCAGTCGCCTCACCGCAACCTCGAACGTACGTCCTAATGTCGTACTGGTGCAAAGCGAATCCTTTTTCGACCCACGCCCCTGGTACCCTGACATTAGTGACAGCTTATTAAAGAATTTTGATGCTACGCGCTTACAAGCGCAGCTGCATGGCGAGCTGAAGGTGCCCGCATGGGGTGCTAATACCGTGCGTACCGAATGTGCAGTACTTACCGGACTTTCACCGGCCGCGTGGGGCCCGCGCCAATTTAACCCCTATCGCACGCTGTCGCGCCACCCACTGCCAAGCCTGGCCAGTGCGTTTAAGGCAGCGGGGTACCGTACGGTATGCGTTCACCCCTACCCCGCCAGCTTTTATATGCGCCATAAAGTGATCCCCCCGTTAGGGTTCGACCAGTTTATCGATCTCACTGGTTTTGAGAGTAGCGACAAGCAAGGCCAGTACATCGGCGACCTGGCCGTTGCACGAAAGGTTGGACGCCTGCTTGAAGATAGCGATAATGGGCCTCTTTTTATATTTGTGATTACCATGGAAAACCATGGGCCGTTGCACCTGGAAGCACCTCACCAGGAAAGCCTTGCGGCTGCACTGCCCACAGCGCCTTGGCCGCTACCTGCACATTTACACGATTTAGCCGTGTACTTGCGCCATCTAGGCGAGGCCGACAAAATGTTGGCTAGCGTTAAAAGCACGCTGGATGAACATAAGCGGCCAGGATTGCTGGGCTGGTATGGTGATCATGTACCTATATTGCCCGAAGCGTATGAGCACTTCTCGTTACCGGCTGGCACGACGCCGTACATGATATGGTCGACGCAGACTAAAGAGTGGTCGAACGATTTTATGCCCGAACAGCATGACACGTGCGCGTTAACCGCCAGTGAACTTGGCGTCCAGCTATTTAAACAAGCGTTTGGACACGATATAAGTAGCGATGTGATCAAGGCAGAACCAGAACCTCAGGAGCAAGAATGACTAGACGCGTTGCCATTATCGGCGCCGCCCATCGTTTCCCCGGCACCACCCCTGAAACGTTCTGGCAGGACCTGCAAGCCGAAAAAGATCTGGTCACCCAAGTGGCCTCTGACCGCTGGAGCCATGAGGCTTTCTTGCACCCCGACAAGCGCCACCCTGGCACCAGCGTTACCTTTGCGGCAGGAAGCCTTGGCGACATCAGCGGGTTTGATGCCGAGTTTTTTGGTATTTCGCCCCGCGAAGCGGCCAATATGGACCCACAGCAGCGCATGCTGCTGGAGCTCGCGTGGGAAACCATCGAAAGCGCCGGCATCGTCCCCAGCAGCTTACGCGGCAGCCAGTGCGGCGTGTTCCTGGGGGTCGCCAGCCTTGACTACTCGTATCGCATGGCGGATGACATGGCGGCCATTGATGCGTCAACCGCGACGGGTAACACGTCAAGCATTGCTTCCAACCGTCTCTCTTACGTGTTTGACCTGCATGGCCCAAGCATGTCGCTGGATACCGCCTGTTCGTCATCCATGGTGGCGTTTCATCAAGCCTGCCAATCCATTCGCAGCGGTGAAACGACCATGGCGCTGGCGGGGGGTATCAGCCTTCACCTGCACCCTTATGGGTTCATTATATTCTCCAAGGCGAGCATGCTCTCGCCAACGGGCCGCTGCCAGGTGTTTGATGACTCAGGCGATGGCTACGTGCGCTCTGAAGGCGCGGGGCTTTTCCTGCTCAAGGATTACGACCAGGCGATTGCTGACGGCGACAATATTCTCGCGGTGGTCGCTGGCTCGGCGGTGAATACCGATGGCCATAAATCAGGTATTACGGTACCTAACCCCAGCGCACAGATTGACCTGATGCGCCGTGCCTATGAACAGGCAGGTATCAGCCCCGACGAAATCGACTATCTGGAAGCCCACGGCACGGGTACCGCCGTTGGCGACCCAATAGAAACCCGCGCCATAGGTGAAGCCTTGGGCAAGTATCGCCAGGCCCCCCTGCCGATTGGCTCTATAAAAAGTAACGTCGGCCACCTGGAAACGGCGTCAGGGGTCGCGGGGATTGCCAAAGCGCTTTATAGCCTGCAACACCGTGAAGTGCCTGCTACCATCGGCATTCGCAAGCTTAATTCACGCATCAAATTTGATGAATGGAACCTGCATGTCGTTACCAAAGCGCAGCCTCTTAAAAAAGAGGGCCGCTTGGTCATCGGGATTAACTCGTTTGGCTTTGGCGGCGCCAATGCCCACGTTATTTTAGAAAGTGCACCGGAAAAACCGGCAGCAGCTGGCCACACCTCCGCTCATGCATTGCCCATCCGGCTAAGTGCTAAAAGCCAGGACGCACTGACGGATAGCGCTCACTTATTAGCAGAGCATCTCATGGAAGGCAGTGACGCCTTCTACAATGTTGCCCATACACTGTTTAACCACCGTGAACAGCACACCTTTGGCGCACTTTGCTTTGCACAAACGCCAGAAGAAGCCGCAGCGGCGCTGAGCCAATTTGCCAAGGGCGAAGACACCCCGCATGTGATCACGCTGGAACGACTGCCCAATGCACGTGGCCCGGTATTTGTTTATGACGGCAATGGCTGCCAGTGGGAAACCATGGGCCGTGAACTGCTCAATACAGCCCCCGTGTTTGCCGACGCTATTGACCGCGTGGACAGCCTGTTTCAGCAGCACGGCGATTTCTCGCTACGTACTGAGCTTGAGGGGCAGAACGGAGAGAACCGCTTCGAGCTTACCGAAATCGCTCAGCCAGCCCTGTTTGCTCTACAGGTCGCGCTAACAGAATGGCTAAAAGCGCAGGGCATCATGCCTACCGCTGTGTTTGGGCATAGTGTCGGGGAAGTCGCTGCGGCTTGGGCTGCAGGCGCACTCAGTCTTGAAGACGCCGTCAAGGTCATTTATTTCCGCAGTTTTTATCAAGGAAAAACCCGTGGCAAGGGCGAAATGAGCGCCGTCGCCATGAGTGCCGAAGACATAGCGCCATGGCTTGCCAAGCCAGAATTTGACCAGGTTTGCCTCGCGGGTATTAACAGTCCTAAAGGCATCACGCTGGCAGGTAACCGTGATCAATTGGCCGAGCTTGAAGCCGCGTTAAGTGAACAAGGCACTTTCGCCAAACGCCTACCGCTGGACTACGCCTTCCATAGCCCTGCCATGGATAGCATCCAGCAGGGGGTTATTGATGCCCTGGCCGACATTACCCCTTGTAAAACACAGCTGCCCTACTACTCAACGGTTACCGGTGAACTTAGCCTGGGCACTGAGCTTGACGCCACGTATTGGTGGAAAAACATCCGCGAACCGGTCCTGTTTGATAACGCAGCCACCGCACTGATACAACAGGGTTATAACGTATTTGTAGAAGTTGGCGCGCATCCCATTTTGCGCCGCTACCTCAATGAAACACTACGCCAGCAAGAGCGTAAAGGGCTGGCAATTGGCACCATTGAGCGGCACAAGCCTGGTCTTGAACAACTGCTGCAAAGCGTTGGCCAGTTACTGTTGAGCGGGCTCTCATTTGATATGCGTCATGTGTTCCCCGTGGAAGGCCAACGCACCTTACTGCCCCGCTACCCATGGCAACGCACGCGGCACTGGGTCAACAGCACACAAGACAGCCAAGGACTACTGTCACGCTATTACCAGTCTCCTCTACTGGGCTACCCGCTGGCGCAGCAAGAGCACACCTGGGAAAGCCAGTTGGACATTAAACGTCAGCCTTGGCTTGCCGATCACGTGGTGGGTGAAGGCGCGGTGTTCCCCGGTGCCGGGTTTGTTGAGCTAACCCTGGCCGCCGCATTACAGCAAAAAGATACCCCACTTTTGGATATCGAAGAGCTGGAAATTCGTGCCCCCCTCCTGCTGGATGGACCTAATGGTCGTGCTCTGCGCTTAGCGCTCAATTCGGAAGATGGCCGCATCGCCATTCACTCCCGTGAACCAGCCAATGGTCACGAATGGCAGTTAAACGCGGTAGCGCGCAATATGCACGAAAGCCGTGGCTTTCTGCTCAACCGTCGGGCACCTAAACTGCCTTCGCGCGCACCGGACTACACGCTAACGGAACACCTGC
Source organism: Halomonas sp. AOP7-E1-9 (assembly GCF_052376035.1). Lineage (NCBI taxonomy): Bacteria > Pseudomonadati > Pseudomonadota > Gammaproteobacteria > Oceanospirillales > Halomonadaceae > Halomonas > Halomonas sp. AOP7-E1-9. The sequence continues at coordinate 312,233 of NZ_JBQSVC010000001.1, forward strand.
AAATGGCCGAGCGCATCGGCCTGCACTATGGGCCTGCCTTCCAGGCAATTAGCCACGGATGGATCGAAGATAACGCCGTCATCGGCGCCATCGATTTATCCAGTAACGTGCAGGCACAGCTAGCGACGCTTCACCTTCATCCCGGCATTCTGGATAGCGCCTTCCAGATGTTTATCCCCTTGCTAGCGCAGCACAGTGAATTTGCCGCACAGCTTGCGTTTGTGCCCGTTCGGGTTGGTCGTATACAGGTCAACCTCGAAGCGGGTGTGCCGGTACTGGCTCGCGCCGTGATGGGCAAACGCGCGCCCCACTCGTTTACCGCAGATTTTGAACTGTACGATGCGAATGGAAACGCCGTGGCCGTGCTGAGCCAAACACGCTTCAAGGCGATTCGTTTGAACCGCGCGCATCATCAATCGTTTAGCTATCTGGATGTTGAGCTTACCCCAGCGCCGCTTGACGCCAAGCCACTGCCCTTGGCGGCCGACGCCCTAAACCGTTTGGCACAACTAAGCAGCCACTACGCGTCATATACCGGTCAACGCTACGCCCAGGAAGTCGCTCCGTTACTCGATAGCCTAAGCGAAGCATTTACCCAGCATGGCTATGCCATTGAAGGCGACGAGGAAGCACTGGCGCCCGAGGCTATCTGGCAACTGCTGGTGCAGGATTACCCCGACTATTTTGCACCGATTCATCTGGTGGGCCGCTTGGGCTTGCACCGTGATGCACTACTCAACGGCACGACATCGCTTGAGACACTGGGCATTACCACTGAGCTAATGGCAAGGCTAAACCGTGTACTGATCGGCGAATGCGGTTGGCAAGCGCTTGCCACTGAGCTTGGCAGCCTGATCGAAGCCTCACTTTCCCTATTGGGCCAAGACGAGCGCCTGCAGCTGCTTGAAGCGGGCCCCTGCGCGCCTGCGCTGGGCCAGCGTCTGCTGGAACAGCTAGCCAATGCAGGCCAGGCAGGCAAGCACCACTACCGAGTAATTACCACGCATGACAGCGCACGCCACCAGGCAGAACAGCTGCAAGAGCGCTATCCGCTTATTGATGTGCAGTCGTTGGATGATGCGCCACATACGTTAGCAAACGCAGAAAAAGCCCAGCTCGCCTTCATCAGCAGCGATGCCACCCAACCTGCTCGCACGCGCCAGCTGATTGAAGCTTTGCCTGCCCAGCTGGCCCCTGGCGCCCACCTTATGGTGATGGGCATAGCCCCCAGCCAGTGGCTAGACGACGTGCTGGCAACGCCAGGCATCGACCAAACGGCACTGGAACACAGCACACTAAGCGATTGGCTAAGTGCCCAAGGCTTTATGGTTTCAGCCCCCATCGAGCTTGAAGAGAGCTCGGCGGGCGCTTACCTGCTGCATGCCCAGCTGCCACTGGTATCCGTCACTTCTCAAGCGGATGAAAGCCTTGCCGACACGCCTTGCCAGTTAATCATCACCGACCCGACCAACGAGGCGCTTGCGGCGCGCTTGGCTAAAGCACTTACCGCACACCAGGCCAAGGTCCGGGTTGAGCAAAGCAACGACGCACCCGATACGCTATTGCAAAATGCACTCGGCGAATGGGGCGATGCTGCTCAAACGTTGAATGTGATTGACCTACGCGACTTGGGCGGTAGCGACACCAGCGTGCAAACCTTGCGTTGCTATCGTGCCCAGCAGTGGAGCCTGGCGCTGGAAGCGGCCAAACTCACCTCGGCAACGCTATGGCTTACCACTCAAGGTGTTAGCCTGCTTTGGCACACTCAACAAACACAGCAAACACAGCAAACACACGACAACGTACCCGATGATGCGGCACTTTGGGGCTTTGGCCGCTCGCTTGCCAATGAAGCCGTGGGGCATACGGCCAGCCTGCTGGATATCCCCCATGAGGTTAGTGATGCAGCGTTAAGTACATGGGCTGCATCGCTGACTATCGCGGACAACGAAAACGAAGTCGTCATCCATGCAGGCGGTGAACGCTTTGCCACCCGCTTGCGTACCTTGCCCGCACCAGCACCTCAACAAACCGTTAGCAAGCCTGCCCATCAAGCAATGACCCTCGGCTTTGCGCTACCCGGGCAGTTGCGCCAGCTACAGTGGCGCCCACGAGCGTTACCTGCGCTTAAGGCCGATGAGGTTGAGGTCAAGGTAAAAGCTACCGGGCTTAACTTCCGTGACGTGATGTACACGCTCGGCCTGCTTTCTGACGAAGCGATCGAGAACGGCTTTGCGGGGCCAACCTTGGGGCTTGAATTCTCTGGTGAAGTTATTGCCGTGGGCGACAACGTTACTCACGTAGCCCCAGGGCAAGCCATCGTCGGCTTTGGGCCAGCCAGTTTTAGTGACCGGTTGATTGCCAGTCAGCACGCGATAGCGCCTCTTCCAGAAGGCGTGAGTTACGCTGCCGCTGCCACCATCCCGACCACATTTTTTACCGTGTACTACGCGCTTAAACACTTGGCACGCCTGGAGCCAGGCGAAAAAGTCTTGATTCATGGTGCAGCCGGTGGTGTCGGTATTGCCGCGCTGCAAATTGCCCAATGGCTTGGCGCGGAAATTTACGCCACGGTGGGTTCGGAAGAGAAACGCGACTTTTTACGGCTAATGGGCGTGGAGCACCTTTATGATTCTCGCTCACTCACCTTTGCTGAAGAAATTCTTGAAGACACTCAGGGCGAAGGTGTCGATATCGTACTGAACTCACTTGCCGGGGAAGCCATCAACCAAAACCTGCGCGCTCTGCGTCCCTTTGGTCGATTCCTGGAGCTGGGTAAACGCGATTTCTACGAGAATACCCACATTGGCCTGCGCCCTTTCCGCAATAACTTAAGCTATTTCGGTATCGACTCCGATCAGCTAATGAAAGTGCAGCCTGCGCTGACTCAGCGGCTGTTCGGGGAAATGATGGCGCTGTTTAACGACGGCACCCTCAGCCCGCTACCGTTTACCGCGTTCAGCCACAGCCAGGTCATCGATGCTTTCCGCTATATGCAGCAAGCGCGCCAGATCGGCAAAGTCGTCGTTACCTATGAGCAGCCTATTGCGCCGCCCAGGAACGAAGCGCTAGGCCGTGAAACGCTGAGCCTATCAAACGATGGCAGCTACCTGGTGACCGGCGGCTTGGGCGGGTTCGGCCTTAAAACCGCCCAATGGCTGGTAAGCAAAGGCGCTCGCCAACTGATTCTGCTTAGCCGCAGCGGCCCGGCCAGCGAAGAAGCACAAGCTGCGCTTGCGGATTTTAATGCTCAGGGCGTACAGGTAATGGCCGCAGCCTGCGACATTACCAACCACGACGCACTGGCCAGCGTGTTAGCTCGCGCCAAGGATGAGCTGGGCCCGCTGCGCGGTATCGTGCATGCCGCCACGGTGATAGATGACAGCTTGATCCGTAACCTGGACGCCGAGCGCATTCAAAAGGTGCTAGCGCCCAAAATAGAGGGTGCTCGCCACCTGGATGCGCTAACGCGTAATGAGCAATTGGACTTCTTCATCCTCTACTCGTCAGCGACCACGCTATTTGGCAACCCAGGTCAGGCCAATTACGTGGCCGCCAACCATTGGCTCGAAGCGTTTGCCGCTAATCGCCGTGCCGCCGGTCTTCCTGCAACCTGTGTACGCTGGGGCGCCATTGAAGATGTCGGTTTCCTGGCGCGTAACACGCGCACGCGTGATGCGCTGCAAGAGCGTTTAGGCGGTTCTGCCCTTCGTTCAGATGATGCGCTGAACGTGCTTGAACAGATGCTGGTAACACCAGGGCCTAGCCTTGGCGTACTGGAGCTAGAGTGGGGGGCGCTCGCCCGCTTCTTGCCGACCGCCAATGCGCCGCGCTTTAACGAGATCGCCCGTGCCAGCGATGACGACAGCAGCAACGATGCCGATGACGATATCAGCGCTCTGCTTGCCGACCTTTCCCCGGAAGAGCTGCATAGTACGGTCACAGAGCTGCTTAGGGCAGAGCTTGCCAGCATCCTGTTAATTGAAGAGGAAAAAATTGATATTAATCGCTCGGTCTACGACATGGGCTTTGACTCGCTGATGGGGGTCGAGCTGATGACAGCAATCGAGAACCGCTTGGGTGTTCAGGTGCCGGTAATGATACTCAGCGAAGCCTCAACACTTAACAAGCTGGCGGGTGTGCTGATTCAAAAGCTCCATCAGCATGACGACGATGTTGAAGAAGCACCGCAAGATGCGTTAGCCTCTCTGGCCGCTCGCCACGGGGCAGGCGGGTTCACCGAGCCAGCATCAACATCATCGACAACCGAGACACCATGACCGCCAAGCGCTCTGATTTAAAACGGCAGCTGTTGGAACAAGCACGTAAACGTACTACGCCACGTACGACGCCACACGCAATGGCCAACGCTGCCAGCTCCTCACCGGGCAACGACTCAACCACCAGCCCGGTGCCCGAGCGCTTTACGCGGTTTGATGCCCACCCAGGCTACCAGCAGCTTGCCATGCTGCGTCAGGGTGCTGAACAGTTGGGGTTAAAAGACCCCTTCTTTAAGGTGCATGAAGGCATTGCCGGAGCAACCAGCATTATTCAGGGGCAACCGTGCATCAACTTCGCCAGCTACAACTACCTTGGCTATTCGGGTGACCCGCGCGTTAACCAAGCCGCTTGCGAGGCGGTGACGCGTTACGGCAGCTCCGTATCGGCCAGCCGAGTAGTTTCTGGTGAGCGCCCTATTCATCGGGAGCTGGAACACGCCATTGCCAAGGCGTATCAGGTCGATGATGCGGTCGCGTTTGTGAGCGGGCATGCCACTAACGTATCAACGCTTGGCTATCTGCTTGGGCCTAAAGACCTCGTGCTACATGACGAGTATATTCACAACAGCTCACTGGTTGGCGCGCAGCTTTCCGGCGCCAAACGCATGCCGTTTTCCCATAACGACCCCGATGCCCTGGATGCCTTGCTTAGCCGCCACCGTCACCAATTTGAACGTGTAATTGTCGTCATCGAAGGGCTTTACAGCATGGATGGCGACATTCCTGATCTGCCTCGCTTTATCGAGCTCAAAAAGCGGCACCAGGTATGGCTAATGGTTGATGAAGCACACTCCTTCGGCGTCATGGGTGATAACGGCTTAGGGCTTCATGAGTACTTTGCCATCGACCCACGTGACGTGGATATCTGGATGGGCACGATGAGCAAAACGCTCTCCGGCTGTGGCGGGTACATTGCGGGCACTAAAGCGCTGGTTGAAACGCTGCGCTACTTTGCGCCCGGTTTCTTGTACAGTGTGGGAATGCCTGCCCAGGTCGCCGCCCCCTCTCTCAAAGTGCTAGCGCTTATGCAGCAAGAGCCTGAACGGGTGGAAAAACTTCACTCGATCTCACGCTACTTCCTGCAGCAAGCCAAAAAACACGGCATGGATACCGGGCACAGCATCGGCGCAGCCGTTGTTCCCATCATTGTGGGCAGTTCACCGTTGGCAGCACACCTCTCCCACACGCTGCTTGAACATTACCACATCAATGTTCAGCCGATTCTTTACCCAGCAGTACCGGAAAAGAGCGCCCGGCTACGCTTTTTCCTTGCCTATGATCATACCCAGGCGCATATCGACCAAACCTTAGAAGCGCTCGCTAAACTGCTCGCCCAAGCACAGAGCTAACGTATGGAACCCAATGACGTAGAGCCAGCCTCTTCCGAGACCAGCATTGAAGAGCGCGCCCTGTCCAACTGGTACGTTATTCAGTGCAAAGGCAGCGAATCATTCCGCGCGGCCGAACACCTCACTAACCAGGGTTATGAGGTGTTTCATCCGGTACTGAACATACAACGCAGGCGCCAGGGCAAGCTTGCCACGGTGAGCGAACCGCTGTTTCCCTATTACCTGTTTATTCGTTTAGACCAGGTTGTCAGCAATTGGCGCCCCATTCGCTCTACCCGTGGTGTATTACGCCTGCTTACGTTTGGCAATACACCCATTAGCGTGCCCAATACACTGGTGGAGACGCTTCGCGCCCAACCTCACCGCTCAGAAGGGAGCCATACCTATTTCTGCGCGGGCGAAAAAGTCACCATTACTGACGGCCCCTTTAAAGACCTTGACGCTATATTCGAGCGCTGCAAGGGCGAAGAGCGCGCCATTGTGTTGCTGAATGTACTCCAGCGCCCGCAACACCTTAACGTGCCAATTGAACTGTTGCGTAAGCCATGAAAGGTGAGCACCCCCAACGGTTCGCTGCGGCCTGCTTCTCCTAATACGTAATCAAGGCTATCAGAAGACGTTCATAAGATTATCCTGCTAATGTTGAGCCCTACAGTGGCCTGCCTGGCATATCGCATAAGGATAATCCAATGAACCTCGACCCTCATTACTACCCGGCCGCCTCCCGACGCATGGTGACGTTGGGTAAGCGCGGCATGGTCGCCACCTCCCAAACGCTTGCCGCCCAAGTGGGTACCGATATTCTGCGTAATGGCGGCAACGCGATTGACGCGGCTATTGCGACAGCCGCCGCACTTACCGTGGTTGAGCCCACCTCCAACGGCATTGGCAGCGATGCATTTGCTCTGGTGTGGGTGAAGGATACATTACACGGTCTTAATGCCAGCGGCAGAGCCCCAGTGGGGATTAGCATTGACGCCGTGCGAGAGCTTGGCCTGGATGCGATGCCCGCCCACGGACTAACCCCAGTGACCGTACCCGGCGCCCCCGCTGCCTGGGCCACGCTTTCTGAGCGCTTTGGCACGCTTCCCCTTGCGACACTGCTGGCCCCGGCGATTACCCTGGCCGAAGAGGGCTTTGCAGTTTCTCCCGTGGTGAGCCAGCTATGGCAAAAAGCCTTCACCCGTTACAAGCAGTACAACCGCCCAGAGTTTGCCCCCTGGTTTGAACACTTTGCACCACACGGCCATGCCCCAAAAGCGGGCGACATTTGGCATTCACCCGACATGGCCAACACGCTACGCGCGATAGCTGAAAGCGGCGCCAAAGCGTTCTACGAAGGCGAGCTAGCCGATGCCATGGATAACTTTTCGCGCCAGCATGGTGGCTTTCTTCGCAAGGAAGACCTCGCGGCCTTTAGGCCTGAATGGGTCGACCCTATTAGCATTCGCTATCGCGGTCATGATATCTGGGAAATCCCGCCCAACGGCAGCGGTTTAATCGCGCTACAGGCACTCGGCATGCTGGAAGCACTGGGCGATGAGCCACGCGATGCGGTTGAAGCGCTGCATCGCCGCATCGAAGCGACCAAGCTGGGTTATGTGGATGGGCTGCGTTATATCACCGAGCGAGAAGACATGGTACCAAGCGTCGAACAGATGCTCTCACCGGCCTACTTGGCGCAGCGTAGCAAGCTGATCGGAAACGAAGCCATTGACCCCGTACACGGCAATCCACTTCTGGGCGGCACGGTATACCTCGCCACTGCGGATGACGAAGGCAATATGGTCTCGTTTATCCAAAGCAACTTTGAAGGCTTCGGTTCAGGTATTGTCGTGCCAGGCACCGGTATCAGCCTGCAAAACCGGGGCTGGTCATTCTCGCTTAACGAAGAAGACGCCAACGTATTGCACCCCGGCAAGCGCACCTACCACACCATTATCCCCGGCTTTATCACCAAGGATAATCAAGCGGTCGGCCCCTTCGGCGTTATGGGCGGTTACATGCAGCCTCAAGGCCACGTACAGGTAGTTACCAGCCTACTGGAAGACAGGCTCAACCCACAGGCAGCGCTGGATCTACCGCGCTGGAAATGGGTCGCAGGCAAAACCGTTGAGGTGGAACCCGGTTTCCCTGACCACCTCGCTCAAGCGCTAGAGCGACGCGGGCATCACATTGTCAGGACGAACGATGCGCTGACCTTTGGCCGCGGGCAAATTATCCTACGCAACGCCGCCACCGGCACATTCCAGGGCGGCACCGAACCCCGTACAGACGGCGCCGTCCTGCCCGTATAGCGCCGGTAAACGCCATTACCGCGCCCGATGGTTAAGGCCACGCCTCACCAACATGGCAATTGTAGCGCGTGGTAACGCAGGCGAGGAACGAGCCTACGGCACCCGCGAAAGGCGGCGCCAGCCGCCCGGATGTGCCGCCTTGGCCTGGAACCACACCCAACCCTAACCCCGGCAGCGCAGGGCGCTGCTTTGCGCCGGGCCGCCGCTGCGGGTGCGCTTCGCTTACACCGCACTACGGTTGCAGCACTCTGCATCGATATGCGCAGAATTGTAGCGCGCGGTAACGCGGGCGAGGAACGAGCCTGCGGCACCCGCGAAAGGCGGCGCCAGCCGCCCGGATGTGCCGCCTTGGCCTAGAGCCGCACCCAACCCTAACCCCGGCAGCGCAGGGCGCTGCTTTTGCGGGTGCGCTTCGCTTACACCGCACTACGGTTGAGCCTCACCATGAACCACCACCGCGATAACAAATGCCGCGCCCGATGGTTGAATCACGCCACATCAGCATGGCAAATCGTAGCGCGCGGTAACGCAGGCGAGGAACGAGCCTGCGGCACCCGCGAAAGGCGGCGCCAGCCGCCCTGGTGTGCCGCCCTGGCCTGGAACCGCACCCAACCCCGGCAGCGCAGGGCGCTGCTTTTGCGCCGGGCCGCCGCTGCGGGTGCGCTTCGCTTACACCGCACTACGGTTGAGCCTCACCATGAACCACCACCGCGATAACAAATGCCGCGCCCGATGGTTGAATCACGCCACAACAGCATGGCAATTGTAGCGCGCGGTAACGCAGGCGAGGAACGAGCCTACGGCACCCGCGAAAGGCGGCGCCAGCCGCCCGGGTGCGCCGCCCAGGCTTGAAAACCGCACCCAACCCCGGCAGCGCAGGGCGCTGCTTTGCGCCGGGCCGCCGCTGCGGGTGCGCTTCGCTTACACCGCACTACGGTTACAGCATTCCGCACTGATATGCGCAGAATTGTAGCGCGCGGTAACGCAGGCGAGGAACGAGCCTACGGCACCCGCGAAAGGCGGCGCCAGCCGCCCGGATGTGCCGCCCTGGCCTGGAACCGCACCCACCCCCCGGCAGCGCAGGGCGCTGCTTTGCGCCGGGCCGCCGCTGCGGGTGCGCTTCGCTTACACCGCACTACGGTTACAGCACTCTGCATTGATATACGCAGAATTGTAGCGCGCGGTAACGCAGGCGAGGAACGAGCCTACGGCACCCGCGAAAGGCGGCGCCAGCCGCCCGGATGTGCCGCCTAGGCTTGAAAACCACACCCTAACCCCGGCAGCGCGGTGCGCTGCTTTGCGCCGGGCCGCCGCTGCGGGTGCGCTTCGCTTACCGCGCACTACGGTTGAAGCACTCCGCATTGATATGCGCAGAATTGTAGCGCGCGGTAACGCAGGCGAGGAACGAGCCTGCGGCACCCGCGAAAGGCGGCGCCAGCCGCCCGGATGCGCCGCCTTGGCCCGGAGCCGCACCCAACACCAACCCCGGCAGCGCGGTGCGCTGCTTTTGCGCCGGGCCGCCGCTGCGGGTGCGCTTCGCTTACCGCGCCCGATGGTTGAATCACGCCACAACAGCATGGCAATTGTAGCGCGCGGTAACGCAGGCGAGGAACGAGCCTACGGCACCCGCGAAAGGCGGCGCCAGCCGCCCGGATGCGCCGCCTTGGCCTGGAGCCGCACCCAACCCTAACCCCGGCAGCGCGGAGCGCTGCTTTGCGCCGGGCCGCCGCTGCGGGTGCGCTTCGCTTACACCGCACTACGATTGAGCCTCACCAACATGGCGATGATGGCTGGCGATATGCACCGCATTACGTTTAAATACCGTTTAACTGACTTTGTTAACATTCTGCTTTTCTAAGCAAAACACTGCGACTTTGGTCTAAATTCCACTATTTTTTTACTCATTCCGAAACGACATAGGGTATGCAAGAAAGCGCATCCCTCGTTTAATGTCCCTCAAATAGCTGACCAGCTAACAACGTCTTTAGTAATTACACATGGTATTTTTTCATGCCCTACGTTCACGATACGCTGTCCCGTTTAAAGCTTAGCAGCCCTGCTCAGGTTGAATTTTATCAAGCGGCAGAAGAAGTATTAGAGTGTTTGCGCCCTCTGTTTGAGCGTCAGCCGCACTACCTGCAGCACAGCATTATTGAGCGTATGGTCGAACCAGAGCGCCAAATCATGTTCCGCGTTTGCTGGTTAGATGATGCTGGCTGCGTACAGGTCAACAAAGGCTATCGTATTCAGTTCAACTCAGCCCTTGGGCCCTACAAAGGCGGCTTACGCTTTCACCCAAGCGTTACGGCAGGCACCATCAAGTTTTTAGGGTTTGAGCAAATTTTCAAAAACGCCTTAACCGGGCTGCCTATCGGCGGCGGCAAAGGTGGCTCTGACTTCGACCCCAAGGGTAAGTCAGACAACGAAATCATGCGTTTTTGCCAAGCCTTCATGTCAGAGCTTTACCGCCACATCGGCCCTACCCGCGATGTACCGGCTGGCGACATTGGCGTTGGCGCGCGTGAAATTGGCTATATGTATGGGCAGTACAAACGTCTGACAGGTCGCTATGAAGGCGTATTAACCGGCAAAGGCCTAAACTGGGGCGGCTCGCTTGGTCGTAAAGAAGCCACCGGATACGGCGCTGTTTACTTCGCGCAAAACATGCTGGCGGCCCGCGGCGAGACCCTGGAAGGCAAAACCTGCCTGGTATCCGGCGCGGGGAACGTGTCCATTTATACCATTGAAAAACTGTATGAGCTGGGCGCCACCCCCATCACCTGTAGCGACTCACGCGGCACAGTCCACGATCCAAAGGGTATCGACCTTGGGCTTCTTAAGCAGCTTAAAGAAGTCAAACGGGTATCGCTTGAAGAGTACCTAAGCGAGCACCCTGACGCGCACTACATTAGCGCACGGGATTATCCGCAAGGTGGGCATGCGGTTTGGCACATTCAGGCAGACGCCGCTTTCCCCTGTGCCACCCAAAACGAGCTAACCGAGCTTGATGCCAAAACGCTTCTCGCCAATCAGGTTACCTGTGTGAGCGAAGGCGCCAACATGCCTTCGACCACCGAGGCTGTTGACTGCTTCCTGGCCGCTAAAATTGCCTATGGCCCAGGTAAAGCCGCTAATGCCGGCGGCGTGGCGACAAGCCAGCTGGAGATGGCGCAGAACAGCAGCATGGAGCAGTGGCCCTTGGAAAAAGTTGACCAAAAACTCAAAGAGATAATGGCCAATATTTTCCAACAGTGCGCCACCACGGCGGAAGAGTTTGGCGACCCCACCAACCTGGTACTGGGCGCTAATATTGCCGGGTTCAGAAAGGTGGCGGATGCCATGATTGAGCAAGGAGTAATGTAATCGCCTTCCTCTGCTAGATCGCTTACACTGGTCATGGCAAACAGTCCTCCCTTTTCAGGGAGGACTGTTTTTATTGACAGCTATAAAATCGTTTATTTACTGTTAAATAAAAGTATCCGATTGATTTCAATGCTTTCCAAGGAGAGTGACCATGGGACAACGTCCTCCCATTACTATTAACCGTCTTGATGCAGAGCGCTTGCAGCGCTTGATTGATAACGCTACGGATAAAGAGCTTGCCGTGGCCACACTGCTTGAGGAAGAGCTATCCCGCGGGGAAGTGATTGATCCCCAGGAAATCCCCGACAACGTGGTCAGCATGAACAGCCAAATCCGCTTCACTGACTTAACCCGTGGGCGCCAAATGGTGCGTACACTGGTTTACCCCCATGCACTCAGCACGGTTGAGGACGGCATTTCGGTAATGGCACCCATTGGCGCGGGCCTTATCGGCCTTAAAGTAGGCGATATTATTGATTGGCCTTTACCCAATAACTCCGAAGTCCGCCTGCGTATCGACGCCATCTTGTGGCAGCCCGAACGCGAACAGCAGCACCATCGTTAAACGCTCTTACCGCCTTTTGGCACCATCGCGGGCGCGCCAAAGCCCTGCCGCGCACTACATTCAAACCTTGTAATGTGGCGTTAGCGCACCCGCGAGCAAAATGCCCTCAAGATGACATACACCTCATAAGCCATTAACCTTACCTCGTAATATTTATAATATTTTAAAGGAAGGCAGTAATGGCAATTTATCGGCGAGCCTACGTGCCCGGAGGCAGCTATTTCTTTACGGTCGTGACCCATTCACGCCAGCCGCTACTCGCCGATCAACTCAATATTAATGCGCTTGGGAGAGCTTTTCGTCGAGTACGCGAGGAGCAACCTTTTGTGATGGAGGCGTTTGTACTTCTCCCTGATCACCTCCACTGCCTTTGGACCCTCCCGGAAGATGATTCTGATTACTCTTCTCGTTGGAGAGATATCAAAAAGTATGCATCGAAAGATTTCCTCCTTCCCTCTGGAAACCCAAACGCTTGGCAACGAGGTTTTTGGGAGCACGTTATTCGGGACGAAAACGACTGGCAGCAGCATATCGATTACATTCACTATAACCCGGTGAAACACGGCTGGAGCAGAGCACCTCGCGATTGGAAGTGGTCAAGCTTCCATCAATACGTAAAAAAAGGGTGGTACGAAAGCGACTGGGGTTCAGAACGCATTCCCGACGTTTCCAAAATGGACTGGGAATAACAGCCTGTAAGTAGTATCTATTGCAAGGGGTGGTGCCAGCCGCCCGGATGTGCCGCACCCAATCCCGGCAGCGCGGTGCGCTGCTTTTGCGGGTGCGCTTCGCTTACACCGCACTACATGAACCTCTCCGTACCAATATAGCAAATCGTAGCGCGTGGTAACGCAGGCGAGGAACGAGCCTGCGGCACCCGCGAAAGGCGGCGCCAGCCGCCCGGGCGTGCCTCCTTGGCCTACCCCGGCAGCGCGGTGCGCTGCTTTTGCGGGTGCGCTTCGCTTACCGCGCACTACATGAACCTCTCCGTATCAATATAGCAAACCGTAGCGCGCGGTAACGCAGGCGAGGAACGAGCCTGCGGCACCCGCGAAAGGCGGCGTCAGCCGCCCGGATGTGCCACCTTGGTCTGGAGCCGCACTGCCTATGCATCATTTACGTGGTGGCGGCGCTTTTCTCGCTAATGCCCCCAAACAACAAAATCCGGGTTGAGGGTTTCGTTGGGGTTGGCATAACAAAGCGGGGTGCCGTCCAGGGTTACTACTCGTCCACCCGCTTGTTCGACGACCGCTTGCGCGGCGGCGGTGTCCCATAGGCTGGTGGGGCCGAGGCGTGGATATACATCGGCACTGCCTTCGGCGATGATGCCAAATTTCAACGAGCTGCCCATGGGCCTTGTCTCGTGGGGGCCTAGCTGTTTTAACCAATCTTCCAAATAGGGGCTGGCATGGGAACGGCTCCCCATTACGCGCCACGGGGTACCTTCTTTTGGCCTACCGGAAACATGAATAGCGACTCGCTGCCCGTACTTATCAATCTTAAACGCCCCCACGCCGCTAGCTGCGATATACGCCACGTTAAATACCGGTGCCAGCACAACGCCCAATACAGGCTTGCCGTTCTCGATGAGGGCGATATTCACCGTGAACTCATCATTACGCTTTACAAACTCTTTCGTGCCATCCAACGGGTCCACCAGCCAGTAGCGCCCGCTGGCATCCGGCCCGGTGAACGTCTCGCCCCCTTCTTCGGAAAGAATGGGGATCCCCTCTGGAAGCGCTTTCAGCTTGTCTAAAATAATCTGGTTTGCCGCGTTATCGGCGGCGGTAACGGGGCTGTTATCCGCTTTAATCGCTACATCGAACGGTTGAGCGTAAACACGTAAAATAGCATCGCCCGCCTCACGAGCAATCGCACATACTTCTGTTAACAATTCATTCATACCGCCCCCTTGTCTGCTACATCGTTTTAACCCGCACCCTTGGCTTTGTACGAAAACTGCTTGCGCTCGACCATACGGCGTTAAAAATCAGCTCAAAATACTCATTTACCCATGTAAACTCCGTTTTTTCTCTGATTTTTGCCTGGTCTGGCCTTCGCTCAGCGACTTTTCGTACAAACCCTAAAACGTAAAAGCCGCCAAAAATGGCGGCTTACGATGCAAACATATATACGTGCTAACTTACAGGTTATAGCCCGCTTCACGGGCAAGCGTGTTATTCGCTTGCAGCCAGCCTTCAATATGGCCGCAATCGAAGGTGCGCCCTTTCATTCGGAACGCCTGGACCTGCTGACCTTCCTGCATTAAGCGATCAATGGCGTCAGTCAACTGAATTTCATTACCAGCGCCAGGCGGCTGGTCGCGTAAAAGCTCCATAACCCGATACGGCAGAATATACCGGCCAATGACCGACAACCGTGAAGGCGCGTCTTCGGGCTTGGGTTTCTCGACCACGCCGCGCATATCCGCGCTTTCACCGGCGCTGGGCTCATCACAGTCAACAATACCATAACGATAAACATCTTCCTGAGGCACGGCTTCCACCATAATTTGCGCGGCGCTGCTGGCGTCCCAAAGCGCCACCATACGCCCCAAATCACAGGTATTACTGCTTGGCTGGGGCTTTACCAACACATCCGGAAGGATAACCGCAAACGGCTCATCGTTACCCAGTAAATGCGCAGCACAAAAAACTGCATGCCCCAAGCCCTTAGCATTTGCCTGGCGCACGCTGGTAATTTTAAGCTCTGGCGGGGCAATGGCTGCAAGCGTTGCCAGCAATGCATCTTTCCCCTTACTGGCCAGTGCGTCCTCAAGCTCAACATGGGCATCAAAGTGGTCTTCAATCGCCGATTTACCTGAACGTGTCACCAGGATAATTTCATTAATACCAGCTGCCAATGCTTCCTCTATAACGTGCTGAATTAAGGGGCGATCCACAACAGGCACCATTTCCTTGGGGATGGCCTTACTAATGGGCAACAACCGCGTACCAAAACCGGCGACGGGAATAATCGCTTTGCGCACCTGGGTCATTACTGATTTCCTTGTTTCATTTCGTAACGGGCGCCACCTGCTGGCGGGTAACGCGCTATAAAATAGCCGAAAGCAACGCCCTGGCGCTTTCAATCAACTCATCCAAATGCTCAGGGCCTTTGAAGCTTTCAGCATATACCTTGTAGAGCGATTCTGTGCCGCTGGGGCGTGCAGCGAACCAGCCATTTTCGGTGGTCACCTTGATACCTCCAATGCTCGCCCCATTACCGGGCGCTGTCACCAGCACAGCGGTAATCGCCTCTCCTGCCAGTGTTTGTGCCGTCACACTGTCACTGTTCAGCTTTTTGAAAGCCGCTTTTTCTTCAGGCGTACAAGCGGTATCGACTCGCTTATAGCAAGGCTCGCCAAAGCGCTGAGTCAACTCGCGATAATAGGCACTAGGGGTTTTACCAGTGACAGCTAAGATCTCTGCTGCCAGCAAGCACAGCGCGATACCGTCTTTATCGGTTGACCACGCTGCCCCATCGCGGGTTAACAGGCTGGCGCCAGCACTTTCTTCGCCACCAAAGGCCAACCACCCTTTATGCAGGCCTTCGACAAACCACTTAAACCCAACCGGCACTTCATAAAGCTCGCGGTTATGAGACGCTACCACCCTATCGATCATGGAAGATGATACCAGCGTCTTACCAATTTTTAGCGACGCCGCCCACTCAGGCCGATGCGTCATCAGGTAATCAATACACACCGCTAAAAAGTGGTTAGGGTTCATCAAGCCATTGGCATCCACAATACCGTGGCGGTCGGCGTCCGGGTCGTTGCCAAAGGCGATATCGAAGCGGTCTTTCACCGTTAACAGATTCGCCATCGCCGCCGAGCTTGAACAATCCATACGGGTTTTACCGTCGTGGTCGGGCGGCATAAACGCAAAGGACGCATCCACCTGAGTATTGACTACCTCCAGTGTCAGCGCATAGTGCTTTGCAACCGCCTGCCATACGGGCAGCGCAGTGCCGCCCATCGGGTCGGCTCCCAAGCGCAGGCCTGCCCGCTGAATGGCCTTCATGTCGATAACGCTGTTCAGGCTTGCCACATAATGAGCGGTAAAATCGTACTCTTGCGCATGGGCAAGTGCTTCTTCTAGAGAAACAAGCGGCACATCGTCCAGTTCGCGCAGCAAGTACGCGTTGGCACGTAACTCAATCCACGATGTCACGTCGGTATCGGCCGGACCACCGTGGGCGGGGTTGTACTTAATACCACCATCTTCAGGCGGATTATGCGACGGCGTAATAATCAAACCGTCGGCCAACGCTGCGTTGGACGCGTTGTGTTGCAAAATGGCGTGGCTAACCAACGGCGTCGCGGTATAGCCGTGGCCTTTTTCAACCAATACCGGTACGTCGTTAGCCACCAATACCTGCAGTGCACACTCCCAGGCTGGCCTGGAAAGCGCGTGGGTATCGAAGCCTAGAAACAGCGGGCCCTGGTAGCCTGCCTCACGCCGAAAATCCACCACGGCTTGAGTAATAGCAACAATATGAGCAGCGTTAAAGGTACGCTCACCTGCGCGGCCACGGTGGCCAGAAGTACCAAAGGCGACGCGTTCTTTGGCAACATTGGCATCGGGCATTTCGTCAAAAAATGCATTTATAATCGCTTCCATACAAACATCTTCCTAATCAGCTTAATCGTTGCTCTGCCGAGCCTGCCAAACGTGACGGCCTGTTGCTGGTCACTGATATATTGTGAGGCGCTAGCCTGCGGCACCCGCGAGAGGCGGTGCCAGAGCCGCCCGTGCATGGGCACCCAACGTCAACCCCGGCAGCGCTGTGCGCTGCTTTTGCGCCGGGCCGCCGCTGCGGGTGCGCTTCGCTTACCGCGCACTACATGAACCACTCCGCACCGATATAGCAAATCGTAGCGCGTGGTAACGCGGGCGAGGAACGAGCCTGCGGCACCCGCGAGAGGCGGTGCCAGCCGCCTAGGCATGGCAACCAACTCCAACCCCGGGCAGCGCGGTGCGCTGCTTTTGCGGGTGCGCTTCGCTTACCGCGCACTACACTACTCCGCATCGATATAGCAAATCGTAGCGCGTGGTAACGCGGGCGAGGAACGAGCCTGCGGCACCCGCGAGAGGCGGCGCCAGCCGCCCGGATGTGCCACCTTGGCCTACCCCGGCAGCGCGGTGCGCTGCTTTGCGCCGGGCCGCCGCTACGGGTGCGCTTCGCTTACCGCACACTACGGTTGAACCACTCCGCATGATATACGCTTAATCGCTGCCAAACAGGTCGCGGGTATATACCTTGGCTTCAACATCCTGAAGCTCTGGCACCATACGATTTGCTAAAATAATATCGCACTTCTCTTTAAATGCCGCTAAATCACGCATAACGGTTGAACCGAAGAACTTATCTTCTTCTAATACCGGTTCATAAACGACTACTTCTATACCTTTCGCCTTAATACGCTTCATCACGCCCTGCATGGCACTGGCGCGGAAGTTATCCGACCCTGTTTTCATAATCAGACGATACACGCCAACCACAGAAGGGTTACGACGCAGTACCGACTCTGCAATAAAATCCTTGCGCGTACGGTTGGCATCTACAATGGCCTGAACCATGTTACTCGGCACATCGGCGTAGTTCGCTAGCAGTTGCTTGGTATCCTTGGGCAGGCAGTAACCGCCGTAGCCAAAGCTTGGGTTGTTGTAATGGCTACCTATACGCGGGTCCAAGCCAACGCCCTGAATAATCTGCTTGGTATTCAGCCCCTGGGATTCTGCGTAGCTGTCCAACTCATTAAAGTACGCTACCCGCATGGCGAGGTAAGTATTGGCAAACAACTTGATTGCTTCGGCTTCCGTGCTATTAGTCAGTAATACTTCAATATGTTCGGCCGCCGCCCCTTGCTTTAAAAGCGCAGCAAAGGTTTCACCACGCTCGGAACACTCGCCCACTATAATGCGGGAAGGATACAAGTTGTCATAAAGCGCCTTGCCTTCACGCAAAAACTCCGGGGAAAAAATAAGGTTTTGGGTATTAAAGCGCGCCGAGGCCCCCTTGGTGTAGCCCACGGGCACCGTGGACTTAATCACCATAACCGCCTGGGGGTTAATACGCATCACCTGCTCAATCACCGCTTCAACACTTTGCGTATTAAAATAATGGGTTTGCGGGTCGTAATCGGTAGGGGTAGCGATAATGACAAATTGCGCATCCGCATAGGCCTGCTCGGCATCCAGCGTGGCTGAAAAACGCAGATCGTCACGCTGCAAAAACGCCGTTATTTCAGCGTCTTCAATCGGAGAGTGGCGATTATTCAGCAACTCAACCTTTTCAGGCACAATATCCACCGCGACCACGTCGTGGTGTTGTGCCAACAGCATAGCGTTGGAAAGCCCCACATACCCCGTACCGGCAACGGCAATTTTCATTTTTAGTTACTTCCTAAAGCTGAATAAAAAACGCACGAGTTAGTTTATCAAAACCATTGGTCCTTTCCCCGGCAAGCAAGGACTAAACTCCGTCAGCTCAAACGCCCTTGTCGTAACCGCCAAAATGCTGCCGCTATTTGCGAATCACCCATAGCGAATGCATCCCGCGCTGCTTGAGCCGCCATCCTGGCGGTTTCTTCGGGATTATCAAGCAGCTGTATTAAACCTGCCTGCCACGCCTTAGGCGCGTCGTCCACCAGCAAACCATTCTCTCCATGGCGGACGATCTCAGTATAGGGATAGCGGTTTGAGTAAATACCCACGCCCCCCATCGCGGCAATATCCAAAAACTTGATGAACGACTTACCCTGGTTAAACGGTGTTTCCAAAAGAGGTGCTACGCCAATATGTAACCGACAGCTTGCCTGGTAGGACCGAAACGCCTGCCAGGGCAATGGGTCGGGTGTTTTAACGCGTGGCAAACCCGCCAGTTGGGCGGGCGTGTGTTTACCCAGCATTATTTCAAGTTGAGTATCTGACCTGCCCTGTTGAACCGCCGTTAATGCAGGCGCTAGATACAGCAGATCCGTAAGATGGGCACGCGTACCGTGAAAACCAATCTTCCACGGCATCGGTGCTGAAGGAGGTAGCCTAAAATGCTCAAGGTTCGGCAATGACGCAATCAATGGCGGTGTTAATACCGAAACGTGGCCATGCTGGGCAACAAAACGCTGCGCGAGCTGTTCGCTGCAAGCCACCACTTCATCGCTTAACATCAACAAACGTGGCTGAAGGTGAACAATGCGCGCCATACGCTGGCGATAAGCAGCAGGTAGCGTTGGGTCGTTGGCAGCAGCGGCAATATCGTCATCAATCAAATAGGCGATATAGCCAAAAGAATTGCGATGACGTTCCAACCAGCGTAACCAGCCAGGCGATAATGAGCGGCAAAGTAGCAGGTTCGCACCCGCGTAGCGCTTTAAAAACGTTCGCCCATGGACAAGTGCAGCGCCCAATGAGCGCGAAGCCGTTATCCGATTAACCGTTGCCCCTTGTTGGCGTAAAGCAGGCGCGGCTGATTCCAGAAAATAGATATCTTCCGTAGGTCTACCGCCATCGCTAAGCACCACCCAGCGTGCCTCACTGTTCACTGTTACGCCTCTTTTTCTCACCCTAATGGCTGTTGGGAGGTTTAGCTCCGGCAGCGCGGTTGCGCTACTTTGCGCCGGGCCGCCGCTGCGGGTGCGCTTCGCTTACGCACGATATGAACCACTTCACATCGATACAGCAAATCGTAGCGCGTGGTAACGCAAGCGAGGAACGAGCCTGCGGCACCCGCGAAAGGCGGCGCCAGCCGCCTATGCATTGGCAACCAATCCCGGCAGCGCGGTGCGTGCGCTACTTTGCGCCGGGCCGCCGCTGCGGGTGCGCTTCGCTTACGCACTATATGAACCACTTCACATCGATACAGCAAATCGTAGCGCGTGGTAACGCAGGCGAGGAACGAGCCTGCGGCACCCGCGAAAGGCGGCGCCAGCCGCCTATGCATTGGCAACCAACCCTGGCCGCGCGGTGCGCTGCTTTGCGCCGGGCCGTCGATGTACGCTGAACCCAGGCTAATTGTTCATCGCCTACTATTTCTCACTTACGATCTTGTTAACGTAACGAGAAATCTTCGTGGACTAGCGTTAGGTTAGGGTTATAGGCAGGGTCGCTGTCGAGCAGTTCGCCCCACGCGTTGCGCATATAGGCATACTCACTTAGCCATCTTGCGCGTTTCTCAGGCGTATCATCTGCACCGCGTGAGACCGACTCGTGATGATAGAGCGCCGCGTAGGGGGTCCAAAGATTGCGGTAACCCGCTTCTCGTACCTTAATGCATAAGTCAACGTCGTTGTAAGCCACAGCCAAGTCAGTCTCGTTCAGGCCATTCACTTCATCAAAGACTGACTTACGCACCAACAAACAGGCAGCGGTAACGGCTGAAAGATTTTGAGTTACCTTGAGCCGCCCCATATAACCGTCTTCGTCGCGCTGGAAGAAACGGTGCGCATGGCCAGCCAAGCCCCCTAACCCCAAAATTACCCCACCGTGCTGAACCGTATCATTAGGATAATAAAGTTTGGCGCCGACACAGCCAATTTCAGGGCGTGACACCTGTTCGACCATTTCGGTTAACCAGGTGCCTTCAATGGGTTCGATATCGTTGTTGATTAATCCAATGATGCTGCCTTTCGCGTTAGCAGCACCAAAGTTATTAATGGCCGAATAGTTAAACGAATGGTTCCAATGCAGCACCTTAACCCGTGAATCCCGAGCTTCCACATCTTTCAGGTAGGACAGCGTCTCAGCACAGCTACTCTGGTTATCAAGAATCAGGAGTTCAAAATGGGAATAGTCGGTACGCTCTAATATCGCGTTGACACAGGGGCGAAGAATATTCACACCATCGCGAGTGGGCACCAATAGAGTCACTAAAGGCTTGGGCTCAGGCATTGGCCAGCGTACTCGCTGAGTGCCGGGTAACAACCCTTCACTTACCTTGGCCCCCGCGCCCAACTGGTCAAGATGCTGCTGAACCAGCGAAACATAGGAGGCGCTAGCCGTTTCGGGCACTCCGTGATAGGCAACATGGGGAATATGCGCCAGCATGGCGTGCGTAAAATCGGCGCGGCGCATAACGCTTAGAACTTGCGAGTAGTCCAACCAATCTGCGTTAGCCGCGCCCCCTGCATCACTTTGTACGGTAAGCCTTGGCAAAAACGCACGCTTGTAACATACCGCCCGCCCTACATATGGCATGGAAAGCAGCATATCCGAATTGAACGCTGGCTTGAACTGCGGCGAATGACGTACGCCGTCCTCGTCCAAGCTGTCTTCATCGGCCACCAGCATCTGCGCTTGGGGGTTATCGTGGGCAATGCTGGCGGCATGGAACAGAGCATTATCTGCCAAACGGTCGCCAGGGCGTAGAAACCACACCCAAGGGTGCTCGCAATAGGTCAGTGCTTCCAAGCGCTGTGCTGCCACGCTTTGCGCTTCGCTCTCCTTTACTTCCAGAAAGGGAAGCTCGCGCATCCATTCCGCCAGCCAGCTATGCAATTGTTGATGAACAGCGGGGGTTATTAGCAGTAGCGCCTGACGGGGGAAAAGCGACTGTTCCGCCAAACTCGCCAAACTATGACTCAAGGCTTTCTTGAAGGCTTTAACATCGTTTGCCAAGGGGCTGACGCTTACCAGCAGCACGCTGCAGGCAAATTGGCGCCGCTCCTTGGCATCTTGCTCGTTTGGCCCACGGCGGCGCTCAACCTGGCGGATCCACTGCTGGTAATGGCGCCTTGTCGACATACTGATAAAGGTACTATCGTAATCTTCAAGGGCGATAGTCTGCCATTTTCGACTCTGTTTGCGCGCCTGCTGCTGCAAGCTCTGCTTTACTTCGGCCAATGGCAAGTCGCGGTAGTGCTGGTGCATGTTGGTCAACCGCTGAAACAAGCGGTTATAGGCAAACATGGGTGTCAACCACACAAACCTGAAATGGCTATAGGAAAAAATGCACTCCGTGCTGACCGGCGCCAGCGTCATGCGCCCAAGCCCAAACGGCACGTAAACCAACCGCTTGGTGATCTTGCCCATGCGTAGCGGGAAATCCACCGTGATGGATTGCCGCGCCGTTTCAAGCGTCAAGGTGGCAACGATGCCGCTCTTGTCACACTCACAGGCAATTTCAAGCATGTTCCAGCCAGCCACCGGCAATTGCCCACGCAACTGAAAAAGAGGCTGCGAGCCAAGTGACTGCCATTCACCGGGGCGAGCAGCGACCGATAGCTGCTGCAACGGAATAAATTGCTGGGGAGCACGATGATGAAGGCGCCACTTACTGGGCGCCTCATAGGGTTGGATTCTCTTCATTGTGTCAGCGGCGTACCCAGCTTTAAAAAAGCGGGTATCTTAACAGCCAGCAGCGTTTGCAACATCCCGGAAGACACCTTATGTAACCACCCAAGGAGAAAGACCCAGTGAGGAAATGACAGGGTTATGCGTTTCTACACCTATACGACGCTTGGCCACCATCATGACCTCCTCCTCAGAAAGACACGCTTTTTTTTCAGCGATCAACGCCTGCAACGAACAACTAGCACTGGGCACCTGCACCACAAAACGCGCATTCGTTTGAGCGACCAAAAATTCAGGCTGTACAGCCTTGACCACTTCAGGGTCAAGATTACCAGCACTATGCACAAACACTACACGCTTAAACAGCCGACTCACGTAGTTAAACATCGAATAGCTGGATGAAGAACCAAATATCAAGCAAGTACCCGGCATCAACGCCTTTCCATTGGCAAGCACTACCAGGCGTCCAAAGTTGGGCAGGCCATTATCAAAACAGCGGTATTGATGATAATTAAACGTGTGCAGCGAGCTGATACGGCAGGTTCGTTCGGGTTTTAGCTTACTGCCCAAATCACCGGTCAAGGAAAGTTCACCATACTCATCATCGACAAAGGTGTTCTCCACCGCCCGTTCATCAAGCCCAAGCGCCGCTGCCAGCACCTTGGACGCCGCCATGGCGCCCCGCTGCGTCCAATGCGTGTCGGTCTGAATAAATGCGTCATCACCTAGTGCCATTAATGCCTGCACGGGATAAACCAGCACCTGAGCTTCCGGCAACGCTAACAGTTGTTGAATGGGCCCACCTGCGCCTTCCGCGTAAGGGTGGTACCCAGGCCCCATCACGCTCTCCTTGGAAGGCGCCACCAGCACCGCCGACGCCGCTTTCTGCTTTTCAGCAAGCGCGTAAAAGGCACTTAGGTAACGCTGCCAGCCACTCAGCCCGCGTGGAGTGAGGCGTAATCGGCCGCGATACTGGTCCACACTTGCATTGGTATCGTTATTCAGAAATAGCCAACCTGCCTTGCCTTCCAGGACTTTCAGGGTTTCTGGCGCCTGAAGGGCTTCGGGTGGATTGATTTCAACTACCTGAAGCAGCCAACGCTGGTCTTCACACGCCAACCATAACGTAAACCGGGTAAGGCTTGGCGGTACCGTAAACCGAAAACCGCAGTAACGTTGCAGATGGTCTTCATCAGAAGCGCCCAGCACACGCTCGATTACATCCGCCCGCTCTATTTCAAGCGGGTGGCAAAGCTCATAAGCAGGCTCCCAAGCGGCCACGATGGTCAGCTTTTGCTGCCATTCGGCATGCTCGGTGTTCAGCAGTACCCAGCCTTGTACGACACGGCCAGATTCAGAAAACTGCGCGCTGCGCATATCTGAAGGATAATCCAACTCCCAGCGATGAACGGGCGCCACTTCCCTGGTAACAGCAGGGCGATCAAGCAGATACTGCTTCAACCATTTCTTCAATTCACGCTTAGTACCCAAAAGGTTCCTTCCTGGCCCTACAAGGGGCTCTTGAAAACAGCATTCACAACGTAGCTCTGCTCTAGTGCTGCCTTCAGCCCCTCGGCTCCAAATTCTGTGATGGCGCGCTGCCTGCCAGCAAGACCCATCTGCTGGCATAACGCAGGCGATTCGCTTAACTGCGCCAATCGCTCGGCGACCAGCGAAGGCGACGCAAAAGGCACCAGATAACCCGTTTCGCCCTCCTTGATGAGTTCAGGCAAGGCCCCCCACTCATAAGCAACCACCGGGCGAGCCGCGGCCATGGCTTCTAACACCGTGCGGCCAAAAGACTCCTGAAAGTGGGACAGGTTCACCACGGCATCCACTTCAGCCAGCGCCTGCTCAACGTGTTCAACGTAACCGGCATAGTGCAGATTGATAGGTGGTTTCTCGCCTACCTGGCGCGCCAGTAAGCGCTCAATGGCATCATTGTTTGGGCCAAAAAGGTAAAGCTGCACCGAAGGCGCCAACGGTTTCAGCGCAGCCGCTACCTGCTCGATATCGTCCAGCCCTTTCTTGGGCAGGTTACTGCTCAGCATACCTACCTTGAACTCACCACTTGGCAAACGCGCCGCTAGTGCCTGCAAAGGCGCCATATCAATGGTATTGGGCACAATATGAATGGGCGCTGCGTCATCGGTTTCCGGGCTGACGGTAAAGGCATCCGCTGCTGCTTGAGAATTGACAATGATCACATCGGCACAGCGGTGCGTGCGCGTAACGATCTCTTCCGGAGTCGCGCCCAGAGTTTCACATAGCGCCGGGTCGTGTGCGGGCAGCTCTCGGACATGAACAATAACGGGCATGCTTGCAAGCCTGGCGGCGTGCAAGGGTTCATCCAGAACCAGAGTATTGGCATGCACGGCCTGAATGGAAAACCGATCAATGACCCGGCTGATATGCTCAACCGTTGCCGTCACGGGCTCTCTACGATTTACCCACCAGCCATAAGGCACTACTGCCACGGCCTGGCTCTGCTCCAGCAAACGGGCTTCATAATCGGCGTTACCAGCCTCCGGCAGCAGAACCACCACGTTCCACCTGAGCGCTCCCATGGCACTGAGCACATCCAGCAGGCTGCGTTCAGCGCCAAACAGGGTTTCGCCTACCTGGTGAGCGCAAAGCAAGACACAAGGCCGCCCCGGAAACACCCGTTCGCCTGGCCAGATAGGCAAGGCATCACTGGTTGGGGCGTTTTCACTGGTGAGTTGAAGCAGGTAATGCTCCCACGGTTCAAGCCTTTGCTCAGCCAATGCCACTTGATTGACCCGCCGGTAACCCGAGGTTGAAAAGCCGGGGCCGGGGTCGCGCCCTTCTTTCGAACCGGTACTGCAAAAATGCGCGAACGGCTCGATCATGGCTGATTGAAGGTCGGCGTAACGCTGTAGATACCAGCCAGGGTCGAAAAGTGCAGAGGCGCGCAGGCGGTCCTCAACGGTGTTGATCACGGGCGCCTGGTCGCGCAGCATTTCGCGGGGGGCATAAAAAGGCCGCACGGCCGCCGCTCTGGGTAGATAAAGCGCTTCTGGCGTAGAGGCCTGGGCATGCCAGTGCCTTGCGGCCGCCATGTAGTGATAACGCATACCGCTGAACTGTGAGCTTAAATGTGAGGCCGTATGCTGGCTCAGTGATTCTGCGCGGGAGCGTCCAAAAGATAACGGTATATTTGGCAGTACTTCACTAACGCTTTCAGGCCCGTAAGCCGCCACAATGCGCTCACGGAACTCAGTGTCCGAATTCACCTTTACCTCATCCCAGAAGCCAAGCGTCTCGATAATCGCATGGCGCATCATAAGCGATGAGATATTTGGGTACACCCAGCCGTGTTCATCAAGCCGCCAGCGATGAAACAGCAACCCCGGCGTGGTGCGTGCCCAATAGGAAAGGGTTGCCTTCAGTGCGCTATTTGCGCGTAACGCTTCTACCTGATGATAGAGCTTTTCCGGGTGCGACCAATCATCACTATCGTGAACGGTGACGAACTCACCCGAGGCCTCTGCGGCACCGGTATTACGCGCCGCATAAGCGCCTTGATTGGTTGCATGCTGCACAAGCCTTAGCGATACATGCGCCGGGCAGCGCTCGCTATATTGCTGAACGACCGCTACCGAGTTATCGGTGCTGGCATCATCCACGGCCAGTATTTCAAGGCGTACCCCTTGCTGCGCGAACAAGCTCATCAAGGCCGTGCCTACCGTGGTTTCAGCGTTATAAACCGGCACAATGACAGATACCAGCGGTACGCTTTTCTGGGCACTGCTAGTTCCTTCCTGAACGGCCTGAATGGCGGCGCCAGTAGCGCTCAGGTTATCCAGAGTGAACGGCTGCTCGTCTGACTGCCTGGTTAGCGTCGCCAAGCCTTTTTGCGCGTAGATACGATTAATACGAGCAAACGGATTTGGCGCTCTGAACAGGAAAGACGTTTTAACCGACGCGGCATTGGCATGGGCCAGCGCCGCATCCACCGTGTCTGAATACTCGCGATCAAGGTAACGCAGTGCATCACTCAACAGTTGATTGAGGTATTGGCTATCAGGCTCTTCCGTTAAGGAGAAGCAGCACGCCTCTACCATCAACAAGGCGAGATTGGGGGTATTCAGCGGCTTCCCGCTTACCAGCATCTTGTTGGGAGCCAACTCAACGCGGACGCTCAACCAATCCTCTTGCCAACGAAACCAGCGCGCTAACGCCAACCGCCCGGCTACCCGCTCCTCTTCCGTAGCCTCGGCCTCTGCTACCAGCCAGTGCAACTTGGCTAACATGACCATGCTAGCGCCGCGCCAAAGCGCATGCTCCCATTCCAGGGCACGGTTTTGCCGCGGCAGGCGGTTCTCGAAACGGCCGTGCTGGCGATAATGCGTCCAAGGGTCCATTCCCTGCTGCGCTACGTCAGGGTACGCCGCCAGATACCACTCGGGGTCAAAGTTCGAAAGATCCGGATGCTGCTTACCATCCTTAGAAGGTCTGCTTACACCCAGCCCGCGCAAGAGCCGATTCACTAACGCCCACATAAACGTTCCAAGCTACTTGTACCAATTAAATCAGACATGAAAACCCATGAAGTACGTTACTTAGCGCTTGCAGCCGTTATTTCCATGGCGCCAAGAAATGCTCAATCACTACCGAACAGGTCGCGGGTGTATACCTTATCCACCACATCCTTTAGCTCATCGACCATGCGGTTGGTCAGAATGACATCGGCCTTGTGTTTGAAATGGGCCAGCTCACGCACTACCTCAGAGCGGTAAAAGGAGTCCGTTTCCAGCGCTGGTTCGTAAACGATCACTTCAACGCCTTTCGCTTTCAGGCGTTTCATCACCCCCTGCATGGCGCTGGCTCGAAAGTTGTCCGAGCCTGACTTCATGATCAAGCGGTATATACCCACCACATCAGGATTGCGCTTCAACACCGACTCAGCGATAAAATCCTTGCGGGTGCGGTTGGCGTCAACAATCGCCTGAATCATGTTGTTGGGTACATCTTCGTAATTGGCCAGCAGTTGCTTGGTATCCTTGGGCAGGCAGTAGCCACCGTAACCGAAGCTTGGGTTGTTGTAATGCTTGCCAATGCGCGGGTCCAACCCAACGCCTTCAATAATCTGCTTGGCATCCAACCCGTGGCTTTCTGCGTAAGTATCCAGCTCGTTGAAATAGGCGACCCGCATGGCCAGATAGGTATTGGCGAAAAGCTTGATCGCTTCAGCTTCGGTGCTATTGGTTAGCAGTACATCAATATCCTGTTTTAGCGCGCCCTGCTTTAACAACTCGGCAAACTGCGCTGCACGCTCTGAGCGCTCACCAACAATAATACGTGAGGGATAAAGATTATCATGCAAGGCTTTACCTTCGCGCAGAAACTCTGGCGAGAAGATCAGGTTACCGGTTTTAAAGCGCGCGGCGGCTTCCTGGGTGTAACCCACTGGCACGGTTGATTTAATGACCATCACCGCATCAGGGTTGATTTCCATTACTTTCTGAATAACGGCTTCGACACTGCGCGTATTGAAATAGTTAGTGTCGGGGTCGTAATCGGTAGGAGTAGCGATCACCACAAACTGCGCATCGCGGTACGCCGCTTCGGCATCCAGCGTGGCCGTGAAGTGGAGGTCTTCACGCGCTAAAAAAGTCGTGATCTCTGTATCTTCAATAGGTGAAACGCGCTTATTCAGCATTTCCACCTTTTCGGACACGATATCAACCGCGACCACTTCATGGTGCTGGGCCAGCAGCATGGCATTTGAAAGGCCCACATAACCGGTCCCGGCTACTGCAATTTTCATTCTTTTCTCTCCATTGAAAAGTATCTCATAAACCATTAACGCAATTTTAAAGCTTAGCTAACGCGAAAAATCTCCCATGCCCGGCAATAGGGAGAAAGGACTACCTTGCCATTTCTGAGCGGGGTCAAGAATACACCTGAGCCCGCGGGGGATATAGAAAAACCTTGGTGCTGATCCAGCAGGTTTAATGGTGCACGGCCATCACACAAGATGACTTCACCTGAAGCGTTCATATCAACAACTTTGCTTAACTTATCTATCACAAGCTGATTACTGGAAGGGTCATACCGGAGCCAATGCAATTGCGCATCCTTTTGAGGCTGACTGGCGTCAACATGCAAAAGGCAATTATCTCTGGCGGAGTAACAAAGCGCCGAACCATGAAAGGTGACCACGTATCCATTGTGCTTTTCGGCGTTCGCCAACCGCTCACCAACCGGCCCTGAGAAGCAAAGCGAATCATTTTGTCTGAAAAAATGAAATCTATCTTTTATTGCTTCCAGGTTTTCTTCATTAGCCAGTTTATTTTTCTTCTGCCCCTCCTTTTGATACATGTCGCTTTCTTCATGTATGGTTCTTACAAACATGGGGACATGGGATTTCATTATGACGGGAAAACGCTCATCAATGGTTCTATGATTACCCAGGGAGTAAGCAGATACCTTGAAAGGCTCTTTTCCCTGTTGATAAAACACATTGATGTAGGATAGACCCAACGCAATCATGGGGTACTTGATGCTTTTGAAGGCAACATACTTACCCTCTTCATAATAAGCATTAAACCCAACCGGGAACGATACCGCATGCTGGTCAAATTCTGGCGCTACGTAACGTAGCAGCTCGTCTTCAAACGTATCTGCCAGGGCGTCATCATCATCTAGCCTGACCGTGGCATAACATACGTCGCCATCAAAGCCTTTAAGCACCTTGATAAGCTCTGAATTCATTTTATGAATAACCGCTTCATCTCTTGAAACGGTCAGTATCTTAACGTTTTGCTTATTGCCCACTAACCGTTCAAGCTTGTTCCTGTTTTCATCAGGCAATTCATCCGATGTAAACACTAATACCGTTGTGCTAGCTTCGCTCATTTGACACAGCGATGGGAAAGTTACCTTCTCAAAGAGTTCTTCATGCAACTTTAATCGGCTGCTGGAAAAAAGGGTTTGCCTGTACTCTTCAAACTCCTGATCCTTTCCTATGATCCACGCGCTCTTGCTCTTGGTAAGAACACTATAGCGAATCATCACAAATATATGTTTATGCATAAGTAAAGCCTAAAAGTCAGCCCACTGCTTGAACCCAGCCATAACGGGCAAGTCATCAAGAGGATATTCGAGTAAATTCGTATCCGTTATTATATGCTGCTTGGCTTGTACTGTCTGACCCATCACGACAGGTTCTACTCTGCCCTGCTCCAACATTTCAAAGTAACGATTGCATAAAGGCGCTATCGCATTTTCAACGTTGGACCAGTGAAGCAAGGCTACGGTTTCATGGGCATTTTGCTCAATGAACCGCGCTACTTTTTCGCAGTCCGCCATGCGCGAAAAGTCACCGGCAATAACCGTATCAAAATGCAGCGTTGTCTCTGAGCTTTCAAACATGCTGCGCGGTGCCGTAAAAGGCCGCTTGCGATCGGCGCCTGACACATTGAGCTGGCCGCAAGACGACGTATGCCACCAGCGTGAGATTTCACGGTAGATGTGGCGTAAGCCATGGTAGACAGTACGAACATGTGTCGCTTTGCTACGCGTTAGCGAGGACTCTTCATCCAGGGCAAAGGCAAGGGGTGTGTCCGGGTGTATTTTCGCCAGCGACTTATTTCCATAATGCGCCTGCATTCGCCAGATAAACTCGGTATCGCCACCAATGCGAACGTGATCCCAGCCACCCAAGGTTTCCCACACTTCACGGCGGAACATGAAGGAGGATTGGCTCCAGTGAATCAAGCGCTTCATTGGCCGCCAATTTTGCGTAAAGGATAAATCCTGTTGTGCGCGGATCCAGTGCGCAGCGCAGCCCATTACTTCCGGGTGCGTTTCCAGGTAATGAACCTGAGTGGCAATTTTTTGAGGATGGGACCAATCATCGCTATCGTTCGTGGTAATCAGGCTGCCGGTCACAAAACCAAGGCCAAAATTACGCGCAGCATAAGCCCCGCCATTCTGAGGTGGCTGCACCGCTTTGATACGGCTATCTTCTTGCGCTAATGCTTGGAGCACTTCAAACGTGTTGTCTGGCGAGCAGTCATCGACTGCAATGATTTCGATATTTTCATAGGTTTGAGCCAGTAGTGACTCAATGGCAATGCGCACCTGCTCACCGGCATTGTAGATAGGCATCACCACCGACACCTTATGGGCCCCTTTAATATTAGTGCCAGGCAAGCCTTCTACATTGCCCATTGAAAGCGGCTTGGCCGGGTCTTTCAAACGGATGCCGGTAAAACCGTGCAGCGCAAACGCATGGTTAATCTTCTCGACCCGCTGGGCATCATTTTCCATTGCGTTGGCGATAGCAAAATACGCATCGGCATCATCAGGATTCGCCGCTAAATACTGTTCCAGGGTTTCGTGCGCTTGCTGCTTTTTGCCCAGGGCAAAGAGGCAAAAAGACTTGAGATACACCGTCTCTTTGCGCAGTTCACTCATCGAGGAGACTTGCTCCATACGAAGAACGCGGCTCAGCGCCTGCTCAAAATCACCACAAAAGAACTCCCACCGCGCAATATGCCAGAGTGCCGACCATCGCTGTGATTCGTTGGTCAACTCGTCTTCACACATGCGTATTAGTGCTTCCAGCGCCGTTTTGGAGTGCCCACTCCAAAGCTGAGTAGCCAAATCATTTGCACCTGCGTCCGTATTGGCACTCGCTTGAGGCTTTTGATATTGGCCTTTATACACATGATGCAGCAGCGGAGCCTCGTTCGGCTTCAACCCTGCTTGATGGTTCCGCTTATAAATATCGGTATTGAACCGCCGACACGGGTTCAAGCCAAGCCGCCAACCTACCGTCAAGTAGTGCAAAATTGCATCGGTGCCTTCGGGTACCCACTGCTGGTACTCCACCACATACCATTTCGCGTTAACCAGCCTTGAGCGCTTGGCCGCCTGATAATTCTTTTGGGTGATCACCCGTTTACCCTGAATGCTGATCCGGCGTAGCACTTTATCCACCGCACTACCGGTTTTCTGGCTACTCATCAGCGCTTCAGAAAGGTTTGCGTAGTAATGAACAAACGTGGGGTTGTTATCAATGGCGGTAAGGTAGGCATCAATCGCGCCGTTTGCATCGTTTTCACGAAGCAGCGCATTACCCTGGGCAAAAGAAGATGGTGGCGTTCGATTGTTCATGGCGGTTACTTAGGTAAGAAAAAAGAGTGAACGGCTAAGCGAGCAAAGCACATAGCTTGCCTTCTAACAGCCCTTGAAGCCGCCCCTGCCAATGCATTGCCTTCATCTGTGCACGAGGCATGGCTAGGCGTTGCGTAAGCATAGGCTGAACGGCACCAATACTTAAATGTTGTTCAAAGTAATGGCGGTTGAACCGGCGCTGGGGCGTTTCATCGCGCACTTCCAACTGCTGCTGCAGGGTAGCCGGAAAGTTTTCCAATGACACGGGAATCACCACGCCCGCATCCGCCAGCCACTGGGTGGCGGGCGTTACCCTGGCCAGCACGATCAACCCCATGGCCAATGCATCCATCAATTTGGCAGGTAATTGAAATTGCGCCACCATGGAATCAACTTCTTGCAGCAATACGCAGTAATCACCCATGGCTACAACATCAGGCAAGGTACTAAATGGCTGGTCTTCCAACCAGCGCATGTGAACGCCCTGCACAGCTTCAAGCGAGGCCTTTAACCGCTGGCTTGCCTTGGTGTTCGGGAAGCTACCTGCAATGACAAACCACACATCTTCCCGCCCCAGGCTGGCAAGGCCTTGGGCCGTTTCCAGAAGGCCCTTGTGCTCACGCGGGGTGCCCATGAACAGCACCACGCGGGCATGCTGTGGAATACCAAAGCGGGACCTTGCTGCCTGGCGTTTAGCGGGGTCAGGCACAAAGTGCTGTTCGTTACGTACATGGGGCAGCAATTCACCGCCATAACGCTGCTGAAGCGCCGGGTTGGAAACACTGGCCACGGGGAAGCGGCCTACCTCACCCACGCTTAGCTGGGTCCAGAACGGCTTGTGAAGAGACTCATCAATGGGCAGCAATGGCCGCAGTTCAAGCGCGGTAGGCAGGGTAATGGGTTCGGCGCCGCCGGCAAAAGCAAGCTCTTCATCGTCAATATCCCAGATAACCTCGGCCCCCCACACCAACTGGTAAAGCAACCCAAACACCAGATTGGGAAAGCGCGGTTTGCAAAGGTGCACAATATCAAACGGGTGCTGGGCAACAAAGTGCAGCGCCAGGCGCACAAAGTCAGCATCATTTTCTACACGTAATACATGGCACGGGATATCCCATTTCGCCATTGGCCCCCAAACCGCTTCACCACAGCGTGGGAACAGCGCCCCTACCACCTCTAACCCTGCCAATTGCCCACATGCTAATCTAGGCCGATAAGCATCCGCCATTGCCATTACACGCCCAGCGGGGTTATGCGACATGGACCAGCCACACACCGCCAAACGAGGAGCCATCCCTTTACGCTGTTGGCGGTAAGCAAGGCGGGCACGATCAAGATTGCCCTCAAATTGGCCATGCAGGTTATTCAGCTGTAAGGCACCGCCTAAATATTGATTGATAGCGGCTGCAGGCTGTTTATCAAACAGGGCTTGGTTGCCGGTCGCAAAATAAGCGGTATGCAGAGTATTTGTGGAGGACATATATTCCTTTATGAATTCTATATTCCTTAAGTAGCCGTTGCTGCAAGGCTATTTACATTATGGTGTTACATTATAAAATTCTTTATACCACTGCACAAAGTTAGCTACTCCCTCTTCAACCGGGGTAGCGGGCTGATAATCGAACTGCTCTATTAGTTCATCAACGTTCGCATAAGTGTCTGGCACATCGCCTGGCTGCATGGGTAGCAACTCTTTTTCTGCTTCTTTGCCCATTGCTTTTTCAATCGCGGCAATATAATCCATCAACTCTACAGGCTGATGGTTGCCAATATTGTAAACACGCCAAGGCGCACGGCTACTGGCAGCATCAGGTTCCTGGCCGCTCCAATCAGGGTTTGCTGTGGCGGGTTTATCCAAAACGCGAATAACGCCTTCCACAATATCATCAATATAGGTGAAATCACGGCGGTGTTTACCGTAATTGAACACCTTGATGGGCTCGTCAGCGGCAATGGCTTTGGTGAATTTAAACAAAGCCATATCAGGCCGCCCCCAAGGGCCATATACGGTGAAAAAGCGCAACCCTGTAGTGGGCAAACCATACAGATGGCTATAGGTATGAGCCATTAACTCATTCGATTTTTTACTGGCCGCATACAAACTCAAAGGATGATCAACATTATCATGCACTGAAAAAGGCATGTGCTCATTAGCACCATACACACTAGAGCTACTCGCATACACCAAATGCTCTACTTGATGATGGCGGCACCCTTCAAGAATATGCGCAAACCCCACAATATTACTGTCAATATAAGCCAGAGGATTCTCAATCGAATAGCGAACCCCTGCTTGCGCCGCTAAATTCACAACGCGTTGAGGCTCATATTCAGAGAACACACGCTCGATGCCCTCACGGTCCGCGAGATCCATGCGAATATGCGTGTAGTTCGGGTGATCAAGGTGCCTTGCCAAGCGGGCTTCTTTAAGAGCGGGGTCGTAATAGTCGTTATGATTATCTAGGCCTATTACAGTATCGCCACGTTCAAGTAGTCGCAAACATAATGCAGAGCCAATAAAACCTGCGGAACCAGTAATTAGAAAAGTCATACACTCACCTATTTCATTTGACCCTTTAAAATCTTATCAAGCATTCTATAATTTTCACTACTTGGGTCATACTCAATAGCTTTATCGATAATAGCTTTAGCCTCAACGTACAACCTCAAATTAAAATACACATATGAAAGTTGTCTAAACACTCTAGAAACAGGATGCTTATATAAACATTGATGACATATATGAAGAGCCTTATAGAATTCTTTTTCTCGAACAAGAAGCTTTGACGCTTTGACTGCCATATTGGGTTCCAATGCACCAACTTTAAACGCATACTCCTTAAGATACGCAGAAAATAAAAGATTGGATTTTCTTCTAGAAAGAATCTTAATCAAGTTAGTATAATATAGCTTAGAATTAGCCACTAGTTGCTTTCTGTTCTCATTGAAAACTCTTAAATCAAAATCACCTTTGATTATATTTAATATTGACTCTGACAAAAGACGTTTATCAAAATCACCAACAACATGGCCTGAAAAAGGAATACTTATTTTTGTCACATTACTTAAGTCACGCTCAGAGGCTATTTTATTAACATGCTGCCTATCAACAATATGAGAGTGATCATAAAAAATATAATAACTTACATTTTTTCGCAGTTCTAAGATAGGTGATCTATACGAATCGATTGCAACAATATCATTGGTCCACCTTGTGTCGAATGTTGCCCAACTCGGATCAACCGTAAACTGTGGGGATAATGCAATACAGACATCACATGAGTAATATCTAGAATATTCAAGAGCTGCATATGCCCCCATGCTTGCTCCATAAACTATAACTCTTTGGAAATTTTCAGACTCAGCTTGTATATGCTTACACATCTGATCAAAATCTTCATACTGATACCACTCATTAGATTTGCATGCTACTGCCAAGCAGCTGTAACCATATTTATTAAGAAAAGCGTCTCCAAAAAATCGTGCTTTATCTTGGTCTTTATTCCTACCGACAAAAGTAATAACAAGAGTTTGGTAAAGAGTTTCACCAATCTCAAGTTTAGCTAGCAAGCTATCGGACTCATATATAATTTTAGTCATAAAACACTCGGGATCAAAATCAATTCTTCAAGACAAAGCACACAGACTTCTGACACTTTCTTCCCAAGCTTTTAAAACCTTAACCGACTCGTAGTTAGACATAATTTTGCGGGAGTTTTCACCAAACATTTTCCGCATTTCCTCATCACTCATCATTTTTTTTAACTTGACTGAAAGAGAGCTAACTTGATCGCTTCGACTGCCTTTTGATGAAGCTAAAAAACCATTAACATCATCAACTATTAACTCATTTACTCCAGGACATCCATCAAACCCAATTGCAGGCAAACCCAATGCCATAGCTTCGGCTAGCGAATTTGGAAATCCCTCAAACATTGAAGGCAACACGAAAATAGAAGACTTTTTAAATTTCTCAGAAATATTTGAAACTGCCGGACTAATTAGGACTTTATTTTCGACACCAAGTTTTTTAGACATTTCAATGAGAGTTTTAAAATCATTACCGTAACCATGCCCATAAAATTCAAGCTTCCAATCAGGAAAATCTTTACTGCATTTTGCAAATGCCTCTAATAGTAAGTCTTGTTTTTTCTGCTCAAACCATATTCTAGCCGCGCAAATAATAGTCCTTTGATTGTAATGATCAGGAGCTGGATTGTCATGGCCTATTTCAATAGGATTAGGGAGAACCATTAACTTTGAAGAACCAATGTTTCTAAAAAAGCTTTTAAAGCTGGGAA
Source organism: Halomonas sp. AOP7-E1-9 (assembly GCF_052376035.1). Taxonomy (NCBI): domain Bacteria; kingdom Pseudomonadati; phylum Pseudomonadota; class Gammaproteobacteria; order Oceanospirillales; family Halomonadaceae; genus Halomonas; species Halomonas sp. AOP7-E1-9. The sequence continues at coordinate 347,830 of NZ_JBQSVC010000001.1, forward strand.
ATTGTACTGAAATACTGCTGGCACTATCATAAACTTTTAAATAATCAGATTTTTTATAGTCTTTCCAATATATTTCTAAAGAATGCGCTGGACTAGCTCTTTCTGACAGCATAAAGGGAACAGAAGATCTCTTAAAAGCTGCTGCAATATTAATCAGCACTGATCCTGACGCAAGGACTAATCCACAGTTTGGTCGATAAGAATCAATAATCTTAGTGAAATTATCAATATTTCTCACGTCTACATTTCTAACTATTACTGTGGGGTGTAAATAATATAAGGGCACGTTGCTCGATTGAGGGTTTCCAGAAGTTAACATAAGAACATCGTATCCATTCTCAATCAAGTGATTAGCAACTCTAGATGCAATTCGTTCTGCCCCACCCCTTATTCGTGTGATAGCCGGACAATATATTATGACTCTATGCTTTTCTATTTTTTCTACAGGGAATTGATAGTATGGATCAGGCAAAGCTTTTTTGATGCTTTTTTGACCCAAGCTTCGAGCTTTTTCAGTTGAGACAGAGTCCTCATGACTAAATGAAGTGACTATTGATGCTAAATCACTATTCTCCATCCAATTCTCAAGTGGATACGAGGCGTATTTACCTTCTAACTCTAAAAAGATAATGTCTTTTGAGTAAATATTAGCAGAATTTATCATGTAATCCAATGCAGCTTTTTGCGCCAATAGAATAGACTCAAACATGTTTACGCTGCTATCTCCTTTACTTGTTTCGCGTATAGGCTTGTTATTTTCGTCAAAACCAATAAATGAGCCTTTCTTTTCTGATAACAGCGCCTCATACAAAACTGTATCTATATTTCTACCCCGAACTATGCATTCGGAAAAACCCAAATAGGATTTAAACTTATTACCAGCATTTTTCTTAATGTCATCAGAATTTATTATGTAAAAACCGAACAGTTCATTATTTGTAATCTCACTTAATATTCTTTGAAAAGTGCCCTTACGCCCCACATCAAAGATTGCGGATCTAGTATTTTCCTGTATTGCCCCTTTATAGAAACTCTCAATGGAATCTGAATCTTTTTTTGTAATCTTTTGAATTTGAGGGTATAGCTCTCTTAGCTTATTTAAAACGTAACTCTCATAATCATACATATACCCATTTAATATATCTGCATCGTGATCACATAAAGAGTCACAAAATATATTTAGCACTTTATAACCAAATCTATTTTTAATAAAACTTTGCACTTTTAAATCAGAAGCATACTTAATGAAAAAGACGTCCTCAAAGCCAGGCTTAGTTTGCAACATATATGGAAAAAGTGCTTTTCTAGAAATAGGCAAATACTCAGTTTCAAACTTAATATCAATATGCTCTCTTAAAGCTTCAATACCTTTATCTATTAAATATCCATCTCTAGCAAGCAAATAAATTTTTTCAAAGCCTTTCTCATTTGCTGTTCTAATTATCCATAACGCTAAGGAAAGTAAAAAAGGGCCTAATGCCAAATAACCAAAGTCTTTAGAGTTAACAATAGCTCTAGAAGATACAATTGAATCTTTGAATAAATAACGCTGCATTAAAGAATAATTAAATCTAACAGCAACATTTTTAATATTTGAAATAGAGGATATTGCTGGCATCAAACCATTAAAAACCTCCTTCTCTTCTAACATAATTTTATTATAGTCATGTACGCGAATTGCTTTTAGACCATTTTCTTTAGATTTTTGTATGTCAGACTTTTGGTTATCACCAATTTGAAGAATACTCTCTGGACTCAACTTAAAGTCATTGATAAGCTTTGGATAAATTGTGCCATGTTTTTTAGTCAAACCAATTTCACATGATAAATACAATTTATCATAATTTGACACCCCACATTTTTTTAACATTTTTTCAATTGTATCACGTGGTAGATACATATCTGAGCAAAGCACGACTTTTTTACCACTCAAAATTGCAAAATCTAGCAATTCAATAATTTTACTTTTAGGATGGCAAAATTTAACTTCATACTCATTTTCTATTTGCTTCAACTTCTGTGCATATATGTTATCTATACCAACAATTTCAGACAACTCTGAGTAAATTTGTTCAAGAGTAGGATCTATATGCTGCCCTGAATTTTCAATTTTTTTTCTGGCTTGCTTTTCAGCTAATACTCTGTAACTTTCAAAATCATTTGTTAATGCTAGCCTTTTTACTTCTTCATTCTTTCCCATTAACCAAAAAATATCTTTTGGTATTAAAACATTCCTAGAAATCAAAGTGTCAAATATATCGAAAGACACTAGTTTCACACTCTTCCGACGAATTAACTCTTTAATCTTCTCATATTTTGAGTCAACATATGAATTTTCTTTAGAATAAGATTCATACTTATGTTTATAAAAATTCACATATGGATTTTTGCGAAACTGCTCACCTATTGAAATTGCATTCGGTGTTATGCTACATATATGCAACGCGTACATAAACACAAATTGATCACGTTCAGTACCTTCTTGATATTCATACCACCATGTATTATTTAGTTTTTCAATATCTTTATTGTTTCGTCTGACAATTAAAGCATTTTCAAACAAACCATTATTTTTTGGATAGCTGATTTGTTCGTATTTTTTCTTTTGCATTAAACATTGTGACTTATTACTTACAAACCTATCAGTTGAATTCATAACAAATTCAATTTCGTCATAAACACAATTGCGTTTATAATGTTTATAAAGTGCTATTGGATAGCCATTCAAACAATCCAAAGCCATTTTTTTTACATTGCTTTCTTTTATTTCAAGGCTTGAATCAATATAAATACTTATATCATGAGGAGGCAAATATTTATGAGCAAGTATTTTTGGAAGCCTAGAAGTTCGTCGAGAATCCCCGGCAGCCTCTTTTAGCACTACCACTTTCCAAACTTTACTTTTCAAAAGCTCATTATCAGTAAATAAAATATACTCAACACTTTTATCTATATTGACGGGTTCTTTCACTGACTCGTAATTTCCAAAATTACATGTGTATACAATAATTTTTTCATTTTTCAAAGAATTAACTTTACGGAATCTTTCTTTTGCTAATTCTACATTTAGAAGCAAATGATTACTTAGTGTTTTATTTTCCTGGATTACCTTATTATAAAGTGCTAATGCAATCTCAAAATCACCGTTACTAAAAGCTTCATTTGCTCTTTCCAAAATAGTAGACTTCACTTAATAAATCCTTAGTGCAAAACTTTATTAAAAAAAAGTTCTATTGTTTCACGCCGTTTAATTGCTGCTGAGTCACGCATATGAACAGCGAATTCCTGGGCGTCCCATTCATCTTTATCTAATATACTGATCTTATCTATTAATTCTTCATGGACTATTTTTGAAAGCCCAATTTTATTCCAATGGAATTCAGCATATAATTTTTTCAACAAAACTAAAGTGCCATCGGCTACCATTTTTTGCAGTATCGCATACTCAGCACCTTCAACATCTAATTTCATTTCAATGTGTTCGTATTCTTTTGAGAGCTCTTTAACAAATAAAGATAAATCCATACATTCTACTTGTAATTTTGGGCATTCTTCGTTACTTACTATGCGTCTAAAATCTATATTCTTCTCTTTTATTATTGAGCTCCCATCAGCATCAATTGGGTCAACTGTAAATTCGATAAACCCATAGTAGTCATACACAGCTTTTTTAATTAGGATATTTGGAAGTTTTTCATGATAATGCCAAAGCTCTGGATTAGCTTCAAAAGTAATGACGTCGTAATCTGGGTTTAAAAGTAAAAACTTAATGACCGAACAGCCATCATAGCCACCACAATCTATGAATAGCTTTTTAAATTTTCTTTTTTTGTTACAAGGCGCACCTCTTTGCCATAACTGTATTTTATCTATCTGAGAATATTGTTCACATGATCTAGCTTTTTCAACTGCGGGATATATTTCTTTTTCGCCATTCATACTTATTGAGTTAAAAAAATGCTCGGCTGCTTGTTTACGCATGTTTTGCAAGGCCCGAGCCTTGCCTAAACTATTATGGACGCCAGATATTAAATAACTATAAATTAATTCATGCCTATCAATTTGGCTTAATATTTCTCTTGCCTGCGTATATTCACCTAACTGTAAATGGGCAACAGCTAGAATTGCCTTTAATTCATCACTATCTGTTTCATTCAATAATGAATCTGGACTAATCTCACATAAAGAAGCCCAATCCCCTAACAGCCATTTATTTATAATTTCAACATATGAATCAATATCGGATTTAACGTAATGATTTGGATTGGTATCTAGGTGGCTCATTCATTTCCTCTTATTATCAAATCTAGAATTTAGGGCAATGCTGCCACGAAAACGCACACTCCTTATCATCCTTGACAGATAGTTGTGGTAACTTACCATTTACCAGCGGCCATTCTATATTCAGTGCCTCATCACTCCAAAGCAGTGAGAACTCACTGCCAGGGTGATAATAGTCAGTGCACTTATACTGAAACTCCGCTTCTTCACTCATAACATAAAACCCATGAGCAAAACCGGGTGGAACCCACAGCATTTTTTTATTGCAAGAATTAAGATATTCACCTATCCACTGGCCAAAAGTAGGGCTTTGCTCACGTAAATCAACTGCAACATCAAAAACTTCACCTTGGGTCACCCGTACTAGCTTGCCTTGTGGTTTAGCATGCTGGTAGTGCAGGCCACGTAAAATGCCTTGTTTCGATTTACTGTGGTTGTCCTGCACGAACTGGTAGTTACCACAGTGCTGTTCAAAATCACTTTGATGGAAGGTTTCCATAAAAAAACCCCGCTCATCGCCAAACACTTGGGGGGTTATTAGTACCACATCGGGTATTGCGAGTTTTTCGTATTTCATTGAAGAGCCGTGAATGGTGAATGGTGAATGGTGAATGGTGAATGGTGAGTGATGAGTGATGAGTGATGAGTGATGAGTGATGAGTGATGAGTGATGAGCGATACTGCTACTCCCATTCACCATATACTACTCACTATTTACTGCTCACTTCTTACCTTTTATCTTTAAAAGGCGCTGAAGGTACTGGCCGTACTGTGTTTTAGAGAGGGGCTTGGCGAGTTTGGTCAGCTTCTCGTTACTGATCCACCCCTGCTGCCAAGCAATCTCTTCCAGGCAGGCGATTTTGAGGCCTTGGCGGTGCTCGATGGTTTGTACGTACTGGCTGGCTTCCAGCAGGCTGTCGTGGGTGCCGGTATCCAGCCAGGCAAAGCCGCGGCCCAGGCGCTCTACACGCAGGTCCCCACGCTCCAAATACGCGTTATTGATGCTGGTAATTTCCAGCTCGCCGCGCTCAGAAGGTCGCACGTTTTTGGCAATTTCCACTACATCGTTATCGTAGAAGTAGAGCCCGGTGACGGCATGGCTAGACTTGGGCTTCTTGGGCTTCTCTTCAATGGAAAGCGCCCTACCGTTTTCGTCGAACTCCACCACGCCAAAGCGCTCTGGGTCTTTTACCAGATAGCCAAACACGGTAGCGCCGCTTGGCTGCTGGCCAGCGCGTTTCAACTGGTCGGAGAAGTGCTGGCCGTGGAAGATGTTATCGCCCAGCACTAAACAGACTGGATCCTGGCCAATAAACTCCTCACCGATAATGAATGCCTGGGCAAGGCCATCTGGGCTTGGTTGCACCGCGTATTCAAACCGAACGCCAAAGCCTTCACCACTACCCAACAGGTTCTGGTATTGGGGCAGATCTTCAGGGGTGGAGATAATCAGAATTTCACGAATACCCGCCAGCATAAGTACTGAAACGGGATAGTAAATCATGGGCTTGTCGTAAATGGGTAACAACTGCTTGGACACCCCACGGGTAATGGGATGCAAACGAGTGCCCGAGCCACCGGCTAGAATAATTCCTTTTCGTGCCATCTTACTCTCCTTTTCCAATCCTACGTGCGGCTAGCTACCGGCTTGACTGCTTAACAGCTTGTCTTTCAATAACAGCTCTTTAATCAGTTCAAGCTGGGCTTCGGCACGCTCCAGCTCTATTTCCAACTGGTGCTGCTTTTTCTGGGTTTCGCTCGATTCATTTGATAACTGTTGATTATGCTGTTTTAACTCTTGCACTTGCTTGCGTAGCGCTTCGCGCTCTTCTTGGGCTCCGCTAGCTTCTTTTTGGGTGGCCGCTAAGGTATTGCTTAATTCATCACGCTCAGCGGTTAATGCCTCAATTTTCTTCTTGAATGCGCTATTTTGCTGTTGGGCTTCGTTCAGTGCGCTATGCAAGCGGTTGCGCTTGAAAGCTTGCAGGCAAAATTCGGGGTCTTCAGCCTCTTCTTCTACTGGCTCGAACCCCTGTTCTTCGCACCACTCTATCAGGGTTTGTTGCACGGGCATTTCGGTATAAAGGCGTACTGGGCTGGTGCGTACCCACAGGTGGTTCACGGTGGCTAATGCCCCCTGCTCTTGCAAGGTTTCCAGCAGTGCCTTGGCCTGGTCGGCCTGCTCAATAACCAGCGCAGTGATGGGGGTGTTTTTCGCCCCTTGCTCATCGATTATGTCAGCAAGTGCCTGGGTTTCCACCGGTTGGCACTCTTGAAGGCTAACGCCTGGGTAAAGCTGCGTTAGGCCAGTGGCTTCTGCCAGGCTGTTGAAGTCTGCCAGGCTGTAGCGGTAGCACGAACGCTCGCTGCCATTAGGGGTAACCCAAGCGGTTGTAGAGCGCACATTGGCGGGCATGCCGGTGGGTACTTTGCTATGGGGCGGGTAAACCACTAGCGCGGGTGTGGTGTGCTGCTGTAAAAGGCGCTGGCTTTCTTCACGTAGCGGGCCAATGTGCAGCGTTATGGGTGCTTGTTCACTCATGCCAGGCGCTCCTTAGCATTTACCTGTTGCGGTACTGGCGCAGGCAGTTGGCGCTGGGGTGCCTGGGTTTCACGCTGTTCAGCCTTGCCGTTACGAATGTAGTGCAATAGCGGGTGCTGGCCGGAGGCTGCTACATCCTGATAGCAGTTCAAGTAATATTCTGTATCAAAACTCGCGCTGGGGTTACGGCCTTCCAATGCTCCAAATTTAACGAAGTGCTCTGCGGGTTTAATGCCGGCTTTGGCAACGTCGGGATACTGTTCGCAGTACCATTGGGCGTCAAAAAAGCCGCTTTCTTCAATCTGGCTTATTTGCCTTGGTAGTGCCTTTTTATAGGCCCGGCTGTAACGGTAAGCCGCCGAGGCATGCCGGTAAGCACTAACGCGCAGCCACTGCACCAGGGTTTGCAGGTGGTGTATGCGCTGCTCGCTTTCGCTACGCAGTACGTTTAGATTGCGCTGGCGTGATTCCGAGCGTTTTTCCAGGCGCTGCTGGTCAGTATGCAGTTTTTCCAGTTCTTCTTGAACGCTATGCAGTTGAGCTTGACGCTGCTTTAATTCTTTCTGCACGCCTTTTAACTGGGTTTGGCGCTGGTCCTGGTCAATAAGTGCTTGTTCTAGGGCTTCCTGTACTCGGTGCAGCTCTTTGATCACCAGTTCGTTTTCTTCTTCTACTTCCTTAATTTGCTTGGTTTGTTGCTCTTTCTCTTTCAGCGCTTTCTCCAACGCTTCTTGAGATTTATGCAACTCAGCCGTAATTTGGCTATGTTCTTCTTTCGACTGGCTTAGTGCTTGCTCTGTGTACTTGGCTTGTTCCGCTGCTTTACTGCTTTCTTCCAGCTCGTGTAGCTGTTGCTCCAGGGTTTGCTGGGCCTGGTCTAACTGCTGGGCATACTGCTGGTTTTCCAGCTCGGCATCTTGCAGCTTTTGTTGCTGTGCCAGCGCCTCGGCAATATCGGTTACGGGGTCTTGCTGCCATTCGCTGGTGGCTTGGCTACTGGCTTTAAGGTAGCCATGTGCTTGCTGTAGCTCGGTATCTTCCTTGAGTAGATACCCAGCGGCTAAGCGATGCAGCGGTAAAACATCCAGTGCTGGCAGTTTGGCAAGTGCGCTGCTGGCGTGGCTTGGTGCCTGCCCCGGCGTATAGCCGTACAGCGTTATTTGCCTACGGTGTTTACGAAACAGCGCTACTATTCGCTGTGCTTGGGCTTTCCAGCTCTGCTGAACATCGTGCGGCTGTGCGCCCTGGGCGGTGCGTGCGGCAATATAAGGCACCGGCTGCGGCCAACATAGCTCAATGCACTGTTCGGCATTCTTGGCTAGCCATTGGTTGAGCTGCTGGCTGGCAGATTCTGTCATTTCATCCAGTAATACAGTGCCTTGCTGCGCCGTTTCTTGAAGCGCTTGTAACGGCAGAGGCACTTGGCCCGGTGGCAGCAGTAGGTGGGGCTGATGCGTAAACGCGTTCAGGCCTAGATATATTACCAGCGACATGTGGGTGGGGCTCCTTCGGTGTTCATTGATTAGCCACGGCCATCAAGCGAAAGCACTGATAAGATAAAAGCATACATTCACGCTTTTGGTAGTGCTTTGCGCTTCTTCCGTAGCCAACGTTTAGCATGGTTATGGCGGTTTAGGTTGCCAAGTGTTCTTTAAGCGTTAGCGCCAGTTGGTCTTGCCAAGCCGGTAATGTGACACCCAACGCGGCTTCAAGCTTAGTCAGACGCATTCTTGAGTTAAGCGGGCGCTGGGCAGGTGTTGGGTAATCGGCAGTGGGAATGCCTTGGGTGGCTTCTGGCGTGATGGCTAGCGCCTCGCCTGCCTTGAGGGCTTGGCTGAAAATTTCACACGCGAAACCGTGCCAGCTGGTTTCTCCCCTTGGGGCTAGATGGTAGATGCCTTTGGATATATGGGGTATGAGGTGTGAGGGGTGAGGTGTAAACGCAAGTGCTGTGACTTGGGCGATTAGGCGGGCGGGGGTGGGCGCGCCTATTTGGTCGTTGACGATACTTAATGCTTCACGCTCGCGGCCCAGGCGTAGCATGGTTTTCATGAAGTTGTTGCCGCGTGCGGCATACACCCAGCTGGTGCGGAAGATGAGGTGGTTGGCGCCGCTTTCAGCGATGGCGTTGTCCCCTTCCAGCTTGGTTTGGCCGTAAACGCTTAATGGGCCAGTGGGGCTATCTTCTTGCCAGGGCTCGGTGCCGTTGCCGGGGTACACGTAATCGCTTGAGTAGTGCACCAGCGTAATACCGTGCTGGGCAGCGTATTGGGCCAGCTGCGCCGGTAGCCCTGCGTTCAGGCGCTTGGCTTGCTCGGGTTCGCTTTCAGCTTTGTCAACGGCGGTGTAGGCGGCGGCGTTGAGGATTAATGCGGGCTTGTGCTCGGAAAGAAACGTATCAACGGCTTGGGCATTGGTTAAATCGAGTTCCTGGCGCGTGGGAGCCAGGATGTTGCCGAAAATGGCAAATTGGCGTTGGAGTTCAAAGCCGACCTGGCCGTTGCCGCCGGTGACCAGAATATTCATGGAAAATCCTTTTCGGTTTTGGTGCCTTGATTGTTGCCGTGGTGGCCTTCGGCACCGCTGCGCGGTGTTTCCGCGCCGGGCCGCCGCTGCGGGTGCGCTGCGCTTACCACGCGCTACAAGAATTCCCTAACAGATGGCTGCACACATTGTAGCGCGTGGTAACGCGCCGTGAGGAACGAACGGCAAGGCACCCGCGAATGGCGGCGTCAAGCCGCCCCGGATGCGCCACCGCATTCAACCCCGGCACCGCTGCGCGGTGCTCCCGCGGGTGCGCTGCGCTTACCACGCGCTACAAAATACCGCTACCATGCCTTTATCAACGTATTACAAAACATACTGTTATCATGCCTTGCCTAGGCGCTGGCCTTGGTAGCTGCCGTCTTGTACGCGTTTCCACCAGGTTTCGTTGGCGAGGTACCATTCAACGGTTTTGCGCAGGCCGCTTTCAAAGGTTTCTTCCGGCACCCAGCCTAGCTCGCGTTCGATCTTGCTGGCGTCAATGGCGTAGCGTACATCGTGGCCTGGCCGGTCGGTGACGAAGGTGATTAACTCACGATAGGAAGCGTCCTTCGGCACCAGCTCTTGCAGCAAGTCGCAAAGCGTTTCCACTACGGTGAGGTTAGCTTTTTCATTGTGCCCGCCAATATTGTAGGTTTCCCCTACCTGCCCTTCAGTGGCTACTTTGATAAGTGCGCGGGCGTGATCTTCTACATAAAGCCAGTCGCGGATCTGCTGGCCATTGCCATATACCGGTAGTGACTTACCCGCCAGGGCGTTGAGGATCATCAACGGAATCAGCTTTTCCGGGAAGTGGTACGGCCCGTAGTTATTGGAGCAGTTGGTGATCAACGTGGGCAGGCCGTAAGTGCGCTGCCAGGCGCGCACCAGGTGGTCGGAGCTGGCTTTGCTGGCAGAGTAAGGCGAGCTGGGCGCGTAAGGCGTATGTTCGGTAAACAGGTCTTCCGTGCCTTCTAAATCACCATACACTTCATCGGTGCTGATGTGGTGAAAGCGAAAAGCGTCACGGCGTTCACCTTGCAGGCTATTCCAGTAGCTGCGAGCGGCTTCCAAAAGCACCGCGGTGCCTACTACGTTGGTTTGGATGAACTCGGCGGGGCCATCTATGGAGCGGTCCACGTGGCTTTCGGCTGCCAAGTGCATGACAACATCGGGCTGGTGCTGCGTAAATAGCTGCTGCATGGCGCTGGCATCGCAGATATCCGCTTGCACGAAGGTGTAGCGGTCGTGGCCTTCTATGCTGCCAATCGATTCCAGATTGCCAGCATAGGTGAGCTTATCAACATTGATGACCTGGTGTGTCGTATTTTGAATCAGTTCACGCACAACAGCAGAGCCGATAAAGCCTGCGCCGCCGGTGATTAAAAACGTTTTAATCTTCGTGGGTTTCATTTACCTGGCACTTTTGATCAGAGATAGTGAAGTTAGCACTTATGAAGAACGCTTTTTGGTTTGCCCCTGCGTTTCTATAAGTGCTTCTAGATGCAGCCGGGCTTCTTTGGCTACGGCCCCTGCCGTATTAACGTCTTGGCTGGCGGCCTTGATTTGTTCGGCAGGTGCACTCTCTTCTTGCAGCTCTTTTAGTGTTTCTTGCGCGCCTTTTAAAATTTGATGGCACTCTGCCAGGTAGTGCCTTGCGCCAATCACATCGTTAGGTAATGCGCTTTCGCCCGCTTTTTTCTTGGCATCAGCGTCGGCGTGGTATACGGCAATCGCTTCGTTGATATCTTCGTACCAGTAGGCGCTGCCATTTTTAAGGTATAGGCCTGCCTGGCACAGGTCTTTCAGGATGCCTTCGGAGTGGGACACCATAATGAGTGAGGCTTGGCCCACTTTCGATTGAAAGAGCTTTTTGGCTTTGTCTTTAAAAGCGCGGTCGCCAACGGCGGTGGCTTCATCGGAAATATATACATCAAAATCGAACGCAAATGATAACCCAAACGAGATGCGGGATTTCATGCCGGACGAGTAGGTGCGGATCGGTTCATCGAACGCAGGGCCAATCTCGGCAAAGTCTTCGACAAACTGAATAACGCGCTGTACTTCTTTTGGACTGCTGCCCTGCACTCGGGCTACAAACTTGGCGTTTTGGCGGCCTGTCATATTATTTTGCATTCCGCCTGAAAGCCCAACCGGCCAGGAAACACGGCTGCTGCGAATGACCTCTCCTCGCTCTGGCGTATCCATACCAGCAATCAAGCGCAGCAGCGTGGATTTACCAGCACCGTTACGGCCGATAAGACCAATGCTGACCCCGGTAGGAATTGTCAAGTTTATATCTTTTAATACCCAGTCGCTGCCGTGGTGGTTGTGGTAGCGCTTGTAGACGTTTTTGATTTCAATCATTTAGGGTTGATAACCGATGGTAATTCAAAACAGAGTGCAATGATTGTGCTGGGGGCGAAGACATTCGAAGAGCATCTGAAGTAGTGCTGAAGGTGAGCACGATGGCGAGATCAGGGCGTCGTACCGACGCCTTCCGCGGGTGCCTCATTCGCTCGTTCCTCGCGAGATTCGTTACCACGCGCTACTAAGAACTGGTAACTCTTACTTCTTTACCTTTTCGCGCATACATTGCTTCTAGCTTGCTTTTCAGCACTGCGCGGGCGTTTTGGTCGCCGTGTACCAAGCGGATGGTGTGGGGCCAGCGGCGCATGCGCTTTACGAAGTTTAGCAGGTCGTTTTGGTCGGCGTGGGCGGAGTAGCCGCTGATGGAGGTAACGCCTGCGTTAATGTCGATACGCTGGCCGTCGATTTCTACCCAGCCGCCCTGGCCGTATTGCTGTATCGCGCGGCCTGGGGTGCCTGCGCCCTGGTAGCCTACAAACAGCACTTGGTGGCGGGCATCGCCCAGCATGGCTTTTAGGTAGTTCATAATGCGCCCACCTGCGCACATGCCGCTGGCGGCTATCACCACGGCGGGTCTGCCGGTTTTGGCTAAATACTCAACCGTTTGCTCGTGTTCGGTGTGGCTTTCTACGGTGTAGAGACTGGCAAAGTTGAGCGGGTGTCGGCCCCCTTTTAGCCGCTTTTGGGCTTCATCATCCCAGTAGGGTTTTAGCTCGCGGTATACCTTGGTGAAGCGGGCGGCCAGCGGTGAATCGACAATGATTTCAAGCGTGCTCCACTGGCTGTTTTTGGCTTCATGAATAATGCCTTCCAGTTCGTAAAGCAGTTCTTGCGTGCGACCTATGCTGAAGGCGGGCACCATGACCGTGCCGCCGTTGGTGAGCGCTTGCTCTATCGCTTTTCTTAAAACAGCGCGGCGCTGGCGGCGGTCCGGGTGGGTGCGGTTACCGTAGGTACTTTCCAGCACTAACTGATCGCAGCCGTGGGGCGATGTAGGTGCGGGCAACAGCGGCGCGTGGGGAGCGCCTAAGTCACCAGAGAAGACAATACGCTCTTTATCGCCATTGGCCGCCTGGTGCGCTACTTCAACGTAGCAGGAGCCTAATATGTGCCCTGCCCGTTTGAGCTTGATACGGGTGGAGCCGCTTTCATCTTCGACGATGCGGTGCCATGTTTTGTAAGGCACGCTAACAATTTGCTTTTCCAGCTGTTCCTGAAAGCGCTGGATCAGTTGTGTGTTGCGGGTAAAGCCAATTTTTAGCGCGTCTTCAATGACCAGGGGCAGTAGCTTGGCAGAAGGCTCTGAACAGATGATGGGGCCTTTGAATCCGGCTGCCAGCAGGTACGGTAGCCGCCCTACGTGGTCAATATGGACATGGGTAATGACAAGCGCCTGTACGGTGCTGATATCAAATTCGATTTGTAGCTGTTCGAAGCTGTCTTCTTCCGCGTCTTCGCCTTGAAAGAGGCCGCAGTCGATGAGTAGTGAGTGTTCGCTATTCAATATGAGCTGATGACAGCTGCCAGTAACGCCTGTTGCACCGCCGTGATGAATAATATCGAGCATGAAGCGCCTTTTTTGGTGTTGTCAGGGGCTTCACCGAAGCCAGGTAGTGATTGGTGGCGCATCCGGGGCGTCGTTCCGCCGCCTTTTGCGGGTGCCTTTTGCTCGTGCCTCGCAAAGCGTTACCGCGCGCTACATTTGAATAATCAAAGCGTTAGATAACGTGTAGCGCGTGGTAAGCACAGCGCACCCGCAGCGGCGGCCCGGCGCGAGAGCAACGCGAAGCGGTGCCGGGGTTGAGCATTGGTGCCACATTCGGGGCGTCGTTCCGCCGCCTTTCGCGGGTGCCTTTTGCTCGTTCCTCGCAAGCGTTACCGCGCGCTACGTTTGAACAATCAAAGCGTTAGATAACGTGTAGCGCGTGGTAAGCGCAGCGCACCCGCGGGAGCACCGCGAAGCGGTGCCGGGGTTCGGAATTGGTGGCGCATCCGGGGCGTCGTTCCGCCGCCTTTCGCGGGTGCCTTTTTGCTCGTTCCTCGCAAACGTTACCGCGCGCTACACAACCAGCAGGTTAGATATTTCGTAGCGCGTGGTAAGCGAAGCGCACCCGCGGGAGCGCCGCGAAGCGGTGCCGGGGTTGGGCATTGGGGCGCATCCGGGGCGTCGTTCCACCGCCTTTCGCGGGTGCCTTTTGCTCGTGCCTCGCAAACGTTACCGCGCGCTACTCGAAGGTGTGCCTAACATCTACTAGCGCGCTTAGCGCCCACTAGCGACCCTAGCTTGAATAATTTTTTGATAATAACCGCTTAGTTGTTTCTTTTTCTGCCTTAACGCATCGATTTCGGATCTCGTCAGCGGTTCTAAAGCCGACGAGATAACTTGCTTCGTTGGCGGTGAGGGCTGAGGTTTGTATTCCGAAGATATTTTTGATTTCATCACCAAAGCGCTCCTCCAATAATTGGATATGCTTTTTTACTGCGCGAAAATTTGTTGATCGACCAGCATTTACCAGCAGTATAGACCCAATTGCGTTTCCGCCGTTCATTGAAGAGTACTGCTCAAGGACGTGCATTTTTATGTCGCGAGAGCGCCGCGAAGCGGTGCCGGGGTTGGGCCTTGAGGCGCATCCGGGGCGTCGTTCCGCCGCCATTCGCGGGTGCCTTTTGCTCGTGCCTCGCAAAGCGTTACCGCGCGCTACACAACCAGCAGGGTTGGTATTTTGTAGCGCGTGGTAAGCGAAGCGCACCCGCGAGAGCGCCGCGAAGCGGTGCCGGGGTTGGGCCTTGGGGCGCATCCGGGGCGTCGTTCCGCCGCCTTTCGCGGGTGCCTTTTTGCTCGTTCCTCGCAAAGCGTTACCGCGCGCTACACAACCAGCAGGGTTGGTATTTCGTAGCGTGTGGTAAGCGAAGCGCACCCGCGGGAGCGCCGCGAAGCGGTGCCGGGGTTAGGCATTGGGGCGCATTCGGGGCGTCGTTCCGCCGCCATTCGCGGGTGCCTTTTTGCTCGTGCCTCGCAAAGCGTTACCGCGCGCTACGTTTGAATAATCAAAGCGTTAGATAACTTGTAGCGCGTGGTTAGCACAGCGCACCCGCGAGAGCGAAGCGGTGCCGGGGTTGGGCATTGGTGGCGCATCCGGGGCGTCGTTCCGCCGCCTTTCGCGGGTGCCTTTTGCTCGTTCCTCGCAAAGCGTTACCGCGCGCTACACAACCGGGTAGATATTTCGTAGCGCGTGGTAAGCGAAGCGCACCCGCGAGAGCGCCGCGAAGCGGTGCCGGGGTTGGGCATGGAGGCGCATTCGGGGCGTCGTTCCGCCGCCTTTCGCGGGTGCCTTTTGCTCGTTCCTCGCAAGCGTTACCGCGCGCTACGTTTGAATAATCAAAGCGTTAGATAACGTGTAGCGCGTGGTAAGCGAAGCGCACCCGCGGGAGCACCGCGAAGCGGTGCCGGGGTTCGGCATTGGTGGCGCATCCGGGCGTCGTTCCGCCGCCTTTCGCGGGTGCCTTTTTGCTCGTGCCTCGCAAAGCGTTACCGCGCGCTACAGGGTTGGTTTTTACCCTTCACCATTCACCATTCACCATTCACCATTCACCATTCACCATTCACCATTCACCATTCACCGTCATCAGTCTCGGTGATCTTTTACGATCATGAGGATCATGCTGAGGATGAAGGCGAGGAAAATGGTGATGATGGCGAATACGGTGCTGTTGTATAGCCGCCTGGGTTCGGTTGGGTACTCGGGGTATAGCGGGCTTTGCAGTACGCTTACCTGTTTGAGCTGGCGGGCGGCTTCCAAGCGGGTGTTTTCCAGGGCGGCTAGCGCGCTTGAGTAGGTTTCCTGGGCAAACTGGGCCTGGAGTTCGAGTGTTTCGTACTCGGCGGAAACGCGGTTGAGTGCGCCGCCTGCGGCTTGGGCCAAGCGTTCGCTCTGTTCGCTGATCTGGTCTCTTAGTGCCGTAATATTGCGCTCTACCTGGCGTAGTTCAGCAGATTGCGAGCTTTGGAAGCTGGCCAGGGCATCGCGCTGGGCTTGTAGGCGGGCAAGGTCGCCTTCCAGCGTGGCGACGACCTGGTTCAGGCCTTCAACGGTGGCTGTGGGTGAAACGAGGCCATACTCGTTTTGAAAGTCCAGTAGCTCCGCGCGGGTTGCTCGAAAACGCTCTTCCAAGCGAACCAGTTGCTGCTCCAGAAACAATACCTGCTCGTCTGCCAAGCGGTGCCCCATGGCGTTCATATGGTCTTCACCCGCTTTTAGAAGCAGTTCGGTCATATCGTGCGCAAATTCGGGGGTAAATGCTTGTGAGCTGATATTGAGCACACCTGCGTATTCATCAAGTTCAACATTGACACGGCGCAGGTAATACTTGTGTAGCTCTTCAATGGGCGCATCGGGGTCGCGTAACCGGGCAAAAACATCCCCGTGTTCGCTGTAGTGTTCACGAAAGCCTAGCGCTGTGTCCATCTGACGCAACATATCGGTTGAAAGCAGGTATTCGCGCAATAGCAGTAGGTCGTGCGTATTACCACCACCTCCACCGCCCATTAACGAGGCAAAGCTTATCTCAGGCGCTGCTACTTGGGGGCTTTCAAGCACCACGGTTGCATTGGATACATAGCGGGCTTGTGCCCAAATAAACCAGTAGAAGGAGACCAAAACTATTGCGATGAGGGCGATAGCCCACTGGGGGTATTGCGTGCCAAAGCGACGAAGAGACGATTGCATGAATTAGCTTGCCTTTAAACGGTCAATAAAGCGCAGGTGCATAAGAAGCCCTAGCGCAATAAGCGAAAACGTAAATAGCCAGAAATAGAGCATGCTGGTGCCAGGCACCACATGGTAGTGCTCAAAAAAGCCCAATCGCAGTGTCTCTAACCCGTGAGGTATAGGATTTAGCATCAGGTATTCAAGCAGCCAATGCGGCAAGCTATTCAGCGGTAGAATGACGCCGGAAATAATCAGCAGCGGCAAAGACATCATGGTAATGACGCGCCCTACCTCAGGCACCAGGGTTGCGGAAACAGAGGTGACTAGCCCCAAGCCCAAGCCTAAACACCAGAGCGAGAACCAGGCGGCCATCGCGCGAATAGCATTATCCGGGTACATTTCCTGGTCGAGCATTAGCCCGCCTACAATAAAAATCAGGAAGATAAAAGTGCGCAGCATCCCTTCAAGAAAGTTGCGCGTCAGTACCGGGTCTACGGGCTGCACTTGGCGATAGGCAAAAAGTGCCTTGTTTGCATTAATGGCCCCCATGCCTCGAATCATGCCTTCTCGCACTAAAAAGAACCCCATCATTCCCGTAATCATCCAGGGAACAAACGGCGCGTTCGAGAGCAACTGGTCACCACTAATAAAGCTACGGATGGCGACCATAATAGCGACCAAGGCAAACGGTTCAAAGATCATCCAGAACCAGCCCATACGGTCGGACATGGTGCGTGAAATCGCTTCGCGCATGAACATGGCGTACCACACGCTGCGGGTCACTTGCCAAGGCGTGCGGGCGCCCCGGCGCGTTGCTTGTGTATCAGCCATGACGGGTTGCCGCCTTAACGTTCGTGTTGTTTGTCATATTTTGGCTTTTTACGGGATAGGTAGTGGTGTTCTGTGGCGGTGCCTTCGCGGGTGCCTCGCTGCGCTCGTTACCGCGCGCTACAAGGGCACCCGAGAATCTTTCTACTTACTCTTCACCACTCACTATTCACCTAGCTACAGGTCCAGCGCGACGCGCGTGGTCACGGCGATCTGGAAGAGGATCTGCGTAAGCGTAGAAGCCAGCTGCAAGTTGTGTACCGGCGCCTTGGGCATTACGAGGATTTCATCACCCGGGCGCAGCGGTGAATTACGCGCGTGTTCCACAGCACCGTTTTGGCGCACCAGTAGAATCTGGCTCTCATCGGCACGCTCGGTAAAGCCACCGGCGCCGTTGACGTAGTCGATCACGCTTAGGCCGGGGCGGTACACCACGGCTTGGGGCACCACGATTTCACCGCTGATCAGAACCGAATCGCTGATTTCAGGAATGGTAATGACATCGCCGTCTTGCAGGCGGATATCTGAAATCTTGCCGCCTTGCGCGACTACCAGGCGACCACTGGGCTCAAGTTCACCTGCGCGTTCAATAAAGCGTTCAATCAGCTCGGCTTCACGCAGGCGAATTTGGGCTTCTTCGTCGGTGCGTGAGGTGGCGCCCAGGTAGGTGGTTTCCAGGCGGCGTAGGCTGTCTTCCAGCGCTTGCTCCTGCTGCTCCTTGACGCTTTCACGGCGCAGGGAAACGCTTTCAACGGCGGTCAGCCCTTGTGGCACGGCAATGGCATCAAGCAGTTCACTTAGGCGAGCATTGCGCGGCAAGGCGTAGAGTGAAGGCCCGAAGTAGCTGCCTTCTATTTCAACCACGATGGTTTCACTGCGCTGGTCGGCGGTGAAGGTGACTTCATCGCCACTGCGAACGGTTTGGCCAGCAAACAGGGCGACGGGGAAATAGTGGGCGATAGGACCATCGGTACGATGCCCACGCAGCAGTACGTTGGAGACACCGCTTCGCAATCGCGCCAGGTTTAAAAGCTCGGCGCCGCTAAGCGTGTTACTGGTTAGCTCGTAGCGCATCTCGCGGTGCACGTCTCCAGTAACCGCAATCGCCGGGCCGCGCTCTTCCACTACGATGGTGTCACCGTCCTGGAATTGCGGGCGTGCAATGGTCCCGTTAAGCAAAAAGTCGTAGAGGTCCACCGTGGCAACCAGGCGATCGTTGCGCATTACGCGCACTTGGCGATAGCTGCCCAGGTCTTGTTCGATCCCGCCTGCCTGGTCAAGAAAGTAGAGCAGCGAGTCATCGGGCGTACCGGCATAGCGTCCGGGGTTTTGCACATAACCTGTTACATAAACAGCAACGGGTTGGACGCCTTGCAGGTTGGTGTAAACCTCAACGTTGTCAGGGTATACCGAGGTAATCGCTTGGCGAACGCTGTTATCGACCTGCTGGCTACTCTGACCTTCTACATTTAAGGGGCCGGAACCGGGGATGAAGATGTTGCCCTGGGCGTCAACCGGCAGCACGCGGTCTAACTCGAACGCACCCCAGGCGCGCACGGTGACCTGGTCGCCTGGCTTAATGCGGTAATCAGCGTTCAGGCCATCGCCCATGGCGCCGCGAAAACCACCGGTGAAGAGGTTATATCCAAAGGGGGGCAGTGCATCCGGGTCGCGGGGCGGTGTAGCAATGGGGCCATAGGTGCCACTGCGCCAGTCGGCGCGGGGCATGTCGTCGACCTGGCCTTGCTGCTGACCTTGAGACGATGACGCCTGATTGCTGCTGCGTTGGCCTGAAAGAGTGTCGTCCGGCAGGCTGAGAATCTGGGCGGAGGCAGGCGCACTGAACATGACCAAACAGGCGAGAGAGACGGTAGTCAGCGCTTTCGATAGGCAAGCGCGCGTGCATGCTTCAAAGAGATTCATTAAAGGCGCCCTTCTGCCGTTTGCGTTATGACTCGCTGGTTTACCCACTCTTCTGACGATGCTTTGCACACCAGTGCGCGGCGAGCTTCGCCACTCATGCCAATCACTTGTAGGCGACGGCATTCACGCCCACTGGCTGCCAGGTAGGGTTCGTCGGCCACAATTTCAACATTGTCGCCCCACGGGCTGTTAGCCACGCTGATAACGCCACCAGCCGGCGTTTGGTCCAGAAAGCCGTTCACACTTTCATCAAGAATGGGTTTTGCGGAGTCATCATTAAGGACATAGCGCGGTTGCTCAGAAGCGCTACCGGAAGGATAGCTTGTGGCGCACCCACTGATGACGACCATACTTAACGCGGCCAGCAGCATGCGAGCCGGTCGCGCTATTAAAAATGAGGTATTTGGCATAATAGTTTCCAAAAAAGGCACGCTACCGCCCAGGGATTGTAACGGGCGCATTCCCTTGCCCAACGCTGTGCGGATAAAATTTGATCATCTGTGCTA
Source organism: Halomonas sp. AOP7-E1-9 (assembly GCF_052376035.1). NCBI lineage: Bacteria > Pseudomonadati > Pseudomonadota > Gammaproteobacteria > Oceanospirillales > Halomonadaceae > Halomonas > Halomonas sp. AOP7-E1-9. The sequence continues at coordinate 367,512 of NZ_JBQSVC010000001.1, forward strand.
TCTAAATGCTCAGGCATTGTAAGGGATTAGTGGGTTTGTCTCTACACTTGAGAGTATTTGCTAGCTGGGCATTTTATGCTGGCCCGCCAACATCAGGGTTCATCAACTTCAGTCAGGGTTTGTACGAAAAGCTGCTGAACGAAGGCCAGACAAGGCAAAAATCACCGAAAGAACGGACCGAACTCGCACACGAGCTGATCCTTAACGCCGCATGGTCGAGCATAAGCAGTTTTTCGTACAAAGCCTAGCAAACAACACCCAGGCGTTAAATGAGTATAAATAAAGCGATCCACAGACCTGCCAAGTAATAAGCAACATAAGCATTCAAGCGGTGCCTGAAAAGTGCCTGCGTTCGGCAATAGACCGTTAAACTTGACCTGCGCACAAGCCCGTTCATAGTACTTATTTACTCTCTGCAAGCCGCTTTTATCGCACACTTTGTATAGTCGCAAGAATATACCACAGTTGCCTGACGGGCCGTTGTGTTTGATTAGAAGCTACCCTAAAGCACGGCTAACAGCATACTTAAATTACCGAGCTGAATAACGTACGCAAATTATTGCGTTCATTTAACAACCTCGCTCAGCCCTCTAAAAACGACGCCCTAATCGCTTTCTTTTAAAAAAACTTCCAGACTTGGCGCCAACCCACAATAATAAAATCAAACGCTTACGAACAATATTTATACTTAGAAAGCTTTTCAGCATCAAACCAAAAGCAGTGATCGCACAACGTTCTTAACACTACTTTTCTTTTTCAGATTGCATGTATGAACCAAAAAAATCGACGACTGTGCTTTCGCCTTATGAATGATCTTTCAACTACCAACCGGCTAAAGCTCATAATATAAATATTGCTAGATGACTGCTTTTTTACAATAACGTTTTTTAGAAG